>DATARX010000004.1:0-8155 GCA_036263955.1 Rhodopila sp.
TTGCGCGCGATCGCCTTCGCCAGTTCCAGCCGCCGCAGATCGGCGAACGGCAGGGTGCGCGGCAGCCGGTTCATCACCCGCTCAAGACCGACACGCGCCGCGATTTCCTCCGCTCGGCGGGTGACGCCGTGGTCGGTCGCCAACATCAGCAGGTTGTCCGGCAGCAGCGCCAGCTTGATATGCTCCAGGATGGTTTGACGCTGTAACGGCCTGGCGTGCTGGAACACGATGCCGACGCCCTGCCGGGCGATGCGGTGGGTCGGCCAGCCGGCGACATCTACGCCCGATAGTTTCACCTGTCCGGCATTCGGCCGCTCGATCCCCATGATGCATTTCATCACGGTGGATTTGCCGGATCCGTTCGGGCCGATCAGGCCGAGGATTTCTCCGGCGGCGATCGAAAACCCGATGTCCTTGACGGCAATCAGGCCGCCGAAGCGCTTCATCAACCCGTTGACTTCCAGCAGCGCGGTCATTCGCGGCCTCCCGCCTGCAGCAATCGGCCCATGAAGCCGCCAGGAAAAAACAGGATCACAACCAACGCCACGGCCGAAACGACGAAAGTCGATAGCTGCCCGAGCGGGCGGAGAATTTCGCCGGCGCCGATAAGGAAGATGGATCCGACGGCGGCGCCCAGGATGGTGCGGCGGCCGCCGAGCACCGCGGCGATGATCACGTTCACTCCGACGGCGATGTCGACCACCGTGCCGACCGATGCGGTACCCAAATAAAAGATCAGCATCCCGCCTGCGAGTCCGGAGAAGAACGCGCTGATGCAGAACGCCGCCATCTTGTGCTTGGCGACGTTGAAGCCCAGCGCCGCGGCCTCGATCGCGTCCTGGCCGCTGGCCTGCAGGATCAACCCGACCGGCGATTGCGACAGACCGAACAGGATGGCGCCGCTGACGGTCATGAACGCCAGCGCGTAGTAATAGTTGGTGGTGTCGTCGATGGCGAGCACATCGGGCAGGTCCAGCCCGATCTCGCCGCCGGTAATCCCGGCGAACAGCACCAGGACGTTCTGCAGCAGCAACACCGCGACCAGCGTAACGAGGCCGAAATAGGGCCCGGTCAAACGCAGCGCCGGCACCGCGAGGACCGCACCGGCGATCACCGCCGCAACGGCGCCGGCCGCCAGGCAGGCCGGGATCGGCCACATCCAGTAATGGTTCAGCAACGCCGCCGTATAGGCACCCACCCCGATCAGGAAGCTCGGTCCGAAGTTCACCTCACCGGCGAAGCCGAACAGCAGGTCCCAGGACATCGCGAACACAGCGTAATAATAGGCCAGCGTGAGCAGGCCGAGGATGTAGCCGCCGACACCCAGCGGCAGCAGCGCCATGACCAGCAGGGCGGGAAGCACAATCAGGAAGGTGCGCGAACGGAACATCTGCTATCTCCGCCCCAGCAGGCCTTGCGGCCGCACATAGACCACCGCGACCAGCAGCAGCAGCACGGGTACCGTGCGGATCGACGGATTCACCAGATAGGCCGTCATTGTCTCCAGATAACCCACGACATAGGCCGCGATCAGGGAGCCGGAGACACTGCCCAGCCCGCCCAGCACGACGATGGAAAAGGCGCTGGCGGTCAGCGTGCCGGCGTTGCCGGAACTGACGCCCAGGAAGGCGCCCAGCAGCACGCCCGCAATGCCGGCCAGGATGCCATAGATTGCCCAGACCAGGACATAGATGCTGGACAGCTCGAACCCCAGCAGGGTCAGGCCGCGCGGGTTCATCGAGGCTGCCAGCAGCGACTTGCCGGTGCGGGTGCGGTTGACCAGCAGGTACAGCAGGCCGATCACCGCCCAGGACAGCGCCGCCGTCAGGATCTCGTTCCACGGCGTGCGCACGCCCAGAATCATCACCACGCCTTCGACCAGCGGGCGCACCGTCTTGGGATTGTCCGTGAACAGGTAGGCCACCGCCTCCTGCAGCATGATCCCCCACAGCAGCGTGCCGGTGAGGACGAAGATCTCTTTTTCCTCACGCGGGATGGCGGGAGAGTTCTGAATCGGGCGGACGATAACGCGGTAGGTGAAAAACGCGCAGGCGAGGCTGGCGCCGACACCGGCGAGGGCGCCAAGATAGGGGCCCGCGCCGAAGCTGCCCGAGACCCACCAGGCGATGACCGCCGCCACCACCATGATCGCGCCATGCGACAGGTTCAGCACGCCGGAGACGCCGAAGATCAGGGTAAACCCGGTCGCGCCGAGGGCGTAAAGGCTGCTGATCGCGAACCCGTCGATCAGAATCTGCAATGCGAGCATGAGACTCCCAGGTGTCTGACTGGCGGCACGGTCGCCGGCTTTTTATGGCCGGCGGCCACGGCGCTGCCTACGACGGCAACCGAAGTCGTGGCTGGCCGGGACGGACCCGGCCAAGACGCACGGAGCAAACGGTTATTGCGGCAACTTGGTGAAGGCCGGGAATGCCATTTTGCCGGTCGCGACATTGGCCGGCCAGACGGTAACCGGATTGCCCTTCTGCCACTGCACCATCAGCCCGGTGATGTAGCCCTCGCCGATCCGCATACCGTGGGCGAAAGTATCGGTCTTCGGCAGGAATGTGATCCGGCCGATGGTGCCGACATAGTCGGTCTTTTCCATCGCCGCGACCATCTTGTCGGGGTCGGTGCCGCCCGCCTTGCGGATCGCGTCGGCCCACATGAACACTTCATCGTAGGACTGATACGCGGCGTAGCCGGGCAGGCTGCCGTATTTCGCCTCATACGCCTTGGCAAACGGAATGGTTTTCGGCGTCACCGGCACGTCCGGCGCCGCAACCATGTTGAAGATCACGCCATCGGTCGCGCCGTTGGTGTCCTTCCAAAAGGTCGCGTTGGTCGCCTGGCTGGAGACCCCGTACATCGGCATCGGCACTTGCTGCTGTTGCCACTGCACCGTCGGTTGCACGCCGACATGACTCAGGCCAGTAACGATGACGTCCGGCTTTTCTCCTTCGATCTTGTTGAAGATCGGCGTGAAGTCGGTGGTGTCGGGCGACAGGCGGATATGATCCACCACTTTCAGGCCCATGGCCGGCAGGCACTTCAGGTATTCGTCATCCAGCGGGATGGTCCAGGCGGCGTCCTCGCTCATGACCACCGCGGTCTTCATGTGCAGATCGCCGACCATCAGCGACTTGGACGCCTGGCACGCGACATCGGCGATCTGGGTGGAGGCAAGGTAGCCGTGGAACACGTATTTCATATGGTCGTAATCGTCATGCACGCGCTTGGTGATCTCGTTACTTGCTGCACCCGGCGTGATCAGCGGCATTTTCAGTCGGCCGGCCCAGGGTTCCAGCGCCAGCACGACCTCACTGATATAGCTGGCGATCACTGCGGACACCTTGTCCTGCTGCGCGGCGCGCTGGAACGCGCGCACGGCATCGACGGCGGAACTATGGTCGTCGTAGTCGACGATCTCGATCATCCGTCCGTTGACGCCACCGGCCTTGTTGATTTCCTCGGCCGCCAACTTGGCGGCATTGGGGATGCCCACGCCGCTGATCGCCGACGTTTCGGCAATGACACCGATCTTGATAGGATCCGCCGCATGGGCGGGCGGCGCCGCGAGAGCCAATCCGAGCGCCGCGCCCATTACGCCTATCTGGTGCGTTATCCGCATAGTCCGTTTCCCCTTTTACCGTCGCTTGGCCGACTGTTGCCGCGAGTTTTCGCGATAATGCTAATTGCTTGATCCTGTTCGGCAATGCAACCCTGTTCAGCAATAAAAACGCGGCTTCGGTAGCGTTTTCCGAACAGATCAAGCGTAGGTTGCAGGTTCGGGCCACTGCACATCCATTTGTGGTGACATTTGTCAATCGTCCGGGATCGGGACAGGGTCGGCGTCGATGCGACGTCGGGAAACCGGCCGCTCGGATGTTCGGATTGCCGACCGCATTTGGCACGGAGATTTTCGGAGCGCGGCGGAGCGCTCGGACTCGCGATCAGGCCGACGCGTCGGTGCCTTGGATCGCGCTGTCACCAAGTACGCCAGGGACGTTGAGATTCGGCTGGGCGCCGGTAGGAACGGTAGAAAAGCCCCCGGGATAAAAGACCGCTCACACCTCCCGTGCGCTCCGCCTTACTCCGAAAGTCTCCGCGCGAAATGCGGTCGGCGAAACGAGCACGGCAGGCGCATCTTACCGGCTGATCATGCCGCATTAAGGCCGGGTCGTTCCGCCCGAACCAAACCCTACTCGCTTAAGATCGCGGACCCGCGATTGCCGATCATCGCCAGCAATTCCCGCCGCGTGGTCGGGTCGTCGCGGAACGCGCCCAGCATCCGGCTGGTGACCATGGTGACCCCAGGCTTGTGCACGCCGCGCGTCGTCATGCACTGGTGTGCCGCCTCGATCACCACGGCGACACCGCGGGGCTCCAGCACGTCCTGGATCGTATTGGCGATCTGCGCGGTCAGCTTTTCCTGGATCTGCAGCCGCTTGGAGTAGGCATCGACCACCCGCGCGAGCTTGCTGATCCCGACCACGCGCCGGTGCGGCAGATAGGCGACATGCACCCGGCCGATGATCGGGGCCATGTGGTGCTCGCAGGTGCTTTCCAACCGGATGTCGCGCAACAGCACGATCTCGTCGTAGCCGTCGGTCTCCTCAAACGTGCGTTCCAGCACGGCCACGGGATCCACCGCGTAGCCCACGAAAAATTCCTGGTAGGAGCGCGCGACACGGGACGGCGTGTCGCGCAGCCCCTCGCGGTCGGGGTCGTCACCAGCCCAGCGCAGCAGCGTGCGGACCGCGGCTTCGGCCTGCTCCTGCGTTGGGCGATCGTCCGTGGCCGATTTGGCCTCGGTGACCGAACTGGCGGCCCGCGACGAGGCAGGCGTAACGATGTTCACCGCGAATATTCCTCCGGCTTGCTTTTCGGGCTTGGCCGCCCTGGCAGATTTAGGGCGCGCTCAGAGCCCCACAACCTGCCGTGTTTCGGATCAATGAACCCTACCGTTTTGGTGCGGGCTGTCCAGGCTGAACGCCGGAATGGCCACGTCGAAGCTCTCGCCCGAGGACGGAACGACCATGTGATAGGCGCCAACCATGAACCCCGACGGCGTGTCGAGCGGGGTGCCGGAGGTGTATTCGAAGCTTTCCCCGGGTTCGAGCAGAGGCTGTTCGCCAACCACGCCGGCGCCATGGACGTGCTGGGTGCGGCCGCGCGCATCGGTGATCTGCCAGGTGCGGCGCAGCAACTGGATCGGCTCCGCCCCCTGGTTCTCGATCTTCACCCGGTACGCCCAGACGAAATGGTTCTCCTCGGGCTGCGACTGATCCGCCAGGAAGAACGACCGGACGGATACATGCACGTCCCGGGTGGTGCGGGAATAGTCGGCGCGCGCGTTGCCCGCGGAGCGGCCTTGCCGCTGCGGCTGCATCACGGAGGAGCCCGAACGCTTGGTTCGGCCAGGCTTTGAATCTTCAGACGACATGACACCTTACCTTCTTGCCTTGTCGAAGCCGCGAATCAAGGACCAATCCATGCCGCTTGTCCAGAACGGCGGATTCCGGTGCCGGGTCGCAGAGCCAACGGACAGCCGGTCTGGTTCAACGGCGGGTCGATATCCGATGCCGGCATGACGCCGATTTGCTCGTAGCAATCCCCCACTGCATTCATCGTTTGGGGTAATTTCACACGCAACAGTGCCAGGCCGGCCGCCAGACGTTCGCCCAGCCGCAACCGGGTGGGGCGACCGAAGAAATACACCAGCGCGCGGCGCTTCTCCTGGCAGATAGGATCCGTGTCCGGACCGTTCCTGGCAATCACCGCGCGCCGACAATGCCGCACGCCGCCGCGGCCGCGGCCGCGGCACCCGGCACCTGCCCGATTTCCGTAATGAACCGGATTCCCAACGACAGCGCCGGCGTCATTTTGAATTTGATATAAACAGCTGGCGGGCAGAAGCCCTTTCGCGACCTTGTCAGTCTCGCGCCGCCAGCCGGCCAAGGGCGTTTCGCAGGTCATCCTTGATGTCGTCCACATCCTCAAGCCCGATCGACAAGCGAATGACGCCGTCGGTGATGCCCAGGCGCGCCCGCTCCTGCTCGCCGATGCGCATATGCGTGGTGGTCGCCGGATGGGTAGCCAGCGACTTCGAATCACCCAAGTTGTTCGACACGGCGATCAACTGGAACCCGTTCATCACCTGGAACGCCCCCGCCTTGCCGCCGGCAACCTCGAACGTCACCACGGTTCCGCCGCCGGTCATCTGGCTCAGCGCCAGCGCCTGCTGCGGATGGTCGGCCCGCATCGGATACCAGACGCGGGTGACGCCGGGCTGTTCCGCCAGGAAATCGGCAGTGGCGGCGGCGGACCGGCCGGCCGCTTCGACCCGCAGCGCGAGCGTTTCGATGCCTTTCAACAGGACCCAGGCATTGAAGGGCGACAGCGCCGGGCCGGTGTTGCGCACGAACGGCTGCAGCACATCGTTGATCCATTTCTTGCTGCCCAGCACGGCGCCGCCCAGCACCCTGCCCTGCCCGTCCATGTGCTTGGTGCAGGAATAGACCACCACATCGGCCCCCAGCTTCAGCGGCTGCTGCAGCAGTGGCGTCGCGAACACGTTGTCCACCACGACAATCGCGCCGGACGCGTGCGCCAGTTCCGCCACCGCCGGCAGGTCCACCAGTTCCAGCATCGGATTGGAAGGCGTTTCCAGCAGCACAAGATTGGTGGGACGCGACAACGCCGCCTTCCATTGATCAAGATCGGCGCCGTCCACGAACTCGGCGGCGATGCCGAATTTCGGCAACAGCGTGGAGACGATCCAGTGGCAGGAACCAAACAGGGCCCGTGACGCGACGACCCGGTCGCCGGTTTTCAGATGCGACAGCAAGGCCGCGTTCACCGCCGCCATGCCGGTCGCAGTCGTGCGGCAGGCCTCGGCGCCCTCGATCAGGCACAGCCGCTGCTCGAGCATACTGAGCGTCGGATTGGCGAAACGGGAATACTGATAGTGATCGATGGTTCCGGCGAACGTCGCCTCCGCCTGTTCGGCGCCGTCGTAGACGTAGCCGGAGGTCAGGAACAACGCCTCGGCGGTTTCGCCGTGGTGGGTGCGCTGGACGCCGCCGTGAACCAGGCGGGTGGCGGGACGCAGGCGGGATGGATCGAATGTCATAATGTCAGGGCCCTTGCACGTGATGGCCCGACCGTTGAGCAGCTTGGGCAACGCATCCGCCCACCGCTGGCCTCTTTAGCGCGCTTGTTTCACCTCGCCGCAATCCGGCCGGACAAATCACGAGGACCCAGGAAAACCCGGATCAGGGCAGATAGAAGCAAACCAACCGCTTCGTCAATGCCGCGGTCGGCCGCCGTCGAGGGATCGGGTAAAGCAAGCAAGGCCAGGGCGCGGCCCTGGACCCGCCAAGGGGCAGGCCCCTTGGAACCAGGTATTTCAGGAACTTGGGGATAGAGGGGCCTACACGGGGGGCGAAACCACTACGTTGGCCCCTCTATCCCCAAGTTCCTTAATAAGCGGATTTCAAAGGCTCCGCCTTTGATGGGGTCCAGGGGCAACGCCCCTGGCCTCGCTTGCTTCGCCCAATGACCTCAGACCAGCCGCGCCTGACGCACGGCGGCGGCGATGAAGCCGGCGAAGAGTGGGTGTGGAGCGAAGGGTTTCGACTTCAGTTCGGGGTGGTATTGCACGCCCACGAACCAAGGATGGCCGGGCAGTTCGATGATTTCCGGCAGCACGCCATCGGGGGACATGCCGGAGAAGCGCAGGCCGGTTTCCTCCAGGCAGGTGCGGAAATTGACGTTCACTTCGTAGCGGTGGCGGTGGCGTTCCTCGATCACCGGGGCATCGCCGTAGATCGAGCGCACAAGGCTGCCTTCGCCCAGCACCGCCGGGTAGGCACCCAGCCGCATGGTGCCGCCTTTTGCGTCGTTTTCGGACCGCCGCTCGACCGCATTGCCGCGGGACCATTCGGTCAGCAGGCCGACGACGGGCGTATCGCACGGACCGAATTCGGTGGAGGAGGCGTCTTGCAGGCCCGCGAGATTGCGGGCCGCCTCGATCACCGCCATCTGCATCCCAAAGCAGATGCCGAAGAACGGCACCTTGTGCTCGCGGGCGAAGCGCACCGCCTCGATCTTGCCGGGGGTGCCGCGCTCGCCGAAGCCGCCGGGCACCAGG
>DATARX010000009.1:0-1875 GCA_036263955.1 Rhodopila sp.
TCACGCCCTTGGGCGCCGCGAAGTCCGCAAAACAATACGGCACGATCGCATCGATCGCCGCCTCCGGCACCAGTGAGCGGGCAACCCGCGCCTCCTCCTCCGACGGATACAGCGACAGATCCGCCTGCCGCCAGATCGCGCACTCCCGCTCCCGCATATGCGCCGCCGCATGCAGCAAACGGCCATCGCCGGTCAATTCGGCCTGTCGCCGCATGCGCTCGAAATGCAGGTCATGGCCGTAATACACCACCCGCGCCGCGCAATGCTGCCGGATCGCCGGCAAAACGTCTTCCGTCACGTCCGGCCGGCCCACCAGAACCGCGTCGATCTCCCCGCCCACCGCTTTGATCCAACTACAGAACGACTCCTGCGCCGGCCCATACAGCACCTCGATCCCCATGCCCTGCAAGGCCTCGGTATATCCCGGGCTGTATCCCATGTTGTGCGGCCAGAATTTCACCACGAACCCGGCCTCGGCCAGCGCCCGCAGAAACGCCATGATGGTGCGTGACCCGGCATCCCGGTCCGGCGTGGGCACGTAATGATCCACCACCAGGACCACCGCGCGACGCATGCCCCGATCCCGCGCCCGAAACACATTCTCCCCGTTCCGGTACTGCTCCTCCGCCAGCAGTTCGCCCCACCGCGCGACGAAACGCCGCCGGTTCGCCACCTGGTAGGACTTGATGCCGGCCGTGGTATCCCGCCCGTGCGACACCCCCTCATGATGCACCACCGCGGCCGCGGGTTGGTACAGGGTCTTCAACCCGATCCGCCGCAGCCGGAAGCAAAGATCGCTGTCCTCGAAATAAGCCGGCGCGTAGATCCCGTCGAAGCCGCCCAACCGAGCGAACACCGAACGCTCCACCATCAGCGCGGCACCGGAACAATAATCCACTTCGCGCACGTAATTATAAACCGGCTTCGACGCATCCTCCAGCCGGCCGAAATTCCACCCCGATCCATCCTGCCAGATGATCCCGCCGGCCTCCTGCAACCGCCCATCCGGATACAGCAACTTCGCCCCGACCGCGCCGGTATCCGGCCGCGTCCGGAACAGCGCCACCATCGGCTCCAGCCAGTTCGCCAGCACCTGCGTATCGTTGTTCAGGAACAGCAGATACCGCCCCCGCGCCGCCTCCGCCGCCTTGTTGCAACTGCGCAGAAACCCCATATTGGTTTCGTTCCGAACCAACCGGATCCCGCGCACCCGTTCCAGCAACCCGGCATCCGCCCCGCCCCAGGCATCGTCGACAACGATCACCTCGATCGGCAAACCCGGTGCGTGATCCATGATCGACGCCAGGCAGCCCAGCGTGAACGCCACCTGCCCATAGGTCGGCACGATCACCGAGACCACGGGATCCGCCGAAAACGGCACCTCCAGCCGCGCCGGATCCACCGTCTCCGCCGCCAGTGCCGCCACCACCGCCGGCCCAGTCCGCCGCAGCCGCCGCGCCCGCAGCCAATACCGCGCGTGAATGTGCAACTGCCCCGTCACCGTCCACCACAGCACCAATACCAGGCGCCGCAGTTGCCGTCCGATCCAGGGCGACTCGTCCTGCAAGGCCCGGGCAATCGCCAGCGCCCGCCACAGCGCGGTATCGATCCAGGCAGCGAAATGGATGCGCGAAACGCGAAGTGACTGGCTCACCGCGGCCTCCGTGTGGAGGCCGCAGTCCTATCGCCGAAGTCTTAACGAACCGTTACCGCGCCTGGAAATTCGGCGCCCGCCGCTCGCCCATCGCCTTGGTGCCTTCCTTGAAGTCCGCCGTGTTGCGCAGCCAGTCCTGCTCCTCGAACTCCCGTTCCGTCGCCTGCGCCACCGCCTCGGCCAGGCCACGCCGCAGCGTCTCCCGCGTCGCAACGATCGCC
>DATARX010000031.1:0-12993 GCA_036263955.1 Rhodopila sp.
CGCGGCCGGCGATGATGGGGGAGACGGCGATGATCGGGGCCTTGCAGGCTGTCAGCGCCTCTCGCACGCCGGGGATGGCGAGGATCGGCTCGACGCTGATGAAGGGGTTGGAGGGGCAGATCACCACCGCTTCCAGCGACGTGTCGGCCAGGGCGGCGATGAATTGGGGATGCGGACGGGCGGCGCCGGCGCCCTGGAACTGTAGCTGGGTGACCACGGGTTCGCAGCGACGGTGGACGAAATAGTCCTGGAAGTCGAGCCAGCCGCGGTCGGTCAGCAGGCGGGTGCGCACCTTGTCGTCGGTCATCGGCACGATGGCGGGGCCGACGCCCATACGCTTGCATAGATCGGCGGTGACGGCGGAGAGGGTTTCGCCTGATTTCAGGCGGCGCGTGCGCTCCACATGCAGCGCGAGGTCGCGGTCGCCGAGGCGGAACCAGGTGTCGCCGCCGAGGGCCTGCATGGTTTCCATGAAGGACCAGGTCTCGTCATGGCGGCCCCAGCCGAGTTCACGATTGGCGAGGCCGGCAAGGGTGTAGGCGACGGTGTCGATGTCGGGGGAGATCGACAGGCCGAGATGCTCGAAATCGTCGCCGGTATTGACGACGACGAGCAGGTCCTCGGGGGGCATGATGCGCGACAGGCCGAGGGCGAGCTTGGCGCCCCCTACCCCGCCCGATAAGGCTATGATCATGGGGCAATAATCATGGAGTGGTGATCACTGGAAAAGGTCCTCCTCGGGCGGACGTATCACGTCCGCCACCGGGACGTCAGGGGCTGTCCAGGACAGGCCGCGGACGACGACGACGGGTTGGGCTTCGGCGGCCTGGCCCTGCAGCAGGGAGGCGGCGGCGGCGATTTCGTCGGCAAAGCCGACGATAGAGACTTCGAGGGTGCGGCCGAACAGATCTTGCTGGCCGCGCAGGTCGATGACGGAGGGCAGGCCGGCGGAGCCGATGGCAACGCCGGCGGTGCCGCGGCGCCAGGGGCGGCCGAAGCTGTCACTGATGATGACGCCGATGTTGATGCCGGGGGGTGATAGGGCGGAGCGGATACGGGCGGCGGAGCCGTCGGGGTCGAGCGGGAGCAACAGCGCTCGGTGGCGGCCGTCGGGTTCGGCGACGTTGGACTGGTCGACGCCGGCGTTGGCCATCACGAAGCCCAGGCGGTGCTGCATGATCATCAGGTTGGGACGGCTGCGGACGACCTTGGTCGACTCCGACAGGACGACGTGGACGATGCGGGGGTCCTTGCCGACGTTTTCGGCGAGGGCGATGGCCTCGGCGGAGGGTGTGATGTCGGCGAGGTCGACGGTGCGGCCTTCGGCTTTGGAGACGATTTTCTGGGCGATGACGATGACGTCTCGGTTTTGCAGGGTTTGTCCGGCGCGGTCGAGGGCGGCGCGGATCAGGGTGGGCAGGTCGTCGTTGGCCTGCACCATGGGGAGGCCAGGGAGGGCGAAGAGTTCGAGGCGGGTGGTCATGGGTGGGTGCTGTCGGTGGTGGGGGGCCTCTGCCCCGTGTCGGTGAGTGAGCCGGTATTGGCCGTGTAAGTCGTGGGTGGCCGGGACAGGCCCGGCCATGACAGACGGTTTAAGATGGGCCGCGGCACGGGGTTTGGCGCAGTCGACGCGGGGGCTGACGACGCCCGTGACGGGGAGGCTGAGGATGACCGCGACACGGGGCTACACAACTTAGCCGAAGCGCTGGCGGAGTTTGGGGAGGATTAGGTCGCCGTAGAGTTTCAGAAACCTTGCCTGGTCGTTGCCGGGGGCGTGGAAGACGAGGTGGTTGAAGCCCAGGTCGATGTAGGGCTTGATCTTCTCGATGTGCTCGTCTGGGTCGGAGGAGACGATCCAGCGGCTGGCGGCGCGTTCGACCGGCAGGGCGTCGGCGAGGCGCTCCATTTCCTTGGGGTCGTGGACGGTCATTTTTTCTTCCGGCGTCAGGGCCAGGGCGGCCCAGACGCGGGTGTCCTCGAGGGCCTGGCGCTTGTCGGTGTCGAAGGAGACTTTCATTTCGATCATGCGATCGTAGTCGGGTTTCGGTTTGGCCGCGAGGGCGAGGCCCTCGGCGACGTTGGGCAGCAGGGTCTCGGTGTAGAGGTCCCATTTTTTGCCGCTGGTGCAGATGAAGCCGTCGCCGGAGCGGCCGGCGTATTTGGCGATCTGGGGGCCGGCGCCGGCGACGTAGATCGGCAGTCTGGTTCCCGGCTTGTCGTAAATGGTGGCGTTCTGGGTCTTGTAATATTCGCCCTCGAAGCTGACGTGGTCTTCGGCCCAGAGCTTGCGGATCAGGGTGATCGCCTCGCGCAGGCGGGCGAAGCGCTCCTTCATTTCGGGCCATACCATGCCGGTTGAGGGCACTTCGTTAAGGCCCTCGCCGGTGCCGACGCCGAGGATGACGCGGCCGGGGAACATCGAGCCGAGGGTGCCGAAGACCTGGGCGACGACGGAGGGGTGGTAGCGAAAGGTCGGGGTGAGGACGCTGGTGCCCATCACGATACGTTGGGTGCTGGCGCCGAGCGCGCCGAGCCAGGCCAGGGCGGAGGGGGCATGACCGTCGGTGTGCCTCCAGGGCTGGAAGTGGTCGCTGACGAAGACGGAATCGAAGCCGGCCTGTTCCGCGGCGACCGAGAAATCGAGTAAACGCCGGGGTGCGAACTGCTCCGCGGATGCCTTGTAGCCGAGCGTGAGGGTCATGGAGAGGTCTCCTTCAGTTGGTGTCAGGCTACCGCTGACCTCGGGTGGCGGCAATCCGGCTCCAGTCGCCGGATCGAATGATGCCGCGGTGCGGCATGGGGTTTGCGTCTGTCTGCCCGGTGCATAGCAGTGATGCGCACCGGTGAATGTCTTGCTGGCGGACGACGATGCGGAACGGGCCGGACCGGTCGCGCGCGTGCTGGCCATCGACCCGGGACTGACCGAGTTGCGGCTGAAACCAGGCGAATCGCTGGCCGAGGCGTTGGCGAAGCATGCGCCGGATGTGAAGCAGATCCTGCGGGCGGCGTTGGCGCTGTTCCGCCGGCACCGGCAGGATCGGGATGATCTGAAGGAGGCGGAGGGTCGGCTGCAGGAGCGGGCGGTGATCGACAAGGCGAAGGCAATCCTGATCGGGCCACGCCGGCTGAGCGAGCCGGAGGCTTACCCGTGGTTGCGCCGGACCGCGATGAGCAGCGCGCGCCGCATCGTCGATGTAGCGCGCGCGTTGATACGATCCGTGAAAGGAAACGCATGAGCAAACCGATCCGCGTCGGTGTTTTGCGGCTGGTGGATAGCGCGCCGGTGGTGCTCGCTGAGGCGGGCGGGCTGTTCCGCGGCCAGGGCCTTGATGTGCGGGTGAGTATCGAGCCGTCGTGGTCGAATATCGCCGACAAGCTGACCTATGGGATGCTGGATGCGGCGGTGATGTTGCCGCCGCTGGCACTGGCGGCGAGCGCGGGGCTGCGTGGGCCGAAGGCGCGGCTGATGGTGCCGATGTCGCTGAGCCAGGGCGGCAATGCGATCGTGGTGAGCAATGAGGCGGCTTCCAGCCTGACGGCGGCCGGCGGGCCGCCGCGGCTGCGGTTGCTGGAGTGGCTGCGCGATCAGCCGGCGCGGCCCAGGTTCGCCGTGGTGCACGCATTTTCCACCCACAACCTGCTGCTGCGCTACTGGCTGGCGTCCGGGGGGGCGGATCCGGACCGTGATATCGAGACGGTGGTGATCCCGCCGGAGGACGTGGTGAAGGCGCTGGAGGCGGGCACCATCGCGGGCTTCTGCGCCGGTGCGCCGTGGGGCGACGTGGCGGAGGAGCGGCAAGCGGGACGAATGTTGATCGGGACGTCGGTGATCTGGCCGTTCCATCCGGAGAAGTGCCTGTGCGTCGGGGAGGCCTGGGCGGAAGCCAATCCGGCGTTGCTGCATCATCTGCAACGGGCGGTGTTGCAGGCTCAGATGCGGTGCGACCAGCCTGAGGAAGCGGCGGGAATCGCGGCGTTGCTGGCCGATCCGGCCGGATTGGGATTGCCGGAGGCAGCCTGCAGAGCGGCGCTGCCGGGGGGGGCCGGCACGGAATTGATCCGGTTTCATACCCGGGAGGCCTGGTTTCCGGCGCGGGCGCATGCCGTCTGGTTCCTGGGGCAGCTGCGGCGCTGGCGCTGGCTGGACGGGCAGGCTGACCTGGAGGGGCTGGCGGCGCGGGTCTACCGGCCGGATCTGCTGGCGTCCGCGGTGGAGGCGGAGGGACTTTATCCGGCGGCGGAACTGCCGGAGCTGGAGGGGACGGCGATGCTGCCGATGCTCGATGATGAGGCATTTTCGGCGGGTAGGCGCGGACAGCGCTGAGTTTGCCCTGTTGGGATCTTGTGTGGATCCCAGGGGCGTGTGCCAGGGGGTGTGTCCCAGGGGGGCGGGTTTGATGCAGGACGAACGTCGGGCGGTGGCGCGGTTCAAGACGGGAGTCGCGTGGAGTGCCCAGTCGTCTGTGGAGTGCCCAGTCTTCTGTGGAACGCCCGGTCTTCTGTGGAACGCCCAGTCTTCTTAAGGGAAAATTAAACAATTGGGGCCAGACGGACGTGTGAAGCAACCACGCAAAGGCCTCGACCGTGCGCGACGATGACCGCATCACAAGCAAAGAAGTTCCGCTGCCAGAAGGCACTTTGCTGGTGTCGCAGACCGATACGGGGGGCCGGATCACGTTCGCTAACGATGCGTTCGTGGCGATCAGCGGCTTTTCGCTCGATGAACTGATCGGCGCGCCGCATAACCTGGTCCGCCATCCGCACATGCCAAAAGCGGCGTTTCGCGACCTTTGGACCACGGTGAAATCCGGCCAACCGTGGGAGGGGCTGGTCAAGAACCGCACCAAGGGCGGCGACTATTACTGGGTGCGGGCCAATGTGACGCCTGTTGTGGAGGATGGCAAACTGACGGGCTACATCTCCATCCGGACCAAGCCGGAGCGAGACGAGGTGGGGGCTGCGGAGACCGTGTATGAGGCGCTCCGTACCGGACGCCGTCGCGACTTACGGATCAGAGGCGGTGCTGTCGTCAGGACGGGGGTGGCCGCTTTCGGGCGGCGCATGACGGCGGGAATCATCAGTGGCACGGCGCTCAATTTTGCGATCATCTATGCGGCGGTCGCTGCCAGTCTTGCCGCTGGCGTGGCCGGGGTCGGCGCGGGCCCGCGCAGCCTGATGCTGTTGTGTGTCGGTGTCCTGGTCGCAGCGGTTGGCGCAATGGCGGCGCGCCGCATGGGCCGAGCCTTCGTCGGCATTGAAGGGCAGTTCGGCGCGCTGGCGCGCGGTGACCTGAAACGGTCGATCGACTCCGTGCCTGTCCCCGAGTTGCAGACGATCAGCCGACTTCTGCGCGCCCTTCGGGCCAAGCTGGCGTACGCCGAGGAAGTGCGCGTGCAGCGGGAACGCGACGCCTCCCAGACACGCATCGATGCCTTGCGCGACGTGGCCGACAAGGTGGAGGCCACCGCCAATCAAACCGCGGAGACCGTTGCTGCAACCGCGGCCGCAATGGAGGACAATGCCGCACAGATGACCGGGGCGGCGGCTGCCGTCAATGAGAACGCCGCCGCCGCGGCTCACGCGGCGGGCGAGGCGCTCGCCTCCACGCAAACGGTCGCTGCCGCGGCCGAACAACTGGCTGCCTCGATCGGCGAAATCACCAACCAGGTCGTCACGGCGAGCAGAATTACACGCGAAGCGGTGACGGACAGCGCCGCGGCCGAACGAACGATTTCCGCTCTGCAGACCGAGGTCGAACGCATCGGACAGATCGCCTCGCTGATCGCCAATATTGCGAGCCAGACCAATCTTTTGGCCTTGAACGCGACGATCGAGGCGGCGCGAGCGGGGGAGTCAGGCCGTGGCTTCGCCGTCGTTGCCAGCGAAGTTAAGAAGCTGGCCGCTGAAACCGCCAGGGCAACGGAAAATATTGGGCATCAGATCGAGCAAATCCGCCAGGCGACCACGCAAACCGTGGGTGCCGTCACCCGCATCGCCGGGCAGGTTGGCGCAATCGACGAGGTGTCGTCTGCCATCGCCGCCGCCATGGAAGAGCAGAGCGCGGCAACCCAGGAGATCAGCCGTTCGGTGGCCCATGCCGCGCAAGCCGCCCAGTCCGTCACGGAGGTGATGGCCAGCGTCGCGGCGCATGCCTCGCAAACCAGCACGCGGGCAGACCGCGTCCGCAACGATGCCGTAGAACTGGCCGCCGAGGCGGATCAGTCGCGGCACGCTCTGGTGCGGACGGTTCGGACTTCGATCGCCGATGCGGAACGGCGGATGCATGATCGAGCTGGCGGAGACGGTTTGCGAACTGGTGGTCAATGGACATCGGCACAAGGGGCATCTGAAGGACATTTCGCAAGGCGGCGCCCGCGTCAGCGCGATCACTGATTGTGGTGTCGGCGCCAGCGGCGAACTTCGGGTTCCGGGCCTGGGCCTGACCGCATCCTGCCATGTGGTCGCATCAGGCAGGCACGAACTGAGCGTGTCTTTCGCCACGCCGATCGCGCTGCCGCCGGCTTTGGCCGAACGCCGACCGGCCGCCTGAGCCGTTCGGGGCGATTTAGGAGAGCGCCTGGGATACCTTGACCCCGGTCGCGTCGGCCGCGGCTACGACAGTATTGGCAGCGAGGGGCGGCGGCCGGGACTTATTTTGCCCTATTTTGGTCATTTGCGGTGTCTTTGGTCATTTGTTGCCTTTTTTTTGCCTTCGCGCGGCTTTTTTTTGCATCAGGCGGTTTTGCGGTTGGCATTGATCTTACGTGAGCGAACCGGCGGCTTGACGCTGTTTGCCTATGCGGCCGACATGCGGTTCCAGGCGTCGAGGGCGGCGATTTTGTAGGCCTCGGCCAGGGTTGGGTAATTGAAGGTGTTCTCGATAAAGTAGTCCAGCGTGCCGTGCAGGTTGAGTACGGCCTGGCCGATATGAATGAGTTCGGTGGCGCCCTCGCCGACGATGTGAACGCCGAGAAGACGACGGGTCTTCAGCGAGAAGATCATTTTCATCATGCCGTTGTTCAGGCCCATGATGTGGCCGCGCGAGGTCTCGCGGAAGCGGGCGACGCCGCATTCGTAGGGGATGCCGCGGCGGCGGACTTCTTCCTCACTCATGCCGACGGTAGAGATTTCCGGCACCGCGTATATTCCGTAAGGGAAATAATCAGGGGCCGGCGGCATGGCGATGTTGAAGGCGTGGCAGGCGGCGATCCGGCCCTGCTCCATCGAGGTGGAGGCGAGGCTGGGGAAGCCGATGGCGTCGCCGGCGGAGTAGATGTGGGGAACCTCGGTCTGGAATGTGACCGGATCGACTTTCAGGCGGCCGCGATCGTCCGGGGTCAGGCCGCAGGATTCCAGGTTCAGCGAGTCCGTGGCGCCGATGCGGCCGGCGGCGTAGAGCAGCATTTCGGACCGGATACGACGGCCGTTCTCCAGGATGGTGACGGGCCAGTCATTTTCGAACTCGATACGGGAGACCTTGGCGCCGAAGCGGATAGCCATGCCGCGGTCGCGCAGCTGATGGGTAAAGTCCTCGATCAGTTCGTGGTCGATGAAATCCAGCAAGCTGGTGCGCGATTCGACCAGGGCGACGCTGACGTCCAGGGCGCTGAAGATCGTTGCGTATTCCACGCCGATAACGCCGCCACCGACAACGGTGAGGCTGCGCGGCAGGCGCAGGACTTCGACGATTTCGTCGCTGTCCAGGACGTTGAGGTTGTTGAACGGCACGTCGGCCGGGCGGTATGGGCGGGTGCCGACCGCGATCATGATCTTGTCGCCGGACACGACGCGAATGTCGCCGTCGTTCAAGGCGACCTCGATGGTGTGGGGATCGACAAACCGCCCTGCCCCGCTCAGGGTCTGGACTTTGTTGCGGGCGAACTGATGTTCCAGCACATCGACCTCATGATCGAGGGTCATGTGCAGGCGCATCATGAGGTCCTTGGCCTGAATGTCATTTTTGACGCGGTAGGCGCTGCCGTAGAAGCCGCGTTCGCGCCAGCCGGTCAGGTTGAGAACCGTTTCGCGCAGGGTCTTCGACGGGATGGTGCCGGTATGGACAGACACGCCACCGACCCGGCGGCCTTTTTCGATGACCAGGACGGCGCGCCCGAGCTTGGCGGCCTGAATGGCGGCTCGGCGACCAGCGGGGCCGCTGCCGATGACGATGAAATCGTATCGTGTCATTATCGAGGGGGTCACCCGCCAGTTATCGACATGCTAGCGGTTTTTCGCGGTCTTGGGGAGAGTCAATCGGCCGGGAGTCTTTGGTGTATCGACGGGGGCAAGGATGATTTTCGACCAGGCGACCGACGCCCAGATGCAGGCGGCGCGGATTTTCACCTTGGCGACGATGGCGGCCTTCGTGGCGGCGCCAATGTTTCGCCAGCGGGCGAAGATGGTCCGGCTGGTGACGGCCGGGCTGTACGTCGCCGGGGTACTGGGGTTTTCGTTGTATTTGCTTTTGTAGTTGTAGGGCGTTCAGACCCGGGGCAGTTCGGACGCAGGGCGATCGCATTTGACTGGCGCCGAGATTGGTTGCGACAATCGCGTCGTTCAGGGGCCGAGGAAGCAAGAACCCAACACGGATTACGCGGAAAGTAAGAAGCTATTTCATTGCCTCAACACGAATATCGCGACAGCACGGTGATGGACATTCTTTCCGCGTAATCCGTGGATTCCCTTCTTCGTGTAATCCGTGTGAAATTCTTGCGTGCTCGCGCGTACATTGCTCACGACCATTTCGAACACCCTGGCTCCCTCTGCCATAAGGGGCCAAATGCGATCGCCCTGGGTTCGCAGGCGGCGACCATTGCTTATTGGTGGCAAATCCCATTAGCCTGTTGTTCAACACGGCCGTAACAGCGACCGTGAATAATGGTTCGGGAACCGGACCGCAAAAACAGGAGGTTACGTGATTACTCAGGCATGGAGAGTATCGCGCCGGCGTGCGATGAAGATCGCGGCGGCGACGGCGGCGCTTCCGCTGGTGCATATCCGTACGGGACGCGCGGCGGGCAAATTGACGATCGGGTTCTGGGACCACTGGGTTCCGGAAGGCAACGAGATCATGAAAAAGCAATGTGCCGCGTTCGGCGCGGCGCATCAGGTGGAGGTGGCGCCTGATTTCATCACCTCCAACGGGTCTAAGAACATATTGACGATCGCGGCCGAGGCGCAGGCGAAGACCGGGCACGATATCCAGCAGTTTCCGGAATGGGAGGTGCAGAATCACGCCGACCAGCTTGAGCCGGTGGATGACGTGATGCAGCGGCTGACCAGCAAATACGGCGGGGTGGCGGCGGCCAGCCAGTATTTGTTCAACATCAAGGGGCATTGGCGCGCGGTGCCGTGCAGTTCGGGCAACCAGAACAAGGGGCCTTGCGGGCGGATTTCGGTGTTGAAGCAGGCCGGACTGGACGTGGTGAAGATGTATCCGCCCTCGGCCGACGCGACGCCGGATGCGGAGAACTGGACGTACGAGACGATGCTGAAGGTGGCCGAGGCGTGCAAGAAGGCCAACATGGCGGTAGGGATCGGGCTGGGGACGACGGCTGATTCGGTGGATACGGCGGGTTCCATGTTCGCCGCGTTCGGGGCTGAGGTGGTGTCCGCGAAGGGTGATGTGAATGTTCACACCGACGCGGTGCGGCAGGTGCTGGAATATGCGCAGCAACTGGTGAAATACTTGCCGGACGATGCGGTCAGCTATGATGACGCTTCGAATAACCGGGCCTTGATTTCAGGGAAGAGCGCGTTGATCTGGAATCCGCCGTCGGCCTGGGCGGTGGCCAAGCGGGATGCGCCGGCGGTGGCGGCGGATTGCTGGACGTTTCCGGCGCCGAAGGGACCGAAAGGGCGGTTTCTGCCGCTGGGTGCGTTTTCCTGGGGGATCTGGAACTTCAGTTCGAACAAGACGGCGGCGAAGGAACTGATCGAATATTTGTCGCAGCGGGAGAACGTCGAGGCCCGGTGCAAGGTGGTCCAGGGATATGACGTTCCGCCGTTCGCCAGCATGACGGATTTCAAGATCTGGGATGAGGTGGAGCCGCCGAAGGGGACCGTTTATCATTATCCGATCCGGAAGTCGCACCACCAGGAGAACTGGATCGCGGTGGCCCCTGCCCCGCCGGAAATCGCGGTCCAGGTCTATAACCGCGGGACGTTGCCGACGATGTTGGCAAAGCTGCAGAGCGGGCAGTCGATCAAGCAGGTGCAGGATTGGGCGCAGGACGAACTGGAAGGTTTCGTTCGGTAGGAGGTGGCCGCCAGGGCTTCTGGATAGCACGGGCGGTTGACCATAACTCTTGCGGTATCGTCATGGCCGGACGCCTGCTTCAGGGGGCCTGCCCTCTCGGGCGTCCGGCCATCTCGGGCGTCCGGGACACGCAAAGCGCGTGCCCCAGCCATGGCTGTGCGTCGCTTTAGCTTGGCGGCTTGTCCCGGGTCTTTTCGATATTCTCCTTGCCGGTGCGGGTCCCGCCGAAACGGTCGGCGCCGTGTTCGTCGGGGGTGCCGGGCTTCTTGTGGTTGCCGGTGTTCTGCTGGGTTTCGGTGTGGGCGACCGAATGTTCGGTGTGGGGTTGCTTCATCGTTACCGCTCCTGGTTGTCAGCAGCGGTAACGAATGAGGCGCCGCGCGGTTCAGCCGGGCAGCAAATGACAGGCTGCGTCGTGGCCGGGGCCGGCTGGGCGCATGGCGGGTTCCTGTGCGCGGCAGATCGGCATGACGTGGGGGCAGCGGGTGTGGAAGCGGCATCCAGGCGGGGGTGCGAGCGCGGTGGGGATATCGCCGGTGAGGGCTGGGCGCGTGCCGGCGCCGCGCTTTCGTTGCGATGGATGGGTGACCGGGACAGAGGCGAGCAGCGCCTGGGTATAGGGATGGCTCGGTTGGGCGTAGAGCGCGCGTTTGTCGGCGATTTCGACCACCTTGCCGAGATACATCACGGCCACTCGGGTGGAGATATGTTTCACCACGCCGAGATCGTGGGCGATGAATAGATAGGTCAGGCCGAGTTCGGCTTGCAGATCGGAGAGGAGATTGACGATCTGTGCCTGTACCGAAACGTCCAGCGCGGAGACCGGTTCATCACATACCACGAGTTTGGGGTGCAGGATCAGGGCGCGGGCAATGCCGATGCGCTGGCGCTGGCCGCCGGAAAACTCGTGCGGGAAGCGGTAGCGGGCGCTTTCGGGCAGGCCGACCCTGTCGAGCATTTTCGCCACCGCGGCGCGGGTTGAGTCGTCGCGGCGGCTGCCGTGGATCAACAGCGGCTCCATGATCGTTTCTTCGACGGACATGCGCGGGTTGAGCGAGCCGAACGGGTCCTGGAAGACGATCTGCATGCCGCGGCGTATGGCGCGGAGGCGCGCTGGATCCAGGCTCATGATTTCGGAGCCGTCGAACACGACCTGGCCTTGGGTCGCGGGGATCAGACGGATCAGCAGGCGGCCGAGGGTGGATTTGCCGCAGCCGGATTCACCGACCAGGCCGAGGGTTTCGCCGGACTGGATGGTGAGGTCGACGCCGTCGACGGCACGCAGGGCGGTCCTGGCGCGGCGGAAGAAGCCGCCGGTTTCGACCTGGAAATGTTTGACCAGACCGACGGCTTCGAGCAACGGCGGCATCAGGCGATTTCCCGGACTCGGATGCAGGCGGCATCGTGATTGGGCTCGTAACGGTCGAGCGGCGGGATGGTTTCACTGCACGCGGAAATCGCATGGGTGCAGCGGGCGGAGAAGCGGCATCCAGGCGGGCGGCGCGACGGTTCGGGCAGGCTGCCTGGGATGGCGACGAGGCGATCCTGGTCCTGGTCCAATGTGGGCACGCAGGACAGCAGGCCTTGGGTGTAGGGGTGCAAGGGATGGTCGAACAGGCGGGTGACCGGGGCCTGTTCGACGGTGCGGCCGGCGTACATCACCAGGACCCGGTCGGCGGTTTCGGCGATGACGCCCATGTTGTGGGTGATCATCATGATGGCCATGCCGAATTCGTCGCGCAGGTCCATCAGGAGTTCGAGGATCTGCGCCTGGATCGTTACGTCCAGCGCGGTGGTTGGTTCGTCGGCGATCAGCAGGCGGGGACGGCAGACCAGGGCGATGGCGAGCATGACGCGCTGGCGCTGGCCGCCGGAGAGTTGATGCGGGTAGTCGGTCATGCGGGTGGCGGCGGAGGGGATGCCGACTTTTTCGAGCATTTCGACGGCGCGGGCGAAGATGGCTTTCTGCGACAGCGATTCGTGGGCCTTGATGGTTTCCATGATCTGCTCGCCGATGGTGAACACCGGGTTCAGGGAGGTCATGGGTTCCTGGAAAACCATGGCGATGCCGGGGCCGCGCAGGCGCTGCATCGAACGGTCTGATAGTTTCAGAAGATCCTGGTTCTCGAAGATGATGCTGCCGCCGAGGATGCGCGCGGGGGGGCGCGGGAGGAGGCCCATGATGGCGAGGGCGGTGACGCTTTTGCCGCTGCCGGATTCGCCGACGATGCCCAGGATCTCGCCTTTCTCCAGGGTGAAGGAGACGTTTTCGATGGCGGTGACTTCGCCGCTGGCGGTGCGGAACGCGGTGGTGAGGTCGGTTACCTGAAGGAGGGTCATGTCGACTCGGACTCTCGTTTTGAGGCGGGTGGTTCTGCGTTAGGCGTCGTGGCTAGAGTGGTCTTTGGATCTGCTGGCGAAGCGTGGATGGCCGGGTCACCCCTCCCTCGCGTGCTCGCTCGCCCGGCCATGACGGGGGGAGATTGTTCAATACCTGGCCGGATCATTGCTGGATCCTCAGGCGGGGATCGAGGACGTCACGCAGGCCGTCGCCTAGCAGGTTCAGGCCTAGGACGGTGATCATCAGGGCGGCTCCGGGGATGGTGATGATCCAGGGGGCGTCGGTCATGTACTGGCGGCCCTCGGCCATGATGTTGCCCCAGGTGGGGGTGGGAGGGACCACGCCGACGCCTAGGAAGGACAGCGTGGCCTCGGTGAGGACCGTGTAGGCGAAC
>DATARX010000048.1:0-2894 GCA_036263955.1 Rhodopila sp.
GGCGGCATCTACAACTTTGTCACCAAGCGCGGCGCCTGCCGCGGCGCCCGATCAAAGATCTCTTGGACCCAGGTCGAAACCGGATCGGCAATCACCTGGAAATATCCGTCCTGCGTGCTGCTCGGCGAGGACAGTGTCGGAGAATTCTATTCGGTTGCGGTGACCAACAATCACCAGCAGGCCGATACCGGCACCAAGATGATCCATATCGGCAAGGGATCGCGCAGCACGATCATTTCCAAGGGGATCAGCGCCGGGCATTCCAACAATACCTATCGCGGCCTGGTGCGCATGCTGCCCAGCGCCGCCAACGCCCGCAATTTCACCCAGTGCGACAGTCTGCTGATCGGCGACCAGTGCGGCGCCCACACCGTGCCGTACATCGAAAGCCGCAACCTGACGGCGAAGGTGGAACACGAGGCGACGACCTCGAAAATCGCCGACGACCAGTTGTTCTACTGCCGCCAGCGCGGGCTGTCGGAAGAAGACGCCGTGGGCCTGATCGTCAATGGTTTCTGTAAGGATGTGTTGAAGGAACTGCCGATGGAGTTCGCCGTCGAGGCGCAGAAACTCCTGGCGGTTTCGCTCGAAGGATCGGTGGGATAATCCAATGCTGGAAATACGCGGACTGACGGCTTCGATCGGCGACAAGCCGATCCTGAAGGGTATCGACCTGACGGTGCCCCCGGGTGAGGTGCATGCCATCATGGGCCCCAACGGGTCCGGCAAATCCACCCTCGGCTACGTGTTGTCGGGGCGGGAGGATTACGAAGTCACCAACGGCAGCGTGACGTTCAACGGCGTCGATCTGCTTAGTATGGAACCGGAACAGCGGGCCGCTGCCGGCGTGTTCCTGGCCTTCCAGGCACCGATCGAGCTGCCCGGCGTGAACAATGCCAACTTCCTGCGCACCGCGCTGAACGCGATCCGTCGCGCCCACGGCGAAGCGGAACTCGACGCGGTGCAATTCCTCAAGCTCGCGCGCGCCGCGGTCAAACAACTGGCGATGGCGGACGACATGTTGAAACGCAACGTCAACGTCGGCTTCTCCGGCGGTGAGAAGAAGCGCAACGAAGTGCTGCAGATGGCGATCCTGCGCCCGAAGCTGGCGATCCTGGACGAAACCGACAGCGGCCTGGACATCGACGCGCTGAAGATCGTCGCCGACGGCGTGAACGCGCTGCGCAGCCCGGACTTCTCCGCGGTGGTGATCACGCATCATCAGCGGCTGCTCGATCACCTGGTACCGAACCGGGTGCACGTGCTCGCCCACGGCCGCATCGTTCGCAGCGGTGGCCCGGAACTGGCGAAGGAACTGGAAAAGAGCGGCTATGCCGGCCTGATCGCGGAGGCCGCGTGAGCACCGGGGCGCCCGCCTTCCTGCAGCGCTACGAGGATCTCATCGGTCGTCTGCCAGGCGATTCCGCCCTGCGCGCGGCAGCGGCGGCGGCATTCAAACAAGCGGGTCTGCCGGGCGGCACCCAGGCGCGACGGATCGAGGCCTGGAAATTCACCAGCCTGCGGCCGCTCGCCGAAACCGCCTTCCATCCGGCCGCCGCGCCGCGGCATGAGGCCGAAACATTGCTGGCGGGGCTGCCGCTGCTCGACGCACCCCGCATCGTGTTCGTCGACGGCGCACTGCGCACCGATCTGTCCGCCCTGCCCGCGGCCGGCTTTGTCCGTTTCGCGGACCGGCCTGATTTCGGCACACTCACCTGGCCGGACCGGGAGCCGATGGTCGCCCTTAACACCATGCTCGCCACCGACGGCGCCGCCTTGCACGTTCCGGCGGGATCCGACGGCGGTATCGTCCAACTGGTCAGCATCGCCGGCGGCGAGGCCGATTTTCATCCGCGCCACAGCATCCGCCTGGAGCAGGGTGCGCAATTGACGCTGGTGGAAATTTCTGCCGGGCAGGGTGCCTATCTGCTGAACACGGTGGCCGAGATCCATGTCGCCGAGGGCGCTCACCTGACCCATATCCGGCTGCAGGATGAAGCGCTGACCGCGTTTCATGTTTCCACCTCCTATGCCGACGTCGAAACCCACGGCACCTACGACAGCTTTACCCTGAACCTCGGCGCCCGCCTGTCCCGTACCGAGGTCCACGCCACCTTGAGCGGCGCCGGCGCGATCGCCCACCTGAACGCGGCGCAGGTCCTGGCCGGCTCGCAGCACAGCGATTTTACGACTGTCGTCGGCCACACCGCGCCCGGTTGCACATCGCGCCAGACGGTCAAGAACGTGCTCGCCGGCCGGTCCCGCGGCGTCTTCCAGGGCAAGATTGAAGTCGCCCGTGACGCGCAGAAAACCGACGGCTACCAGATGAACCAGGCGCTGCTGCTGTCGCCGCACGCGGAAATCGATTCCAAGCCGGAACTGGAGATTTTCGCCGACGACGTGAAATGCAGCCATGGCGCGACGGTGGGCGAGCTGGACGAAGAGCAGCTGTTTTACATGCGCAGCCGTGGCATTCCCGACGCCGAGGCGCGATCCATTCTGGTGCGCGCCTTCCTGGCCGACGCCCTGGATGCGGTCGCGAATGAAACCATCCGCGAGCGGCTTGAAGCGGCGATCGGGCAGTGGTGGGAAAGGCAGGAAGCATGAACGTCATGATCGACCCCACCGCGCTGGACGTCGAACGGATCCGTAAGGATTTCCCGATCCTGACGCAGACCGTGCGCGGCAAGCCGCTGGTGTTCCTGGACAGCGCCGCCTCGGCGCAGAAGCCCCGCGTGGTGATCGACGCCATGGTGCAGGCGATGGAAACGCAGTACGCCAATATCCATCGCGGCCTGCACTGGATGAGCGAGCGGACCACCGAGGCCTACGAAGCCGCCCGTGACGCCGCCGCCGCCCTGATGAACGCCAACGATCGGTCTGAAATCGTTTTC
>DATARX010000070.1:0-6534 GCA_036263955.1 Rhodopila sp.
CCCCGGCGTCTCCATCCCGTCGGCACCCAGCAGCAGTGCAACGAAATCGGCCGGAACCGCCCGGTTCGCGACCGTCAGCAACCGCGCCGCGGGCGCTTTCGGCACGATCAGCAGGTCCTCGTCCAGCCGCACCGTCGCCTGATCGCCCAGTTCTGCCCGCGCCGGCGCGCCGATGGCCTGCCGCAGCGCGGCGCTGAACGCCTGGTCCCGAGTCTCCGGCGAATCGCCGGTCGGCGCATGCTCCGTGGGATGGTCCGGCGCCGCCGACCTGGCAGCCACGGTCACCGTCGCCCAAAACAAGGCTGCCAAAACGATTCGCAACACCAGAACGATTCGGAACACCAGAACGATTCGGAACACCAGAACGATTCGCAACACCAGAACGATACGCAACAACAAGCGTGACCTCATGGTCGCGCGGATTCGAGCGCGGAAACAGAATGTCCCGCCAGGATCGCCAGCACATTACTGTAACGGCAGACCGAATGTCACCCGAAACGATGCGTCGATCGTCCGCCGCCCCGCGTCACCCAAGCGGCCGCTTTATTTCCCGGGGGGTGTCGTGGGCACCGTGCGGTCACCGGTGGTGCCGGTATTGCGGATGCAATCGTTGACCATCCGGTCATGCGCATACAAATCGGACAGCCCGCGATTCGTCATCGAAGGCATGTAATTGGCCGAATACGGCGTATTCACCGTCGCCGGCGGGCTGTAAATATCCGCTCGGTTTCGCTGCTCGTACGCCTGTTCGGCCCGCTGCTGGCACGCGGCCCGGGTCTCCGCATCGGCCTGCGCCTGCCCGCTGCGCGGCGCGGCATTACACCCGGCGAGGGCAAGCGCACCCAATAGGATCCCCATCGGGGCAACAAGGCGAGGACAACTCATAAACCGGCTCCTGAAAGGCGTTGCGCCGCGCGCGGGGCTTCGATCTGGAAGCCACTCACGAAGCGGGACAGTCGCGCCTGGAAACCCGCCTCATCGAATCGGGCGTCCCGGGTCAGCGGCTGACTCGCCGCCGCTCTTAGCAGAGCCGGATGGAATTCGGCACCATCACGCGCGAGATGCAGCATCGGCCGAGCCCACGGCGCACGCGCCAGCAGGTCGATCAGCGCCAGCAGTCGCAGGCACAGCGACAGGCCGGAGGCATTGGCGATGCCCACCGTCCGGTCCACCGCGCCCACCCAGCACCGCGCGTCGCGATCGGCCAAGGCGAGGTCCGTATGGCTGCCATCCGGCCGGTTGAAGCGAAACCCGCGCACCGCGCCCTGGCGTTCCGCCAGCGCCGCTTCCCGCGCCGCATACCACGCGCGTTCCAGGTCCCGCTTGCAGACGCTGGGCAGCGCCTCCGGCGGCAGGTCGATCAGATAGGTCATCAGCCCGTCGGGACCGCCGCCGACGCGGACGCAGCCCGAGGCCGATGACCCACCGGCGGATTGCTCATGCGCGCTCATCCCGACAAAGATGGACCCGCCGGCTCGGACGCGCCAGTGCTTCGCGGTTTCATTTTGGTGTCAGGGCGAACAGGCCGCCGCCCCGCCTTGTCCAGGGCCCCCGTGATGCCCGGCTATTTCCCCGTCACATGCTGGGAACCCCGCGCGTGGTCCGCCAGTTCGGCGTGGCCCGCGGTTCGGTGATCGCCATGCCGGTGGATGCGCCGGTCGCGGGGCTGCTCCACCCGGCCACGCGCCACGACACTGACGTGCGTCGCCCCATGCATCTCACTCCCATGAACCTCACTCCCATGAAGTTCGCTCCCATGAAGTTCACTCCCATGAAGTTCACTCCCATGAAGCTCACTCCCATGAAGCGAGCCCCCATGGAGTTCATGGTACAGTGCGAGTTGTTCCGGGTTCAGCGACGCCCGCGTTTCGAGGTAGGCCGCGAGATGGACCAGTCTCAGTCGCCCCCGCAGGATGCCGATCGCCGCCATCTCCTCCGCGAGCGCTTCCGGGGTGATCGTCGCCGTGGCGAATAGCTTGTCCAGCGCTTGCTCATGCGCGATCAGATCGGCGCCCAGCGGCTTTGCCGTGTCCGTCATATGGTCAAGGCTTTCAGTGACTTGCTGCCGCTGGGTGGCGGTCAGGCCAAGCTTGTCGGCCAGCGCCAGGACCTCCGTCGGGCCGGGGTAGCCGTTCATTGCCGCCACCTTCGTCATCCCCATATCGGCGCCGTTGCGCAGCGCCGCCACGTCGGCATCCGAAAATGCCTTGATCGACCCCGCCTTCCGTCCAGCCTCCGGCAAGGCCTGCTGTCCAGTCGCCGGCACGGGCACCGGATCTGCCGCCCATGCCGCCCCCAAGAGGGCGCAGGAGACGACAGCCACGGCGATGATCAGCGCTTGCATCCGATTCGCCCCCCTAAGGAACGTAACGAATAGCAGATGCGAACAACCGCGCCATCGCGGCCCGGGCCGAACCATCGCGTCGCCCGGTCCGAAGGTGGCTCGTCATCTCACGGACGCCGCGGGAGCGCGGGCGTCCCCAGTGCCCTCGCAGTGCGGCCAGACCACAGGCGCCGCGCGCAACCGCCGTCAAGGCTGGCCGCAGGCCACCGGTGCAGCCGGCGCGCAGCGACCTTGACGGCGGCGAGCACGACGCCACGCTGCAAGCCCCTCGGGCTCCATCCCGCCAAAAACCCAGCCTGTTCCCTCCACCAAAATCTGCTGCGCTCCGCAACCGACTGGAGGCAGCCCGATGACCGACATCGTCGAGCAATCACCCGACATATTGTACGAGGCGGACGAACATGCCTGGATTGAGCACCAGAGCGCGGCCCTGCGCAGCGGTGACCGCAACAGTCTCGATCGCGCCAACCTCATCGCCTATCTGACCGACATGGCCACCCGGGACCGTGCACCCGCGCTCGCCATTGCACGCTCGGAATCCGCCGCAGCGATGGTGACACAAGGACAGTTTGGGGGAAGGGTTTCAGCCATATCCGGCTGCTTGGACCGGCCGATGGAAGCATCGTCGAAGTCGGCCAGGACGATGCCAGATGATCGGAAGCAACGCGAAGTAAAATGGTGGGAAAAATTTAGCAAGACCCGTGCAAGGCAGGTATGGGGCGAATTTATGCCTGCACGGATCTGGCCTGCTTCAGTTACTTAGGCGACACGTTCAACGGCCTTGACGCGAAAGTCGTAATTTTCCTCTTCGACCCTAACGATCGCCAGTCCGCCGACCGTCAGGGGGCCAGACCACAAAATGCTCCAGTACCGCTCTGTTGGATCTTCATAGCTTGAGCCGAAGTCGATCGTAGAGGCATTCCACAAAACAAAAGGATTGCAGGACTCCCGGTCACCAGGCTTGCCGCTGATGCCAAAGCCCATCTCCCGAACAGGATTGCCCTGTTCGTCCAACCGAATCTGGATCAGCAGCGGATCATCATCGGGGTCCTGATCATTCGCCAAAATAATTCTGTACTGGGCCATGGCTTTCTCCATCATCGGCAACCGCGACGATATATAACGAGGAATTTCGCTGTGCAATCCAAACCACTGCTGTACGAACCGACGATCGCGCACATTACTTCGTCGTCATATTTCCTCTCCGGCGACGGCGTATCGGCCCGCACCTCCATCGCCATATCGTTGGCGTCATACCGTTGGCGTCATACCGTTGGCGTCATACCGTTGGCGCCATACCGCTGGCGCCATACCGCTGGCGCCATACCGGTGGCGGTCTCCAAGCCATCCCGACCATTCGCCGGCGTTCGGCGTCACCCCTTATTCCCCCTCTTATTCCCCGTTGCCATGCACGCCGACCCATAGTCTGATCGTCGGACCATGCCGTCGGGATGAGAAGGAGCGCACCAATGGGTAAACCGAGTGACCTATGCAGTCTGACAGCCAAGCAGGCTGTCCGCATGATGCGTGACGGCAAGCTACGTCCCGAGGAACTCACCGAAGCCTATCTCGCTCGGATCGCCGAACGTGAGCCAACCGTGCGGGCGTTCGCCTGGTTCGATCCCGGATACGTTCGGAAATCAGCGGCCTCCGCCCGGCCCGGACCCCTGCACGGTCTGCCCATTGGCATCAAGGACGTGCTGGACACCGCCGATATGCCTTCCGAATACGGTTCGCCGATCTGGCAAGGATGGCGGCCGAAAGCCGACTCTGCCCACGTCGCCTGGGCGCGCGCCGTCGGCGGCGTGGTGATCGGAAAAACCGTCACCACCGAGTTCGCCACCCGCACGCCCGGCCCGACCACAAACCCCGCCAACCCGGCCCACACGCCCGGCGGCTCGTCCTCCGGTTCCGCCGCCGGCGTCGGCGCCGGCCTGTTCCCGCTCGCCTACGGCACGCAAACAGCCGGCAGCGTCATCCGGCCCGCCGCCTATTGCGGCGTCGTCGGCTACAAACCCACCTACGGCATGATCAGCCGCATCGGCATGAAACTCATGTCCGACAGCCTCGACACCATCGGCACCATCGCCCGCACCGTCGCCGACTGCGCCCTGTTCGCCGCCGCCGTCTCCGGCCGCGACCTCGGCGATCCCGACGTCAACCCCAGGACCTCGCCGCGCATCGGCATCTGCCGCTCCCCCACCTGGGCCGCCGCCGCACCCGAGACCCAGGCCTTGCTGGAACGCGTGACCGAGGCCCTGGGCCGCGCCGGCGCCCCCGTCACCCACCGCGAGCTTCCCGACAACTTCAACACCCTGGTCGACGCCCACCCCATCGTCATGAACAGCGAAAGCGTCCGTGCCCTCGGCTGGGAGCGGGCCACCCATCCGGACCAGATCAGCGAAAGCCTGCGCGAACGCCTCGATTTCGGCCAGACCCAGACCCAGTCCGCCCTGGAAAACGCCTACAGCGTCTTCGAATCCACCCAGCGCGCCTTTCCCGACGCAATGGACGGCCTCGACATCCTGGTCACCCCCGCCGCCCCCGGTGAGGCGCCAAAAGGCCTGGAATGGACCGGCGACCCCGCCTTCAACTTCATCTGGACCTCGCTGCACGTCCCCTGCGTCACCGTCCCCGCCGGCATCGGCCCCAACGGCCTGCCGCTTGGGATCCAGATCGTTGGCCGGCAGGGCGACGATCGCGCCGTTCTCGCCTGGGCAAGCTGGGTGCAAGCCGCGATCGGATAGCCAGCCGAACATGCCTTGCTCCACGTAACGTCCCAAATCCGCTCCCGAGGCGATCGCCGGCGGCCCGAACCACCCACCATATTCGGGCCGCGCGGCAGGGTAGGGGAGCCGTCCGCAGGGGGAGCCGTCCGTGCGCGTCTCCCTACACCTTGGTAATAGTCGCCCTCTCATATCGACAGGGGTCTTTCAGGGCCGCCGAAAAGACCCAGATCGGTCCTCGGAACGTCCTGCGGTCACACGCGGGACGGTCCTGGCAACAACCGATGCGACTCCCCTGAAAGAGGACGGCCCGATCATGGCGTATCACGACGAGGTGCCCGAACATGCGGCATCTTCCGACACCACACCGCGCTCAACCCGGCGCACCGCCCTGATCCGCGCGCTGTCACTGGTGGCGACCATTCCTCTGCTGTCCGGCCTGGTCGCCGCGACGGCAAGGGCCGCCACCGGCAAGGCAACCGGGCCGGCCATCGTCAATATCGTTACGTTCACGGTGCCCGCCGCCGGAATGGCCAGGTTCCTCGCCATCAGCAAGGAAAACAGCCAGGCCTCGCTTAAGGAGGAGCCGGGCGTCATCGGTTTCGACGTGCTGCTTCCCGAAGCCGAACCCAACACCGTGATGCTGATCGAGACCTATCGGGACGAAGCCGCCTACAAGTCCCATCGCGTGACACCCCACTTCCTGGCATTCGTGAAGGGCAGTCAGGAGATCGGCGCAACGCGGACCGCGCGTGTCGCCACCCGCTACTATCCGACCTGACGATCCGCGATCGATCTGGCCGCCTCATGGGGCGGCCAGAGCAGGGGCGGCCAGAGCAAGTGACATCGGCATGCGTGTTTGGTCACACCCGCCAAGAACGCCGTGCCGGTCAAACCGCCACCGGCACCCGCCGCCGCACCACCCGCAGCCCCGCCAGCCCGGAGATAAGCACCGCCAGCGAAGCCGGCTCCGGCACGCCATCGTACCCAATGGACTCCATCATCGCGTATTCGGGCGACGACTGGTCATAAGGCGCCGCCTCACCCGCACACGTGAATGCCGACTGGACATTGTCGCAGGTGCTGAAATCCGCGTAATCGCCGTCGCTCTGCTGGTTGAACCCGACAATGTCGGTGTTGCCGCCATCAACCGAAAAATACGACGTGGCACTGCCCGACGTCGTAAAGCTCGCCACTCCAGGCGCCGAATACCGGTAAAGATCCAGCACGCCCCGATCGGCGGGCGACGCCTCGCCGTTGGCGATTCCGTTCAGCGTCGATCCCTGGCCGCCGCCGCCCAGGATTTCGTCGATCTCGTGCTCCATCGTGTCGATCGCGCTGTACTCGCCGGACACCGCGGTCTTGCCGAAGTTGAACGAATGGCTGGACGACAGCGTGACCACGCCGTCATAGGCCTGCCCGCAGGAACTCACGAAGCTGCCGCTGCTGTTGAAGCAACCGGTG
>DATARX010000075.1:0-7764 GCA_036263955.1 Rhodopila sp.
CGGCTCGCGGCCGTCATCACGTTGTGCGGGTCGGTGCCGGGCATGCAGATTGCCCATGCCGGCCGCAAGGCCTCGTCGCATGTCCCGTGGGAAGGCGGCAAGCCGATCCCGGTCGACCAGGGCGGCTGGGTGCCGGTTGCACCGAGCGCGCTGCCGGCGGTGCCGGGTGCCACGGTGCCGCACGCGCTCTCGGTGTCCGAGATCGGCGCGGTGATCGGGCAGTTCGTCGCCACCGCCCGGATGGCGCGCGAGGCCGGGTTCAAGGTCCTGGAGGTGCATGGCGCGCACGGCTACCTCGGCCATTCTTTTCTCTCGCCGATCTCCAACCGCCGCAACGACGGCTATGGCGGCGATCTGCATGGCCGCGCGCGCTTCTTGATGGAAGTGGTGGAGGCGATCCGCGCCGAATGGCCGTCCGACCTCCCGCTCTGGGTCCGGCTGTCCTGCTCGGACTGGATCGAAGGTGGGCTGACGATCGAGGATACCGTCGCGGTGTCGCGCTTGCTGGCGGCGACCGGCCTGGTGGACCTGATCGACTGCTCCTCGGGCGGGGTGTCGCACGAGCAGGCGATTCCGGCGCTTTTCCCCGGCTACCAGGTCCCGTTCGCGGAGGCGATCCGCCACCAGGCGGGGATTGCGACCGGCGCGGTGGGGATGATCACCGAACCCACGCATGCGGCCGAGATCCTGGCCAACGGCCGAGCCGACGTGGTGCTGCTGGCGCGGGGGCTGCTGGCCGATCCGGCGTGGCCGATTCGGGCGGCCAAGGTGCTGGGCGTGAAGCAAGAGGTGCCGCCGCAGTATCTCCGCGCGGCCCTCTGAGGCGCAGCAAGCCGGTGTGCAGCGGGCATAAATCGCTGCATTGCCGATCCCGTTGCCGAACGGCACAATGCGATGCCCCACCCAATGGGAGTCGCCGGACATCTTTCCGGCCCCGCGGAGTTTTCGATGCCCTCTCGTTTGCTTGCCCGCCTTTGCGTCCCGGCACTGGTGTTGCCGCTGTTTGGTTGCGGTCCCGCCCCCAATACCTTTGCGCCGCAGTGCCCGGTCGCGCGCCTGGTTCCCTCGCTGGCGGACCTGACCCGCTACGCCGGAGCGGGCCCGGCGCACGACCTGACCGATCTGATCCTGCAGGCGCGGGTGACCGCGGTGAACGGCAAGTGCCAGGCCGGCGACGACAAATCCATTCTGCCGGCCTCGGTCCAGGTTTCGATCTCGGTCCAGCGCGGCCCGGCGATGAAGGGGCGGGAAGCCGACGTGCCGGTTTTCCTGGCGGTGACCGAAGGCGAGACCGTGCGGGACAAACAGGTCTTTCCGGTGCATGTGGTGTTTCCGCCCAATGTGGACCGGCTGACGCTCAACAGCGCCGATATCGACCTCAATCTGCCGGTTTCCGAGAAGAAGACGGGTGCGGCTTATGGCGTGATCGCCGGGTTCCAGCTGACCCCGGACGAACTCGCGGCGAATCGCAAGGCCAACGGCGGTTGATTCAGCTTCATTTGCAGCCGGCGGCATTGTCGGCTGCGTCGAAAGGTCCGATATAATCAGACGATGACCGATACGCCACCGAAGGGACGACCGAACCAGGGAAGACGTCGAGGCATGAAGAAGGAAGACTGGGAAATCCCGTCCAATCTGCAGCCCGACCCTAGCGATTACTCGTTCGACCTCGAACGGGCGCTGAAGGCTGTCGTCAGCCTGAAAACCTATGTTCCAGGCGACGCCTTCACCGCCAATACGCTGGGAACCGAGCGCGCCGGCAGCGGGGTGATGATCAAGAATACCGGGCTGATCGCGACGATCGGGTATCTGATCACCGAGGCGGAAACGCTGTGGATCACGTCCAATGACGGGCAGGCGGTGCCGGGCCACGCTTTGGCGTACGACCAGGAGAGCGGATTCGGGTTGGTGCAGGCGCTGGGCAAGCTGGATGTGCCGACGCTGGACCTGGGCGATTCCGACTCGATGAAGGTGGGCGACCAGGCGGTGCTGGCGGCGGGCGGCGGGCGGCACCACGCGATCGAAACCCGGATCGTCGGCCGGCAGGAATTCGCCGGTTACTGGGAATATGTGCTGGATGACGCATTGTTCACCGCGCCGGCGCATCCGTTCTGGGGCGGTTGCGGGCTGATCGGCACCGACGGCAAGCTGATGGGGATCGGTTCGCTGATCCTGCAGCAGGGCGACGGCAAGGGGCGGCGGCTGGACATGAATATGGTCGTGCCGATCGGCTTGCTGGCGCCGATCATGGACGATCTTCTCAGCTTTGGACGGGTGAACCGGCCGGCGCGTCCGTGGCTGGGGATGTACGCCACCGAATCGGATGAGACGCTGGTGGTCGGCGGCCTGGCCGACAATGGCCCGGCGGAGCAGGCGGGCGTGCGCGCGGGCGACAAGATCCTGACGGTCAATGACGAGGAAATCCCCGACCTGGCCGGGTTGTGGCGCCGTGTCTGGTCGTCCGGCAGCGCCGGGGCGGAGGTGCGGCTGCGGCTGGAACGCGATGGCTCCCCCAAGCGGGTGGCGGTGCGGTCGGCCGATCGGGCGAGTTTCCTGAAATCACCGAAGCTGCACTGAGCATGAACGATCAGACTCGCCTGCGCGGCGCCATCGTCCCGGTGACGCCGTTCCAGCAAAACTGCGCGATCCTGTGGGATGAGGCCAGCAACGTCGGGATGGTGGTCGATCCCGGCGGCGACGTGCAGCGCATCCTGGAGGCGATCGACCAGACCGGGGCGGTGATCGAGAAGATCGTGCTCACGCACGGGCATCTCGACCATGCCGGCGGCGCGGCCGGGCTGCGTGCCATGCTGTCGGCTCGGTATGGCAAGCCGGTGCCGGTCGAGGGGCCGGACCAGCGCGACGAATTCCTGCTCAACGGCATCGCGGAGCAGGCGGCGTCCTATGGTTTCGAGGCGGCGAATGTGACGCCGGACCGGTGGATGCAGGAGGGCGAGGTGCTGGAACTCGGGCCGCATCGGTTCGCGGTGCTGCATTGTCCGGGACACACGCCGGGCTCGCTGGTGTTCGTGAGCACCGAATCGCGGTTCGCGCTGGTCGGCGATGTGCTGTTCCAGGGGTCCGTCGGGCGGACGGATTTTCCGTATGGCGACCATGCCGCGCTGATCTCGGCGATCAAGACCAAGCTGCTGCCGCTGGGCGACGACGTGTCGTTCCTGTGCGGGCATGGGCCGGGTTCGACCATCGGCGCGGAGAAGGCGAACAATCCGTTCCTGAAGTGAGGGACACGGCGGCGATCGCGCCGGGGCCGGCGGGCGATTTCACGGCCGGCCTGCGGGCGTTCAGTTTCGACGGAGCGTCGACGGCGGTGTTCGACGAAAACGGGCTCCGCTATTTCGTCAATGCGTTCTGGACCGCCGGGCAGCGCCGCGGGCACTCCATCCATGAGATCAGTTATCGCGCCTGCTTCAAGGCACAGCTTCCGGCGTTTTTCATCGAGCGGCTGACCGACCCGGGGGATCGGGTGTACGATCCGTTTTCCGGGCGCGGCACGACCGCGGTGCAGGCGGCGCTGATGGCGCGGGCGCCGGCGGCGAACGACGTCAATCCGTTGAGCGCGATGCTGTCGGGGCCGCGGTTCGATCCGCCAACGGTCGCGGCGGTGCGGGAGCGGCTGGCTTCGATCGATTTTTTGTCCATGGCGGATGAACCGGCGGATGCGGACCTGCTGGCGTTCTATCATCCGCAGACGTTGCGTCAGATCAAGGCGTTGCAGGCGTGGCTGCTGGCGCGCCCGGGGCTGGCGAGCGGGGGGCTGGCGCGTGGGGGGCTGGATCCGGTGGATGCGTGGATCCGGATGGTGGCGCTGAACCGGTTGACGGGGCACTCGCCGGGGTTTTTCTCGGTTTATACGATGCCGCCGAACCAGGCGGTGTCGGCGGTGTCGCAGCGCAAGATCAACGCGGCGCGCGGGCAGGTTCCGCCGGTGCGGGATGTGCGGGCGATCATCGTGAAGAAGACGCTGAGCCTGCTGGCGGATGGCGTGCCGCCGCCGCATCCGCCCGCGGTGCTGATGACCGGGCCGGCGGAACGGACTCCGGGGCTGGCGGATGGGGCGGTGGACCTGATCGTGACGTCGCCGCCGTTCCTGGACGTGGTGGATTATGAGGGCGACAACTGGCTGCGCTGCTGGTTCGCTGGGATCGATGCGGCGGATGTGCGGATCGACAGGCACCGGGACCTCGCGGCGTGGGAGGGGTTCGTGCGCCGGGCGTTCGAGGAGTTCGCTCGGGTGGTGCGGCCAGGCGGGTTCGTGGCGTTCGAGGTCGGCGAGGTGCGCGGCGGAAAAGTGCTGCTGGAGCGGCATGTCGCGGCGGCGATCGCGGGGCTGCCGTTCGATTTGCTGGGGGTGATGGTGAACCAGCAGGATTTCACCAAGACGGCGAATTGCTGGGGCGTGGGGAACAACCGGCGCGGGACGAATACCAACCGGATCGTCATGGCGGTGCGGCGCTAGACCATGATCGTTTGAGTCTGACCCGTCTTTCGGCGCAGGTCGCTATAATGGTCCAGGTCCGAATGAACAGCGGTTCAGCCCAGTGCGTTTAACACCGCCCGCGCATCCTTCAGGTCGACGGCGTCGAAACCTTCAGTGAACCAGCCGTAGATAGGAGCCAGCAGATCGAACGCCCTGCGGCGCTCGTTTCTCTCGGCCAGCACCTGCGCGAACGCCGTCGCCGTGCGGAGTTCAAACAGACGCGCGCCTTGTTGGCGGGCTGTGTCCAAAGATCTGGAAAAATAGCCATCGACGATTTCGACGGCATCCCGCTGGGATTGCCGCAGCAAACCTTCCAACCGGTCGATTTCCGCGGCCAGATAGTCTTCGCCATAGTGCTCACGGTGGGCACGCGCGACGTCCAGGTGGGCGCGCGCCGCCGCGATCCGGCCCTCCCGAAGCAAGCTGTCCACCAGAATAACCGCGCATTGGGTCGTGTGCAGCATGGCCCCGGTGTCGTTCCAGCGTTTCCGGCCCTGGAACTGCAGATCCATTCCCGCCTCGATGTTGCCCGATCGATGCATCGCCCAGCCTAGGCAGCGCTCCCCGAGGGCGAGCCATTGCGGCAACTGGTGTTCTTGCGCGACATCGATGGCCTCGCGGGCGAAGCGGGCCGTCGTCGCCGGTTCATTGTGCGCCTGAAAGATATGCGCGGCCACGGCCAGCGCCCAGGCAAGGGTATGCGCGCTTCCGTTGCGGCGCGCATGGGCGACCGCTTCCTCGACGAGTTGCGCGCCGGAGGCCAGGTAGCCGGTGACGATTTTCGCCTGCCCACCGTAGGCGCGGCACACCATGCTCGGGTATTCGCCATAGGCGGTGAATTCGTCATCCGAAATCGTGTCGGCGAATGCCGCGCCCCGGGCAAGGATCGCTTCCCCCTCGCGGAATTTGCCTGCGACCAACAGCGAGTAGCCCAACGCCCTGTGGGCCACGGCAAGCTTCGCTGCATTCTTGCTCTCTTCGGCCAACCCGATCAGGTCCTGCGCCAGCGCCATCGTCTTTTGAACCGGATGACGCATCAGGCAAGAATTCCAGGCGAGGCGCCGAGCGGCAAACTGACTCGGTGTTCCGTGCCGTGTGGCTGAGAGTTCCGTGGCCCTGAGGGCACATTGTTCGACCCGTTGCGCGCCAAAACCATTGATCGCCAGCAGGGGAACGGCGAGGTTGAGTGTGAGGTCGAGTTCGTGCGCATTGCGCTGTTCGCATGGAGGCAGCTTTCCGAGCAGATCAAGCGCGCACTCGAAATGCGTGGCTGCTTCGGAATTGGCGGATCGTGCGACATTGCGCAGTCCGGCGCGGCGCCACCACGCGATCGCCCGATGGACCGACCCGGCGTGGGTGAAGTGATGCGCCAGGATTTCCGGTTGCATGTCGACGATTTCGGGGAAATGCCCTTCCAGGGCCTCGCCAATACGCGCATGCAGGTCCTGGCGTTGGCTGTGCAGCAGGGTATCGTAGGCAGCGTCCCGCACGAGTGCATGCTTGAAGGCGTAGACCGTATCCGGTGGCATGCCGCGGCGAAAGGCCAGCCCGGCCGCTACCAGTGTCTCCAGGCCCTCTGCCAGCTGGGCCGCCGGCATGTGCGCGACGGCGGCCAGCAGCGTATGCGCGAACTCGCGACCGATTGCGGCCCCGATTTGGGCAACCGATTTTGCCGCCGGAAGCCGATCAAACCGCGCGATCAGGGAGGCTTGCAGGGTCGTTGGCACTTGCAGGTGGGTCGCCGGGCTGTCCGCGTGCTCCGCGCCTTCCATTACGGTCTTGGTCAGCTCCTCGATAAACAACGGCACGCCATCGGTCTGCGCGACGATCCGTTCCAGCAGCCGCGGGGACAATGCCCGTTCGACCACGACATGCGCCGCCAGTTCCGCGGCCTGTTCTTGAGTCAACCGTCGCAGGGTGATCAGGGTGGTTATCGGCAGGCCGACCCACGGGGGCTGGTAGTCGGGGCGAAAAGAGACGACCAGCAGGGCCGGCAGGTTTGCCAGTCGGCCAATGGTTTTATCCAGTAGTTCCAGGGTACTGGCATCAGCCCAATGGGCGTCTTCGAACAACACCAGCAGTGGTTGCCGGCGCGCGCGGTTCGCCAGGCGCCGCATGAGCGCCTCGAGGGTCTTCGCTTTCTTGCGCTGCGGGTTGAGATCGCGTGTCGGATAGCGATCGTCGGCGGGTACGGACAGAAAATCCGCAATCAGCGCAACGTCTTCCACTGATGTGCCGACCCGGGTAAGGGCCTCTTCAAGCTTCCGCCGCTTCTCCTGCGGCGTGTCGCCGCGGGTGAACCGGAGGTCGCGCGCCCATCGCATGACGACCGGGTACAGCGCGCTGTCCTGATGGTGCGGCGTGCAGAAATACCTGAGCCTGCTGTGGGGCTCGCCGCAGAGACGTTCCTCCAGCGCGGCAATCAAACGCGACTTTCCGATGCCGGGCTCGCCGGAAAGCAGCACCAGTTGGCCTTCACCCTCCTTCGCTCGTTGCCAGCACCGGAGCAGCAACGCGCACTCTTCCTCGCGGCCGATCAGTGGGGATATTGCGTCTGCGTGCAGCGCCTCGAAGCGGCTTTCGATCTCGGTCGCCGCAATGACCTGCCAGGCATGCACTGGCTCCGGCAGGCCTTTCAGCGGAACCAGTCCCAGATCGCGACAATCGAACAGACCGCCGATCTGCCGCCGCGTCGCGGCATCGATGACGATGCTGTTGGGTTCGGCGACAGCCTGCAGACGAGCGGCCAGGTTCGGGGTCTTGCCGATCGCGGTATGTTGTCGCGCTTCACCCGCACCGATCGGTTCCCCGATGACGACGAGGCCCGTGGCGATGCCGATGCGCACCTGCACCGGTTCGGCTGCGACCGGCGATTGACGAACGGCCTCGATCACCGCAAGGCCGCCGCGAATTGCCCGTTCGGCATTCGCCTCATGCGCCGCGGGCCAGCCGAAATAGATCATGATGCCATCGCCCACGTAGCGGGCAATGAGCCCACCGAAGCGCGCGATCCCCTCGGCCACCCGGGACTGGTAGCCGCGGATCACGGTACTCAGGTCCTCGGGGTCCAGGCGAGCGGACAGTGCCGTGAAGCCGACGATGTCACAGAACATGACACAGACCTGGCGCCGCTCAGCGGTTGATCCGGCGGTGTCGTCAACGGCCGCGGGACCTGTGGCATGCGGCGGCGAAACCTGGTTTGGATCGCCCGCGGGGTTTGGATCGCCAGCGGGGTTGGGATCGCCGGCTGGCCGGGGTTCAGCGCG
>DATARX010000122.1:0-15966 GCA_036263955.1 Rhodopila sp.
TGCCATCGTTGTCGGCGTTCCAAATCTGCCTTTCGTGACCAACAGATAACGCCACAAGAGCCAGGGCGTCGGATCCGTGCCGGCGTGGCCTATCTCGCCGCGCCGGCACGATCCATTACGCGGCCAACTCGATCAGGCGGTCGAGGGTGATCGGGAACTGGCGGACGCGGATGCCGGTGGCGTGCCAGACCGCGTTGGCGATGGCGCCGGCGGTCCCGGTGATCGCGATTTCGCCGACGCCCTTGATGCCGAGGGGATTTACGTGGGGGTCGTGTTCCGCGACGAGGATGGCCTCCAGCGCGGGCACGTCGGCGTTCACCGGCACATGGTATTCCGCCAGGTTGGGGTTCATCGGGCGGCCGGACCGGGGATCCATGATGGCCTGTTCCTGCAGGGCGAAGCCGATGCCCCAGATCATGCCGCCGTAGTACTGGCTGCGCACCATGCGGGGATTGATGATCCGGCCGGCGGCGAAGGCACCGACCAGGCGGGTGACGCGGACCTGGCCGAAATCGGGGTCGACTTTCACCTCGGCGAACACCGCGCCGTGGGCGTGCATGGCGTAGGCGGATTGCGCGGCCGGGTCCATCGCGCTGCTGCCGCGGCCTTCGACCTCGGCCACGCCGGCGCGGGCCAGGATGTCGGCGTAGCGCTCGCCCCGGCTTTCGTCGTCGCGGCGGACCAGGCGGCCGTCGCGCGCGATCACGCCGGCGTTTCCGGCGCCGAACAAGGGCGAGCGTTGGTCGCCCATGGCCAGCGCCGCCAGTTTGGCGATGACGTCGGCACCGGCGCCGTGGATGGCGGAGCCGGCGGTCGCGGTGTGGGCGGAGCCGCCGGCGATTCCGGCATCCGGGAGGTCGGAGGTGCCGGCGCGGAATGCGACCTGGGTTACGTCGAGCCCGAGGCTATCGGCGGCGATCTGGGCCAAAGCGGTCCATGCGCCCTGGCCCATGTCGTGGGCGCCGGTTTCCATCACGCCGCTGCCGTCCTGGCGGATCACCGCGCGGGCCTGGGCCTGGAACATCAGCGCTGGGAAGGTTGCCGTGCCCATGCCCCAGCCGACCAGCATGCCGGCTTCGTCGCGCATCTGCCTTGGTGCGCGCGGGCGCGTGGCCCAGCCGAAGCGTTCCGCACCCTGGGCGTAGCAGTCGCGCAGGGCTTTCGAAGAGAACGGCTTGCCGGTGGATGGCTCCACTTCGGCGTAGTTCTTCAGGCGGAAGGCGAGCGGATCCATGTCGCAGGCCTGGGCCATTTCGTCGATCGCGCTTTCCAGCGCGATGCTGCCGGTGGCCTCACCGGGTGCGCGCATGAACAGCGGCGTGCCGGTGTCCAGCCGCACGGCCTCATACGAGGTGGCGATCGACGGGCTGGCGTACAGCGTGTGCGAAACGCCGGCGGCGGGTTCGAAGAAGTCGTCGAAGGTGCTGGAGGTGGTCTTCACGTGGTGGTCGATCGCGGTCAGCCCGCCCTTTGCGTCGGTGCCAAGGCGGATCGTTTGTCGGGTGGGCGCGCGGTGACCGACGGGGCCGTACATGTGCTCGCGGCGGAGCACCAGCTTGACCGGGCGGCCGACCATGCGGGCGGCCATGATGCCCAGGATCTGCGGCCCGGCGATCAGGCCCTTGCAGCCGAACCCGCCGCCGAGGAACGGGCTGCGGATGTGGATCTGCTCCGGCGCGATCCCGAACAGCGCAGCGATCCGTCCCTGCGCCATCGCCATGCCCTGGCTGGGCGTGTCGATGGTCAGTTTGTCGCCGTCCCAGGCCGCGACGATGGCGTGCGGCTCCATGGGGTTGTGGTACTGGGCGGGGGTTTCGTAGGTCGCCTCGATCCGGTTGGTCGCTGCTGCGAGGCCGGCCGGGACGTCGCCGTGGCGCTCTTCGGATGGGTTGCCGATGCCGACCGCCGGGGGGACGAAGGGTTCGTTTGCATCGAGACCGATCCGAACCGGGTCGGTCTCATAGCGGGGCGACAGCAGTGCGGCGGCTTCGGTGGCGGCTTCCAGCGTTTCGGCGATCACCACGGCGATCGGCTGGTTGGCGTAGCGCACGCGGTCGGTCTGCAGCACATCCATGCGGAACATGAACGGGTTGGCCTTGGCATCGGGATCGTCGGCGAGCGGCGGCTTGTTCGCCGGGGTCATGACCTCGACGACGCCTCGATGGGCTTTCGCGGCCTGGATGTTCAGGGCGGTGACACGGCCACGGGCGATGCTGCTGACCGCCATGACGGCATGGAGCATGCCGGCGGGGTGGTTGTCGGCGGCGTAGCGGGCGCGTCCGGTGACCTTGAGGAGGCCGTCCTGACGGGTCAGCGGCTGGCCGATGTTCGAGCCGTGCCGCGTGTGGGCCGGCGTCTGGGTGGGGGTTAGCTCAGGCATGGATGATCGCTCCGGGAACGGATGCAAAGGGGGAGGCCGGCAGTGCTTGGATGCGTTCGGGTGTGCCCCGCGCGGCGAGCGTCAGGGCCCGCACGATGATCCGGCGGGCGAGTTCGATCTTGAAGGCGTTGTCGCCGGAGGGTTTCGCGTCCGCGAGTGCTGCCTCGGCGGCGCGGCGGAACGCGGCCGGGTCGGGGGACGTGCCGATGAGCAACGCCTCGGCGGCTTGAGCCCGCCATGGCTTCGCGGCGACACCGCCCAGCGCGACGCGCGCATCGGCGATCGTGGCCCCTTCCATGCGAAGGGCGGCGGCGGCGGCCACGACCGCGAAGGCGTAGGAGGTGCGCTCGCGGATCTTGAGGTAGCGGGCGTGGGTGGCGAATGTGGCCGCCTCGGGTGGCAGCCGCACGGCGACGATCAGTTCGCCGGGTGCGAGTTCGGTTTCGCGTTGTGGTTCGGTGCCCGGGAGGCGGTGGAAGGTTGCGAGCGGCACTTCGCGCCGCCCTGCCCTGCCCTCGATCTCGACCACGGCGTCGAGGGCGACGAGTGGGACGCAGAAGTCGGAGGGGTGGGTGGCGATACAGCTCTCGCTCCAGCCCAGCACGGCGTGCAGGCGGGTGTCGCCGCCGCGCGCATCACAGCCCGCGCCGGGTTGGCGCTTGTTGCAGGCGCTGGCGGGGTCGTAAAAATAGGCACAGCGGGTGCGCTGCAGCAGGTTGCCGCCGACGGTGGCGGCGTTGCGCAGTTGCGCCGATGCGCCTGACAGCAGCGCCTCGGCGACCGCGGGGAAGCGTCGGCTGAAGGCGGGGTCATAGGCGAGATCGGCGTTGCGCACGAGGGCGCCGATCCGCACGCCGCCGTCGGGTCGGTGCTCGATCTGGTCGAGGCCGGCGAGGTGGTTGACGTCGACCAGGCGATCGGGGCGGACGATGCCGCCCTTCATCAGGTCGACGAGGTTGGTGCCGGCGGCCAGGTAGGCGGCGCCGGGGGCGGAGGCGGCGGCGACGGCTTCGGCGATCGTCGTGGGCCGGATATATTCGAAGGTGTTCATGGCGCTTGCTTCCGGTCTGCCTGGTCGAGGGTTTTCTGCGCGTCCAGCACGGCTTCGGTGATGCCGGCGTAGGCGCCGCAGCGACAGAGATTGCCGCTCATGCCTTCGCGCACGCGTTCGGGGTCGGTGCCGGCCTGGGCTTCCTGGATCAGGCCGATGGCGCTCATGATCTGGCCGGGGGTACAGAAGCCGCACTGCAGGGCGTCATGGGCGATGAAGGCGGCCTGGACGGGATGCGGCTGGTCGCCGTTGGCGACACCCTCGATGGTGAGGATCTGCGCGCCGTCGTGGCTGATCGCGAGGGCGAGGCAGGAATTGATTCTCCTCCCGTCGAGCAGAACCGTGCAGGCGCCGCATTGTCCGCGGTCGCAGCCTTTCTTGGTTCCGGTGAGGTCCAGGCGTTCGCGAAGCACGTCGAGAAGGGTGGCGCGTGGGTCTTCCAACGCGATCCGGTGCTCGACATCGTTGACGGTGAGCGTAATTGACAAGCTCATGCGGGGCTCCGATGAGAGGTGTTGCAGAATGGCTTCCGGCCGTGGTGTAGCGGGGCCGTGGTGTAGCGGGGTCGTGGTGTAGCGGGTTGGACGGTGGTTTCGGCCACGCCGCGTGCGTGATCGAGAGGCGGGCTTGCGACTTGCCGCCGTCCTGGTGGGCTGCGTTCCTGGTGGGCCGCGTTGCTGGTGGGCCGCGTTCCAGGCGGGCGGCACCGCCCGGCGAGGCGGCGGTCTTCGTGACCCCGTTGCGGCGCCACGAGGCTATTATATGGAGGCGGCCTCCGTTTTACAAGAGGCGGCAGGATGAGGTCGGCGAAATGGGTCTCCGTTGAGCGAGAACGTCAGAAAGCCCCGCGCGGATGCATTGCGGAACCGGGAACGCGTGCTGGAGGCCGCGAAGGCGGTGTTCAGCGTCGGCGGTTCGGACGCCAGCCTGGAAGCCGTGGCGCGGCACGCCGGTGTCGGGATCGGCACGCTGTACCGGCATTTTCCGACACGCGAAGCGCTATTCGAGTCGGTCTATCGCCATGAGGTCGAGCAACTGGTGGAACTGGCGGACCGGCTGAAAGCGGACGGTGCGCCGGTCGAGGCACTGCGGCGCTGGCTGCATGCGAACGTGGAGTTCGTTGCCACGAAGAAGGGTATGTCGACGGCACTCGCGGTGGCTGCCCATAGCAAAACGGACCTTACCGCCTACTCGCTCGACCGGCTGACCCGAGCGATGGGTGCGTTGCTGGAGCGGGCGGTGGCGGTGGGCGAGATCCGGGCGGATATCACGCCGGAGGATCTGCTGCGGGCGCTGGTGGGCATGTGCTACACGCACGACAAGCCGGGCTGGCAGGCGAACGTGTTGCGGCTGGTCGATGTTTTCGTCGACGGGCTGCGGCGGCAGGCGGACACGGCGCAGCCGTAGTGGCGGAGGCTGGGGCCGGAGCGCCCGGCCCTACGGTGGACGGAGGCTGGGGCCGGAGCGCCCGGCCCTACTCGAGCGCGGTCGTTGATTTCGCCAGTTGGCGCAGCATGAATTTCTGGATTTTCCCGGTCGAGGTCTTGGGAATTTCGCGGAACAGGAAGGTCTTGGGGACCTTGAAGCGTGCCATGTGCTGGCGGCAGAAGTCGCGCAGTTCGTCAGCGGTGACGGTGGCGCCGGGTTTGAGTTCGATGAAGGCGCAGGGGGTTTCGCCCCATTTCTCATCCGGTTGCGCCACCACGGCGGCGCTGAGGACGGCGGGGTGGCGGTAGAGGGTTTCCTCGACTTCAATGGACGAAATATTTTCGCCGCCGGAGATGATGATGTCCTTCGAGCGGTCGCGGATTTTCGCGTAGCCGTCGGGCTGCATCACCGCGAGGTCCCCGGTGTGGAACCAGCCTCCGGCGAAGGCCTGTTCGGTGGCGTGCGGGTTTTTCAGGTAGCCTTTCATGGTGATGTTGCCGCGGAACATGATCTCGCCCATCGTTTCGCCGTCCCACGGAACGGGCTGCATCGTTGCGGAGTCCAATACTGTCATTGCTTCCTGCAGCGGGGTGCGGACGCCCTGGCGGCCGTTGCGTTCGGCGCGTTTGTCGATCGGCATGTGGGTCCAGGATTCGTGCTTGGCGCAGACGCCGGCCGGTCCGTAGACCTCGGTCAGGCCGTAGACGTGGGTCAATTCTATACCGATCTGTTCGGCGCCTTCGATGATCGCGGCGGGCGGTGCCGCGCCGGCGACCTGGCCGGCGATGCGGTGGTCGATCCCGGCGCGCATTTCGGCCGGGGCGTTGATCAGCATGGAATAGACGATGGGCGCGCCGCACATGTGGGTGACCTGGTTGTCACGGATGGCGTCGAGCATGGCCCTGGCTTCCACCCGGCGCAGGCAGACGTTCACCCCGGCGCGTTCGGCGATGGTCCAGGGGAAGCACCAGCCGTTGCAGTGAAACATCGGCAGGGTCCAGAGATAGACCGCGTGGTGCGGCATGCCCCAGTTCAGGATGTTGCTGATCGCGTTGAGGTGGGCGCCGCGATGGTGGGTGACGACGCCTTTCGGGTCGCCGGTGGTGCCGGAAGTGTAGCCGAGGGCGATCGCGTCCCACTCGTCGGTTGGGTTCTGCCAGGCGTAGGCGGGGTCGCCTTCGGCCAGGAACGCCTCGTATTCGGTTTCGCCGAGGAGGGTGCCGTGTGAGTGGGCGGGGTCGTCGATATCGATGACGAGCGGCTTGTGGTCGAGCAAGGCGAGGGCGGCCGCGACGGCGGGGGCAAATTCGCGGTCCGTTATCAGCACCTTGGCGCCGCCGTGGCGGAGTTGGAAGGCGATGGCTTCGGCGTCGAGGCGGGTGTTCAGCGTGTTCAGGACGGCGCCGCACATCGGGACGCCGAACGCAGCTTCGTACATCGGGGGGGTGTTGGGGGCGATGATGGCGACGGTGTCGTTCTTGCCGATGCCGCGGCGGGCCAGGGCGGAGGCGAGGCGGCGGGTTCGAGCGTAGGTTTCCTGCCAGGTCCAGCGCTGGGGGCCGTACACCACCGACAGTTTGTTCGGGTACACGTAGGCAGCGCGCTCGATGAAGGTCAGCGGGGTCAGGGGGGTGTAGTTGGCCTGGTTCTTTGGCAGGTCGTCGTACGGGCTGGAGGTTGTGGACATCGGGCCGTCTCCCTGGGGCGCGTCCGGCGGGCCGGATCATTAACCTGAGGAGATAACGCGCGTTGAGCGATGGGGGCAATCGGGGATTGTACGGGGTCGCGCCGGGTCCGCCGGCCCGATTCCGCCGGAAACGTCCCGGAAGTCGGCGCGGGGATGTGTTAGTTCCCGTAAACCAAACCCGGCAGCCACATCGTCAGGGCCGGCACGTAGGTAATGATCCCCAGCACGATCAGTAGCAGGATCAGGAATGGGAGGACGCCGCGGATCACCTCGCCGATCGGCGCGTCGGAGATGGTCGACAGCACGTAGAGGTTCAGGCCGACCGGCGGGTGGATCAGGGCGATCTCCATATTGTGGGTGAAGATGATGGAGAAATGCACCGGATCGACGCCCAGCGGCTTGAGTGCCGGGGCCAGGATCGGGATCACCAGCAGCAGTGCGGCCACCACCTCCAGGAAGCAACCCAGCACCAGCAGCAGGACGTTGATCGACAGCAGGAACAGCCAGGTGGGCAGGTTGTGCGCCAGCACCCAGGTGACGAGTTGGGCGGGCACGCCGGACTCGGTCATCCAGTGGCCGAACGCCAGGGCGCTGGCGACGATCAGCATGATGGTGCCGGCGCTGCGTAGCGCGTCGGAGATCACCGAAAGGGTCTGCGTGGGACGGAAGCCGCGGTAGAATACCAGGCTGACCAGCAGCGCGGCGGCGGCGGCCAGGGCGGCGGCCTCGGTGACGGTGACGATGCCGCCGTAGATTCCGACCAGCACGACCACCGGCACGGCGAGCGCCGGCAGCGCCTTTACGGTGACGGAAAGGCGTTGCTTCAGCGGCAGCGACGGTTCCTTGGGGAAATTGCGGCGACGGGCGTCGTACCAGACCCAGGCAAAGAACGCGGCGGCTTGCAGCAGGCCGGGCAGGATCCCGGCGAGGAACAGCCTTGGCACCGATTGTTCCGCAACGATGCCGTAGAGGATCAGTGCCAGGCTGGGAGGAATGACGATGCCGATCGTTCCGGATGCGCCGATGACGCCGAGGGCGAAGCTGCGGGGATAGCCTTTCTCAAGCATCGCGGGCAGCAGGATGGTGCCCATTGCCAGCGCGGTGGCGACGGACGATCCGCAGATCGCCGCGAACAGGGTGCAGGCGACGACCGTCACCAGGCCCAGCGAGCCGCGAATGCCACCGAGCCACGCGGCGGAAACGTCGACCAGGGCTTTCGCCACGCCACCCTGGCGCATGAAGGCCGCGGCCATGACGAACAGCGGCAATGACATCAGCGTCGACGAATTCAGGTTGTCGATGATGACCTGGGCGACGCCGATCATCGGCTCCCCGGAGACCAGGTACAGCACCGTGGCGCAGGCGCCGAGTACCAGGAAGATCGGCATGCCCGCGGACAGCAATCCGAAGAACATGACCATGAACAGGATTGTCCACATCGGTCAGAGATCCGTCAGCGGAGCGATGTTCGCGGCAAGCTCGTGGTCGGGGATGTGGTGCCCCACGGACATGGTTTTGGGATCGAAGCGGAACAAATAGCGGTACAGCCGGATCAGGTAACGCATTGTCATCAGCACGCCGCCGGCCGGGAGGGATGAATAATAGATCCACATCGGGAACTGCAGGCCGCTGGAACTGCGCTCATCCAGCAGCAGCGAGGTATCGACGATCTGCCATCCGTACCAGATCATGCCGCCGCAGAATATCAGCGCGATGATGCAATTGAACGCCTCCAGCCAGCGCTGGCCGGCCGGGGGCACCAACCGCAGCACCAGGTCCGGCCGTACATGCCCGTCGGTGCGGACGAGTTGGCTGGAGATGATCATCACGCCCCATACGATCAGGTAGACGATCACTTCCTCGGCCCAGGAAATCGCCAGGGACGGGAAGAAATAGCGTCCGGCGACCTGCACGATGCCGACCAGCATGGCGAGTGCGCCAAGCAGGCCGACCAGCGTGCGCTCGATCGTGTCCCAGATCGTATCGGGGCGGGCGGCCATGATCAGGCGGTTCCGTTCACCGATTCCTCGGACAGGCGCACGATCTCCGGCGACAGCTTGGCATCCTTCACCAAGGTTCCGACATCCGCCTGCATGGCCTTGCGGGCCTTGTCGAGGATCGCCTGCGAGGGGTCGGTGAAGGTGACGCCGTTATCGGCCATCAGCTGGCGGGCCCGCGCCTGGGACGCGCTGGCATTCGCGCGGTAGGTGGCGAAGTTGGCGTGCCAGATATCGGTCATGGTCTTTTGCAGGTCAGGGCTGAGCTTCGACCAGAACGCGTCGCTGATCATCGGGATGTACTGGCCGACGTATTGATGATCCTGGTAGGAGTATTTCACCCCGGCTTCCCACAGTTTCGCGGTCGCGCAGCTTTCATTGGTGGAAACGAAACCATCGAACGTGCCTTGCGACAGGGCCAGCGGCACGTTCGGCCAGGCGGTGGTGTTGGGGATGCCGCCGAAGAAGCTGATGCGCCAGCTGATGCCGGCGCCGCCGGGGCTGCGGATTTTCAGGCCCTTGATGTCATCCGATGTCTTCAGGGGCGTTTTGGTCGTGTACCAGTTCTGGAACCCCAGGTTCAGCCAGGGCCCGACGACCTTGACCCGCAGCTTGGTTTCCAACTGCTTGACGATCAGCGCCCCGGGCTTGCCGTCCGCCGCCTTTTCCGTGGTTTCAATCGGCTGGCCGTAGAACACCGGCAACTGGCAGAAGTCGCAGTCCGGAACGATGCCGGTTTGCGTCCAGTTGCCCGGCGCGGCCATGTCGACCTGGCCCTGCAGCAACGCCCTGGCAACGTTGAGGTCGGCGAATAACTGGCCGGAATGGAATACCTCACTGGTGATCTTGCCGCCGGTCGCGTCCTCGACCTTCTTCAGGTAGTCGACAATCGAAACATTACGGACGTGCGACGGAGCGGTATCGAGGGAGCAGCGGATCTTCAATGCCGCTTCCCCGCGCGCATGGCGCAGGATTGCGAACGTTCCCGCCACCGCGACGGCAGAACGGCCCAGTGTTCTGCGAGACAGCCCTTGCTGCATTTTTTTATCCTTTCCTGGACGCCCCTTAAGCTGGGGCATTTTAGACTGATGGCGGGTCGGTTCCATTGCGTCAAGACTTCTCTCGCGCCCTGCCGTGCAAGGTCAGAAACGATATGATCTTGGGAGCGAAGGAACGTACTAGGAAAGACAAGGCGGGACCGCACGCCGAGGTTGCAATCGCGGTTGCCATAGACGATTGTCCGGACATATCCGGCTCGAGAGCGGTCTGATCGCTCCCGCGGAATATTGCTGCCGGCCAAGGGCGCTCGTATTATCCGTCGCATGATCGATCCAAATCATGCTCGGCCTGCCGCGCGGCCGCTTCTGCGCGCACTCGTTACCGGATGCCTGGTGATCAGCTCTGCCGCGCTCTGCGCCTGCTCCCAGTCCACGGATTGCTCCGGGGGTGCCTATCGCGGCGGTTGTGCCCCGGGCACGCCGCTTCCGGCCAGCGCAAGCCCGCCCCTGGCGGCGCCCGCCGCCGCCAGCCCAACTGTTTCCGCGGCGCCCGCCGGTGCGGGTGCTGTTGGCCGCGGCGATCCCAGCGCCTTTGCCGATGTCGATGACAGGCAATGCCGGTCCTATGGGCTGTCATTCGGGACCCGGGATTATGCCGATTGCCGCATTCGCCTCAGCGCCCAGCATCGCGGGCTCGATCCGAATATCGGCACGACGCCGAACAGCCGGTAAAGCGTTCCTGAAGGGCGGGCGGAACCGAGCGCCTTGCCCGAAATCCACAAGGTCTCTATCCCTACTGGCAAGTAGGGCGCCGCGTGGCGGTATCGGGAGAGAGCCGTGGATTTCGACGCGATCATCATTGGGGCCGGCATGTCCGGCTTGTATCAACTGTATCGCCTGCGCGAACTCGGGCTTTCCGTCCGCGTGCTGGAAGCCGGCACCGGCGTCGGGGGCACCTGGTACTGGAACCGCTATCCCGGCGCGCGCTTCGATTCGGAAAGCTACTCGTACGCCTACTCGTTTTCCCAGGAGTTGCTGGACGAATGGGACTGGCAGGAACATTTCGCCGGCCAGCCGGAGACCCTGCGTTATCTGAACCATGTCGCCGACAAGTTCGACCTGCGCGGCGATATCCAGTTCCGTAGTCGCGTCACCGCCGCGCATTACGACGACATGACGCGCGTCTGGACGGTGTCACTGGAAGACGGCACGCGCACCAGCGCGCGGTTCCTGATCACCGCCGTTGGTCCGCTTTCGGCGCCGACCCTGCCGACGATCCCGGGGGTCGAGACCTTCAAGGGCCAGTCGTTCCATACCGCGCGGTGGCCGCATGAGAACGTGGATTTCGCGGGCAAGCGCGTGGCGGTGATCGGCACCGGCGCAACCGGCGTGCAGACGATCCAGGAAGTGGCCAAGACCGCCGGCCGACTGACCGTGTTCCAGCGCACGCCGAACTGGTGCGCGCCGCTGCTGAACAGCAGGATCGGCGCGGAGGAGATGGCGAAACTCAAGGCCGGCTATCCGGAGATGTTCCAGCGCTGCCAGGAAACGTTCTCCTGCTTCATCCATACCATGGATCCGCGCGGCACGTTCGAGGTGACGCCGGAAGAGCGCGAGGCGTTCTGGGAAAAACTGTATGCCGAACCCGGCTTCGGCATCTGGCAGGGCAATTTCCGCGACATGCTGACCGACCGGAAGGCCAACGCCCTGATCTCCGACTTTGTGGCGCGCAAGATCCGCCAGCGGGTGAAGGATCCGGTAACGGCGGAGACACTGATTCCGAAGAATCATGGCTTCGGCACACGGCGGGTGCCGCTGGAGACGAAGTATTACGAGGTCTACAACCAGGACAACGTGCAACTGGTGGATCTGACCAGCACGCCGATCGAGCGGATCACGCCGGCGGGCATCAAGACAGCCGATGCCGAGTACACTTTCGACATCATCGTCTATGCCACCGGGTTCGACGCCGTCACCGGTAGTTTCGACCGGATCGACATTCGCGGCATGAACGGACAGATCCTGAAAGAGCGCTGGAAAGCCGGGCCGGAAACGTTTCTTGGCGTCATGGTCAACGATTTTCCCAACATGATGATGCTGATCGGCCCGCACATGGCGCTGGGCAACATTCCGCGCAGCATCGAATACAATGTCGAGTGGGTGACCGGCCTGCTGCGTTTCGCCCGCGACCACGACGTGACGCGCATCGCGGCGACGGAAGACGGGGTGGCCACCTGGACCGATCACGTCAAATCGGTGGGCGCCGGCCTGCTGTCGAACGAGGTCGATTCCTGGATGACCGGCGTCAACCGGAATGTGGCGGGCAAGCAGGTCCGCATCATCAACCGTTACAGCGGCAGCGCGCCGGCCTATCGCGCCCGCTGCGACGCGGTGGCGGCGGACGGGTACCGGGAACTGGCGCTGAGCTGATGCCGGCGGGCTTTATCGGCCCTTCACGTGCTGCAGGAAATGCAGCACGTCGGCGTTGAACTGCGCGGGATCCTGGATGAAGGAGAAATGGCTGACCCCGGGCTGTAGCAGCAGGCCGGCGTTGGGGATTTGCGCGGCCATGAATTCGGTGTTTTCGCGCCTGATCGCCTCGTCGTGGTCGGCGTCCACGATCCAGGTGGGGACGGTGATCGCGTGCAATTGCGCCGCCGTCCAGTTGGGCTGGGAGGCCCACATTTTTTCTATCTGCGCAAGGAATGACTTGTAGTCGTCGGGCGTTGGGGACAGTGCCCGGTATTCGGTCTCGGCACGGGCGATGAAGGCGTTGAACACCGGGCTTTTGGCGATGTCGGCGACCCCGCTGGGATCCGAATTGGCGGCGAAGGCGAACAGCTTGCTCAGTCGTTCCGGATGCTTCATGGCGATGTCGAGGCCGATGATCGCCCCGTCGCTCCAGCCGACGATCGCGGCTTTGCGGATTTTCAGGACATCCATCAGGCCGATGACGTCGGACGCCATCAGATCGTAGCTGTACGGCGTGCTGTCCCGCGTGCTGCGTCCGTGGCCGCGGCTGTCCATGACGATGACCTGGTAGCGGTCCTGCAGCGCCCGCACCTGGTAGCCCCAGTAATTCGCGTTGGCCAGGCCCCCATGCAGCAGGATCACCGGATCGCCATGGCCGAAAGTGGCGTACCAGATCCGGATGCCATTGACCGAAGCGGTGCCGCCTTGCACCGCGGCCAGCAGGCTGGGTGTCGGCGGCAGCGTCAGCCATTGCGGCTCGGCCATCGCCGGTTTGGCCGCGACGGTCGTCGAGGCAGCAAGCACGAAAACCGAGCGGCGGGTGACGGCAAGGCTGACCATCGCTTGTCTCCTATGGCAAAGGCAGGCTACGGCAAAGGGGGCCGGCCCTCCGGCCCGCGCACCCTGGGGAGAAGGATCATGTCCCATGGGCTGGGCATCTCCCCGACCGGCACGTGTATCAAGGCCGGGGCGCTGAGCGCGAAGGCTTTGCGAAGAGCCGCCTCCAACCCGTCCGGGGAGGTGGCGCGAAACGCCGCCATCCCGAAGCTTTCGGCGAATCGCACGAAATCCGGGTTGGTGAGGTCGCTGGCGATCAGCCGGTTGCCGTAGTGCTGCGCCTGGATGCGGCGGACGTTGCCGAACGCACCATCGTCGAACACCACGGCGACGACGGGCAGCTTGTGGTGCATCGCCGTGGCCAGTTCGGCGGCCTGGAACATGAAGCCGCCGTCGCCGGTTGCCAGCACGACTTTCTGGCGCGGCGCCGCCGCCTGGGCGCCCAGCGCGGTGCCGTAGCCCCAGCCCAGCGTGTCCTGATAGCCCGGCGACAGGAAGGTCCGCGGCGCATGCACTGGCAGTGCCAGGCGGCTGGCGAAGCCGACCTGGGTGACGTCCTCCACGTAGATCCCGTCCTCCGGCAGGGCAGCGCGAATGGCGCGCAGAAATCCCATCGGGGGTTCCTGGCGGGACAGGCGTTCGGCGAATGCGGTGCGCACGGAGGGGAGGTCGGGGTTGGGGTGTCCGGTCACGCCGCGGGCGCGCAATTCCGCCAGCAGCGCTTGCAGGGTTGCGGCTGCGTCACCGAGCAGAGCGCAGGCTGGGGCGCGGAAGCGGCCGATTTCCTCAGGGTCGATGTCCAGGCGGATGACCGGCAAATTGTCGTCCAGTCCCCAGTTGCTTTGCTGCCAATACAACCGTGTGCCGATGGCCACCACCGCGTCGGCGGTCTTCCACAGGGCGTGTCCCTCGGTGAACGACACCGCCAGCGGATGGGTGGTCGGGATCACCCCCCTGCCCCGGCGGAACGATGATACCGGCGCGTGCAGTAATTCGGCGACGGCCTGGACGTCCGGTCCGGCGCCCAGGGCACCGCCGCCGACCACGATCAGCGGGCGACGGGCCTTGGCCAGGATGTCGGCGGCGGCGGTGATCGCCCGCGGATCGGCACAGGGCGGCGCATGGGTGCTGGGCGGGCTCAGTTCGACCTCGGCGGCCTGGCCCCAGACGTCGATGGCGCATTCCAGCGCGACCGGGCCGGTTCGGCCGGACGTTGCCACGGCGATGGCCTGGGTGACCCGGTCGGATGCTTCGCGCGGCGCGCGGATACGCTCGCCACGTTTGACGATGTGGCGCAGCAGTCCGATCTGGTCGTGGATCTCGTGCAGGTGGCCGTGGCCCTGGTCGATGGCGAAGGACGGGATCTGGCCGGCCAGCGCGATCACCGGCGCGCCCATGGCCGAGGCCAGCAGCAGCGCGGCCGAGGCGTTCAGGATTCCCGGGCCCGGCACCACGGCGAACGCCTGCGGCTTGCCGGTGACCAGAGCGGCGCCGAGTGCCATGTAGGCGGCGGTCTGTTCGTGGCGCGGGTGGATGACGCGGATGCGGTCGGACGCCTTGTGCGCGGCATCGAACAGCGGGTCGTTGTGCACGCCGGGCAGCGCGAACAGGGTGTCGATGCCGTGCGCCAGCAGGGTTTCGATGACGGCTTCCGCCGTGGTCATGCGCGGCATCTGATTCTCCTGTGGCGTTCAGCCAATCAAGTTGACGCCTTCGTTTTCGGCCGCCGCGGCAAGTTTCCGGTCCAGTGTGGCGAGCGGCAGGCGTTCCCGCATCGCCAGTTCCAGGTATCCGGAATCATAGACCGTCAGACCATGCCGTCGCGCCAGCCGAAGCACCTCGGCTTCCTCGGGCGCCCGGTCGATCGACAGATTGAGCCGCTGCATCGAGCGCAGAAAAACATTCGTCGTTGCTACCGCCAGCCGTTTGCGACGTTCGGCCACGATCAACAGGTTGCGGATCTCAAACCACCACAGGCTTGGGACGAAAATCTCTTCAATACCAGAAAGATCCAGTGCCGCATCGGCGATCGTGTGTTGCTCGTCGTCGAACGCCCAGCAGGCGGAGACGGATGCGTCCAGCACGAAGCCCATTGCTATTTCCGGCCCTCGTCCCGCATAGACAGCAGTTCCTCTACCGTGATCTTCCCCATTTTTTTTCGGAGCGCCCTGATCGTCGCGATCGCCTCCCGCTTTTCCGCCTGCCGCCTGTCCTCATCAGGCACCAGGCGCGCGACCGGGCGGCCGTGCCGGGTGATCACAATGGTTTCGCCGCGCTCCACATCGTCCAGCAACTGGGGCAGATGGGTCTTGGCTTCGGACGCCTGGACTTCGCGCATGATGGGGTTCTTTCAACTGGTCGGTCCGACTAGTCGAAATATAGGGCGTTGGCACCGCGGACGCAATCAATCCCTGCCCAAAGTCTCTCTGCCCAGACTCTCTCTGCCCAGACTCGGGCGCGTCTGATATCCTGACCAGATGCCGCATGCTGACTTCGTCCATCTCCGCACCCATTCCGCCTATTCGCTGAGCGAGGGCGCGATCCGCCCGGACAAGATCGTTGCCCTGGCGAAGGATGCGGGGATGCCGGCAGCGGCCATCACCGACACCGGCAACCTGTTCGGCGCGCTGGAGTTTTCGCAATACTGCTCCGGCAAGGGCATCCAGCCGATCATCGGCTGCCAGATCGCGCTGGCCCGCACCGACAATCCCCGCCTGCCGCCCGACCCGCTGGTGCTGCTGGCGCAGGACGCGACCGGGATGGCCAATCTGCAGCGGCTGTCATCGGTTGGGTTCCTGGACACCGACCCGACATTGAAGCCGCAGGTGGCGTTCGAGCGCATCGCCGAGAACGCGGCGGGCCTGCTGCTGCTGACCGGCGGCACCACCGGCCCGATCGGGCGCCTGCTGGCCGAGGGGCAAAAAGCCGAGGCCGAACGGCTGCTGGACGCCATGGGCGAGGCATTTGCGGGCCGCACCATCCAGGAACTGCATCGCCACAGCCTGCCGATGGAAGCCGCCATTGAACCCGGACTGATCACTCTGGCCGACGCACGCGGCCTGCCGCTTGTCGCCACCAACGACTGCTACTTCGCCACGCCCGACATGCATGAGGCA
>DATARX010000269.1:0-27106 GCA_036263955.1 Rhodopila sp.
AGCCGCTGCTGCAGGTCGCGCATCAGGTTGAGGATCTGCGCCTGGACGGAGACGTCCAGCGCGCTTGTCGGTTCATCGCAGACCAGGAAGTCGGGCTCACTGGCCAAGGCGCGGGCGATCGAGATGCGCTGGCGCTGACCACCGGAAAATTCGTGCGGGTATTTATCGCCGTCCCGCTCCGTCAGGCCGACCTGGGTCAGCAACGACCCGACGCGGGCGTGGACCTCACTCCGGTTAATGGCAAGGTGAAAGACGCGGATCGGTTCGGCGACGATATCGCTTACGCGCCAGCGCGGGTTCAACGAGGCATATGGATCCTGGAAGATCATGTTCATCCGCCGCCGCAGCGCCGGTTGGGCGCGAACCGACGACAGGGGCTGGCTCTCGAACAGGACATCGCCGTCGCTGGGTTGATAGAGGCCGACACTCAGCCGGGCGATCGTGGACTTGCCGCACCCTGATTCGCCGACCAGCGCGAAGGTCGTGCCGGTGACGATCGCGAATGAAACATCATCGACAGCGCGCAGCACCCTGCGCGGTTCCCGGGTGAGGGCTCGTTGCAGAAACGGGCGGGAGACGTCGAACAAGTGCGAGACCGCGACGGCCTCCAACGTCTTGCGCTCAGCCATCGGCGTGCAACCAGCAGGCGGCATGGGTGGCACCCGCGGGCAAAAGTTCGGGCTGCTGTTCGGTGCATCGCGCAAAGGCCTGAGGACAGCGCGGATTGAACCGGCAGCCGGATGGGATGGCGTCCAGGCGCGGCATCGCGCCGTCGATCTGGCGCAGGCGTTCTACGCGGTGCTCCAGCGACGGGATGCTGGCCATCAGGCCATCGGTGTAGGGATGCGCCGGCTGGCGGATGACGGCGGCGACCGGTCCGATCTCGACAATGCGGCCGGCATACATGACAGCGACGCGGTCGGCGGTCTCGGCGATGACGCCCATATCGTGGGTGACCAGCATGACGGCGGTGCCGTGGTCGCGGGTCAGGTCCTTCAGCAGGGCAATAATCTGTGCCTGGATCGAAACATCCAGCGCCGTGGTCGGCTCGTCCGCGATCACCAAAGCCGGTTCGGCGCACAAGGCCAGGGCGATGACCACGCGTTGCCGCTGGCCGCCGGAGAACTCGTGCGGGTAGGCATCGATGCGCTGCGCGGCGGCCGGGATGCCGACCCGCTCGAGCCAGGCGATGGCCTTACGCCGAGCCTCCGCATCGGACAGGCGCGCGTGGGTCTGCATCGTCTCGGTCAACTGGCGGCCGATGGTATAGAGCGGATTGAGCGTCGTCAGCGGGTCCTGGAAGATGGTGCCGATCCGGCGGCCCCGGATACGGCGCAACGATTCCGGCGCAAGATTGTCGATGCGTGTTCCGTCCAGGCGGATTTCGCCGGCCGCGATGCGACCGGGTCGTTCCAAGAGGCCAACGATAGCCGCGCCGGTGAGGGATTTGCCCGCGCCGGATTCGCCGACAACGCCAAGGATCTCGCCCGTGTCGATACTGAACGACACCTGATCCAGCGCCCGCAACACGCCGCGGCGGGTGGGAAACTCGACGGTCAGTCCCTGAACGTCCAACAGCGGCATCAGCGCAGCCTGGGATTCAGCGCATCGCGCAACCAGTCCCCGAGGAGGTTGATTGCCAGGACCATCAGGATGAGCGTCACGCCGGGAAACACCGAAACCCACCACTGGCCGGAAAACAGAAAGTCGTCGCCGAAACGGATCAGCGTGCCGAGGGACGGTTCGGTAGGCGGCAACCCCACGCCGAGAAAGGACAGAGTCGCCTCCGCAATGATGGCCAGACCCAGGCCCAGCGTGCCAATCACCATAACGGGGCCGGTGACATTGGGCAGTACGTGGCTCATCATGATACGCCAGGACGGAACGCCGATAACGCGGGCGGCCATGACGTAGTCCTTGTTACGCTCCACCAGGGTAGAGCCGCGGACGGTGCGGGCGAAGTTCGGCCACAGGCTGATACCGATGGCGAAGATGATCACGTAGATCTGCAGGGCGTCCCGCATGGTGCGGGGCAACGCGGCACTGATGACGCCGTCTACCAAAAGGGCCGTCAGGATCGAGGGGAAGGTTAGCTGCACATCGGCGATGCGCATCAAGACGGCGTCGGTGAAGCCGCCCGCATAACCGGCCAGAAGACCAAAAGCGATGCCGACCACGATGGCGAACAGGACCGACAGGCAGCCGACGACCAGGCTGATGCGCATGCCGTACATGATCGCGGACAGCACGTCGCGGCCCTGGTTATCGGTGCCCAGCGGATTGGACCAATCCGCGTCCGGCATGCCGATCGGTGGCTTGAAGCTGTCGAGCAGCGAGAGCGACGCGACGTCCATCGGATCGTGCGGCGCGATCCAGGGTGCGAGGAATGCGCCCAGGACCAGGACAAGAGCGATGAGGGCGGCGATGACCGCAACCGGGGATCGCCGGAAATTGTAGGCGAAATCACTGTTCCACGCTTTACTGACGAGAGAGCGGGGCGGCATCAGCGGCGCACTCTCAGCCGTGGATCGACGGCATAATAAAGCAGATCGACGATCAGGTTGATCAGAACGAAGACCAGGGCGATCAGCATCAGATAAGCCGACATCACCGGTATGTCGGCAACCGCGACGGATTGGACCAGCAGCAGTCCCACGCCTGGCCACTGGAAGACCGTTTCTGTCACCAGGGAAAACGCGACGATGCCGCCGAACTGCAAGCCCATGATGGTAATCACCGGGACCAGCGTGTTCTTCAACGCGTGCCCAAAATTGATGGCACGGTTGGTCAGGCCGCGGGCGCGGGCGAACTTGATGTAATCGGTGCGCAGGACTTCCAGCATTTCGGCTCGGACCAGGCGCATGATCAGTGTCATCTGGAACAACCCCAGCGTGATCGCCGGCAGGATCAACGCGCGGATTCCGGCCCAGGACGTGAACCCCGTACTCCACCACTGACCCAGATGCACGACCGGCCCACGACCGAAGCTGGGCAGCCAGCCCAGACCCACCGAAAAGACCAGAATCAGCAGGATTCCGAGCAGAAAGGTCGGTAGGGAGACACCGGCGAGGCTGACGATCATAAACCCGCGCGACAGAAAACTGGTCCGGTGGATGCCGGTATAGATACCCATCGGAACGCCGATCGCGAACGCCAGCACCGATGCCGTAATGGCCAGTTCCAGCGTTGCCGGCAGGCGTTCGGCGATCAGGCTGCCGACCGGCTGGGCGAGGCGGTAACTGATTCCGAAGTTGCCGTGCAGCGCGGTCCAGAGGAAGCGACCGTATTGGACGAAGAACGGCTGGTCCAGGCCAAGCTGATGCACCAAGGCGACCCGCTGTGCCTCGGTATAATCCTGGCCCAGCAGAATGGAGACCGGGTCGCCGACGTAGTCGAACAGGGCGAAGGCAATGAAGCCGACGACCAGAAGGACCGGGATAGCCTGCAGAAGCCGGGAGCCGATGAATGCAAACATACGGGAGACAACTAAGGCGAAATGATGGGGTGTTGCCAAGGGGGCGTTTGCGCTTGCATTGCCTCGCCAACCAGCCAGTCACGGAATTGCCGCACGGGCCGAAGGTGGAGGCGGTCAGGGAGCGCGACGAACCAGTGGCCTTCCTGCGTGGTGATCGGCGGGTCCGGCGCAATTTCCCCCAGGATGCCGCTGGCGAGCATGCCCGCGACAAGGTTCCGATCCACCACCGCGGCCCCCATGCCGGCTGTCGCCGCCTGAACCGCCAATGCTCTACTTTCGAAGGTCAGTGTGGGCGCTGCGTCCGGCCAGCCCAGGGCGGCGGCTACCAGCGGCCAGTCATTCGGGCGCGTGCGGGCGGCAAGGCGGGGCAGCGTGCGGGATTGCAGCAGCCGGGGATTGGTCACCACGACGGGGCAGTCCCGGAACAGCAGCGTGGACTCGAGATTGGGCCAGTTGCCGCGGCCCCAGCGGATCGCGCAGTCAAATGGTTCAGCGGATAGGTCTACAGGGCGGATGCCGGTGCTGAACAGCAGGCTCGTTTCCGGGTGGCGCGTCTGGAAAGCGGTCAGGCGGGGGACAAGCCAAAGCGTGAGGAAACTCGACAGGGCGGAAACCCGGACGTCTCCTGCCTGATGCCGCGCCTCGGTCACCGCGGCGTCGATGGCGTCGAATGCGGCGATCAGGCGGCGGCCGAGTTTGTCTCCGACTTCGGTGAGGCGGGCATTGGGGCCCTTGGCGTTGAACAGCGTCAGGGCGAGGGATCGTTCGAGTTCGCTCAACAGATGAGAGACGGCGGAGGGCGTGACGTTGAGAACGCGCGATGCCGCGGCCACGCTGCCGGTCCGGGCGGTCTCGGCGAAGGCGCGCAGGCCTCGGAGGGACGGCTGAGACATGAGATTATCTCATGATGGGAGTTTGGCTTCTCACTAACGCTTGGCGAGCGATTGCGCCAGATTGGTGGGCATTTCAAGGAGAGCGCAAGAATGTTGAAAGAGCACTTCGACCAACTCGCCGCATATAATCGATGGGCGAATCGCCGGGTTTACGACGATGCGGCCTCGCTGACTGATGAGATCCGCAAGCGTCCCGCCGGACTGTTCTTCGGCAGCGTGCATGGGACGCTGAATCATCTGCTGGTGGCGGATTACATCTGGATGCGACGGTTCACTGGGGAGGGGCCGCAACCGGAACGCCTGAACCAAATCCTGCACGATGATTTTTCGTCCTTGCGGGCAGCGCGGGAAGCCGAGGATGAGCGGATCTTCGCGTTCGTCACGGGACTGGACGGATATGACCGGGTGCTGTCGTATCAGAACTCCACCGGAAAGACATTCGAGCAGGCTTTGGCGCCGGCTTTAACGCATTTCTTCAATCACCAAGCCCATCATCGCGGGCAAGTGCATGCGGGGCTGACGATCGCGGGAATCCGGGAGCCAGCCTCGCTTGATCTGCTGATTTTGCAGCGCGGCGGATAAATTCCGGTATCGGCACGGTCGGGTCCTTCCGATGTGCTGACGGGCCGCGCGGTTGCGATAGGGTGACACCCGGTCCAGGATAAGCGGGCGGCAATGAACCGCCGTGCTAGAAATCTGGGAACCGTCCATCATCATGTCTCGTTTCGCTGGCCTGACGCCGCTTCTGGCGCCCCGATCCATCGCCGTTCTTGGCGCATCCTCCGATCCCACGCGCATTGGCGGCCGCCCGATCGCCTATATGCGGGCCCAGGGTTTTCAGGGCGGCCTGTATCCCGTCAATCCCAACCGGTCCGAGGTGCAGGGATTGAAGGCGTATCCGTCGGTGGCGGATCTGCCGGAAACGCCGGATGTGGCCATCGTCGCGGTGCCGGCGGAACTGGCGGCGCCCGCGATCGAGGATCTCGCGCGGCGAGGCGTCAAGGGCGTGGTGATGTTCACCGCGGGCTTCGCCGAAATGGACGAGGATGGCGCGGCCAAGCAGGCGCAGATGGTTGCGACCGCGCGTGCCGCGGGGATGCGCATCCTCGGTCCGAACTGCCTGGGCGTGTTCGATGCACGGCTATCCTATTACGCAACGTTTTCGTCCTCGTTCGACAGCGGATGGCCAGTGCCGGGACGTATCGGCATCGCCAGCCAGTCAGGCGCGTACGGCACGCATCTATACACCCTGGCGCGTAACCGGCGGATCGGCGCATCGCTGTGCATCATGACCGGAAACGAGGGCGATGTTACGGTTGGCGAATGCATTGGCTGGCTGGCGGAGAATCCCGATATCGATGTGATCGCGGTTTATGCCGAAGGCATCCGCGAATCGCCCGGTCTGATCGCCGCATTGCAAGCCGCTCGGGATGCAAAAAAGCCAATTGTCATGCAGAAGGTTGGGCGAAGCGAACTTGGCGGCAAGGCGGCGAAATCGCATACCGCATCGATCGCCGGCGACGATGCGGTCACCGAGGCGGTGATGCGGGAGTTCGGCGTATACCGAGCGCGAAACAGCGAGGAGATGCTGGATATCGCGCATACGGCGACACGAAAAATCTACCCGGTCAAAAATTCCCTTGGCGTCATCACGGTTTCCGGTGGGGCCGGTGTGCTGATCAGCGACGTGGCCGATAGCCTTGGGCTGGCGATGCCCGAGATGCCGCTTGAAGCGCAGGAGAGGCTGCGCGCGCTTGTGCCGTACTGTGCTCCGCGCAATCCCGTGGACGCGACCGCGCAGGTGTCGAACAACGTGGAGTTGGTGAAGACGTTCGCCGAAGCCATGGTGCGGGATGGCGGCTACGCCTCGATCATGGGATTTTTCAGTATGACAGCGTCGTCCCGGCGCTGGCCCGGTATCCGCGAGCAGTTGAACGCGGTGAAGGCCGAACATCCCGACCGGCTTTATGTTCTTTCCGTCATCGTGCCGCCGGAACGGCGCGACGAGTTGGAGGGCGACGGTTGGGTGGTGCATGAGGACCCGACCCGAGCGGTGACGGCGATTGATGCAATGGGCCGTTTCGGGGCGGCCTTCGCGGCGCGTGCGGGCGATCCCGCGCCAACCGTGCCGCCCGTGACATTGCCGGCGCAAACGCCATCGGAAGCTGAGGCGAAGACGTTATTGGCGGCGGCTGGCATCGTGTCTGCTCCCGAGGCCGCGTGTGCCACGGCGGACGAAGCGGTCGCGGCGGCGCGGCTGTTTGGCTTCCCTGTGGTGATGAAGATCCTGTCGCCGGATATCCTGCACAAATCGGAAATCGGCGGCGTGCTGCTGGATATCGCCGATACGAACGCGGTCCGGTCCGGATTCGCAGTGTTGCTGGAACGCGCGAGGGCAGCGGCGCCGGAGGCCCGAATCGATGGCGTGCTGGTGGCAAAACAATTGAAGGGTGGCGTGGAGTGCATCCTGGGCATTCATCGCGACCCGGTGTTCGGCCCGATGGCGATGTTCGGCTTGGGTGGAATCTTCGTCGAAGTGCTGAAGGACGTGGTTTTCCACCGGTGTCCGTTCGGGATGGACACGGCGGAAGCGATGATTCGCTCGATCAAGGGGGCGCCACTGCTGTTGGGGGCGCGTGGGCGCAAGCCTGCGGACGTGAGGGCACTGGCGGAGATGCTGTCGCGGCTTTCCGCGTTCGCGGCAGCCGCGGGCGACCGCTTGCAGGCGATCGACCTCAATCCCGTGTTTGCGATGCCCGACGGTGAGGGAGCGTTCGCGGTCGATGCGGTGATCGAGGTCGCCTAGTATCGCGCAGCAATGAAGCGCCATGCGTCGGGGTAAGCTTGAAGTCTCCGATTCATGCGGCGAATCCTGGTCGCGATGCGACTCACGCTTCCCTGCGATCGGATATTGGCGCCCGCCACGTCCCGTTATGTCTCCAGCACGATATCGAACGTTATGCAGACTGGGTTTTCGCCGCGCTGAAGCCAGCCTTCGTGGACGTCGCCACGCATGTCCACGACCAACAGGTCCAGGGCGGCGGCACCGTCACGGATGTAACCTTCGCGTACCAGGACCTCGGTTGCGTGATCATCGACCTGTCCGCCGTGCGTAAAGCGGGCGCCGATCAGGCTGCCCAGCGTGCCGCGCACCGTCGCGTTCGGGATACCCTGTTCGCGGGCGATCGTTTCCAACGCGGTCAGGATGTCCTGGTTCGGCTTGATCCGGGCGACTAATCCACCGCCGCTGCCGCAGCCGGACGGTTGGAACAAGGTGAAGTTTGTTTCGGGGTCGGGTTTGGCTTCGATCCGGATGGTTCGAAAGCCCCAGGCAAGCGCGTCGCCCGGCGAGGCGACAGTCGTTTCATTTGGAAGGATATGTCCGCCGCGGCGGCGCCCATCGGGTTCGGTCCAAACCGCGTGGCAATGGACGAATGGCTGGCCGTCCGCCCATCCGAAGGTTGCTTTCGCATGCTCGATTCGGGTGAAGCCCTCCGGTGCCTGGGGGGCGGTAAAGTACGCGACATGGGCATCGTCGTCGGCCGGCCCTGGCATCACATAGCGAAACGGATTGAGCGTGACATCGCGGAACGTGACCGTGCCGCACCGGAGGCCGGCTCTGACCAGCGGCGCGGTCAGAGCCTCATTCAGCGTGATGCCGGATGCCAGACTGTAGCGGACCGATTCCGGGTTTCCGCGCACGCAGTCTATCCGGTTCGGATGCGGCGGGCCGGGTTGTCGCAGCGACCGGATCGTCTGCATAAGATCCTCCTGATGGGTTGATTGCTGGGGAAGCTACCGTCAGGGTGCGGCCGGTCAATGGGGTATGCGATGCTTGTTTTGGTGGTCGGACCCAGCGGCGCCGGCAAGGACACGGTGCTGGGGATTGCGCGTCTGGCGTTGGCCGGCGATCCAAGGTTTCGCTTCGTCCGTCGGGTGATAACCCGCCCCGCCGACGCGGGCGGAGAGGATCATGAAGCCGTCTCGGAGGCGGCATTCGCGGCGCGACGTTTCGCGTTGCAATGGCAGGCGCATGGGCTGCACTATGGCATCCCGGCAGAGATCATCGATGACCTGGCGCGCGGCATCGTGACGGTGGCGAATGTCTCGCGTGGCGTGATCGCCCGGGCAGCGGAACGATTTCCCATCCGGGTCATAGAAGTCACCGCTCCGCCGGACATTCTCGCTCGGCGTTTGGCAGAACGCGGAAGGGAAACCGCAGAGGATGTGGCGCGGCGCCTGGGTCGGGACGTGCCGATTCCCCGGCATGTTCCGATTGATACCGTGCTGAACGATCGAACCCCGGCGGAAGCGGCCGACTGTTTCGTTGCAGCACTTACCCGCGCAGCCGAATCCGCTCCGCCAGCGTAAATTCCGTGCCCGGTGTTGCCTGTGTGAACAGGCAAATATCTTCGACGCGGCGTGGAATCGCTAACCCCGGCGCGAACCAGGCCTCGGCGGCCGGAAGAACGAGCGATTTCTCTGCGTCCGACAGGCGGCGTGTCAGTGTCATGTGGAAAAACCAGGTGTCGAACACGTAGGGATAGCCCCAGCGAACCAGCATCGCGTCCTGCCGCGTCGACAGTCCGGCGCGGCGTCGCCGAGCGAGTTCGTTGTCCGACGGTGGTTCCCGAAACGAATCCAACCGTTCCACACAAGCATCGGCGAGCGCTTGCAGTGGCGGGGACGAGATGGTTTCACGCAGTGCCAGAAATCCGCGAAGATCGGCGACAGCCAAGCGCGGCATGTCGAACGGCGTGATGTCAGCGGCCAAGTCGCGAACCGCGGCGACAAAATCGGCCCAATTGGCGCCTTTCACCAATCGCATCGGCGGCTTCAGGGTGGCGTGGAAGGCATAGAGACGGGGTTCTGCCGTGATCTCCGCGATGCCGTCCAAAGCGGGCTGGGCGACGGGCGCGTTGGTGATGGGGGCACGCCCGAGCCAGGAGGAACTGAGGGCGGTGAGTGGATCTTCGGGGAGGGGGGCGTAGTAGACCGCGACCCTTGCTGACATCAGATCACCCGCTCCCCGGCACGCCACACCTGGCGGACGATTGGCAGCGTGCCATGCAGATGAACGCGGACCATGTCGGCGCGCAGACCGGTTTCCAGCCGGCCCCTGTCGGGCAGGCCGGACATCCCGGCGGGATGGTCGGAAATCATGGCAACGGCTGATGGCAGGCTGATGCCTTCGTCACGGGCGCACTGGAAAGCGGCTTCGACCAGGCTGGGCGGAACGTAGTCGGAGGCAAAGGCGTCGACCGCTTCGGCGCGCACAAGGTCCGCGGCCGCGACGTTGCCGGAATGGGATCCCCCGCGGACGATGTTGGGCGCGCCGGCGATGACCTTCATGCCAACCCGTTTGGCTGCGACAGCGGCTTCCATCGTGACAGGAAATTCGCTGATGCGGATGCCATCGGCTGCGTTCTCGGCGATTTCCGCCTCGGTGCGATCGTCGTGGCTGGCCAGAGCGATGGTGGTGCCACGCACGCGGTCGAGCAGTGCCTTGCGGTTCGGGTCGCGCCAGCGGGCCCGCTGCTCCTGCATCTCCTTGATGCGACGTTCGACCGTTGCTTCGTCGAGACCACCTTGGCGGCGCAGTTTACGGTAGAAGTCCATGTTGGCATATTGGCCGACGCCCGGGCTGTGATCCATCAGGCTGATCATGCGGACCAGAGGATGATCCGCGACCGGATCGAACAGTTCCAGCATGTCAAGCGCGGGGATTTCGCAGCGCAGATGCAGGAAATGGTCGGCCTTCAGCAGTCGGGCGTCGGTCAGGGCATCCAGATCGATGACGCCGTCCTGGAAGGTCTTGATGCGCTCTTTGTCGAAGCCCAGGTCACCCAGGCACAGCGCGTCGAGCACAGTGGTGACCCCGGCGGCGGCGCATTGCGCATCGTGCGCGACCATGGCGGAGCGGGATGGCCAGCGCGCCAGGCTGCGCGGTTGTACCTGGCGCTCCAGGTTATCGGTATGGACGTCGACGACTCCGGGGATGACGTAGTCGCCGTTCAGGTCGATCGCCGATTTGGAATGCGACCGGCCAGCCTGGATGTCGGCAATGATCTGGCCATGCATGACGATCGTGCCCGCCAGCGCTTCCTCGCGCAGCACCAGGATCGTGTTCGTAAGGATCGTTTCCTGGTTCATGCGGCGTCCTGGTGGGGAGTCATCGTGAAAAGCCGGTCGGCGATTGCATCACGAACGTCCGCATCATGGCAGATCGCAACGATCGCGGTCCCGTTCGCCCTCGCGGTCCGAACCATGTCTATCACAACCATTCGGTTCTCCGCATCCAGCGAGGCGGTTGGTTCGTCCAAAAGCAGGATCGGATGGCCGGCAATGAAGCCTCTTGCCAGATTGATCCGCTGCTGCTCACCACCCGAGAATGTCGCTGGTGGGATTGCGTGCAAGCGCGCGGGAATATTAAGTTTCAGAAGAATTTCACTGGCCCGTTCGCGAGCATTGCTGGTGCGTGCCTGTTCCGCGACGATGTCGATGGCCGGGATCCGTGGGACGACCCTCAGAAACTGACTGACGTAGCCGAGAGTTTCATGGCGGACGGCCAGAACGGTGCGCGGATCGGCGGCGGCCAGATCGATCATTTCGCCGCGGTGGCGGGCCAGGATGCGACCGCCCTCGGCACGATAGTTGCCGTACAGGCAGCGCATCAGGGTGGATTTGCCCGCACCGGATGGCCCCGACAGAACGACACATTCTCCGGCGTGAACGTCGAGGTCGACGCCGGACAGCACCGGCATGCGCAGGCCGCTGCGCAAGTGCAGGGTAAAGGTTTTTGCCAGCGCCCGGGTTTGCAGCATCACGGTCATGCGTTCAGCACCGAACTGACGAGCAGTTGCGTGTAGGGATGTTGCGGATCGTCCAGCACCTGGTCGGTCAGCCCGGTCTCCACGATCCGGCCGCGCTGCATCACAGCGATCCGGTGTGCCAGCAGGCGGGCAACCGCGATGTCGTGCGTCACCAGGACCACGGCGATACGCAGGCGGGACACCAGGGAACGGATCAGGTCGAGCAACCGTGCCTGGACAGAAACATCCAGTCCGCCGGTCGGTTCGTCCATGAACACCAGCCTGGGGTGCGTCACCAGGGTGCGGGCGATCTGCAGGCGTTGCAGCATCCCGCCGGAGAACGTGCGCGGCAGGTCATCGATACGGAGGGCGTCGATCTCCACCTGCGCCAGCCAGTCCAGTGCGGCCGCACGGATGTCGCCGTAATGCCGGCCACCCTGCGCCATCAGGCGTTCGCCCACGTTGCCGCCGGCGCTGACGGCCATGCGCAGGTTTTGCCGCGGATCCTGGTGGACGAACCCCCAGTCGGAACGATGCAGCGTGCGTAGCGCCGGGGCAGGCATCGCGTGCACGTCATGCAACTGGTCGGCGGGATCGCGATACCAGACGGTGCCGCGATCGGGGGCGATGCGGCCGGACAAGACGTTCAGCAGCGTCGTCTTGCCGGAGCCGGACTCGCCGACGATCGCCAGCATTTCGCCCGGCCAGAGATCGATGTTTTCGTCGGCCAGGGCGGTGATCGGGCCGAAGGTCAGGCCCAGGCCGCGGCCGGACAGTAACGTCGGTTCGGTCATTCCGCTGCCTCCCGCAGGGCGTCCGACCCGACATGACCGTTGCACCGGCGTTCCGCGCAATGATCGGTGTCGGAGCAGACGAACAAGCGCCCGCCTTTGTCGTCGGTCACGACCTCATCCAGGTAGGAATCGGTTGCACCACACAGCCCGCAGGGATGCGACGCGTTGATCGCCCGGAACGGATGGTCGTCGAAATCCAGCGATTTTACCCGGGTCCATGGCGGGATGGCATAAATGCGCTTCTCGCGGCCGGCGCCGAAAAGCTGCAGTGCGGGCATCATGTCCATCTTGGGATTGTCGAATGCCGGAATCGGGCTTGGTGACGTGAGATACCGTTCGTTGACCATCACCGGATAGTCGTAGCTGATGGAGATCTGGCCGAAACGAGAGATATCCTCGTATAGTTTCACGTGCATCAGCCCATAGTCTGCCAGGCCGTGCATTCGCTTGGTTTCAACCCGGCTTGGTTCCAGGCGCGACAAAGGCTCCGGCTGCGGCACCTGATAGACGATAATCTGGTCTTCGCGGAGTTGCTTTTCCGGGATGCGGTGGCGGGTTTGAATAACCGTTGCCTCGGCGGTCGCGGTCGTCGTCCTGATTCCGGCGGTGCGGGCGAAGAAGCGCCGGATCGAGACTGCGTCGGTGGTGTCGTCGGCACCCTGGTCGATCACTTTCAGCACATCGTCCGAACCCAGGATCGAGGCGGTAACCTGAATGCCACCGGTGCCCCAGCCATAAGGCAGCGGCATTTCGCGGGAACCGAACGGCACCTGATGACCGGGGATCGCGACGGCCTTGAGCAGCCCGCGCCGGATCATCCGTTTCGTCTGCTCATCCAGGTAGGCGAAATTGTAGCCTTTCATTCCGCCACCTCCGCCCGCATGCGCCGGACATTCTGCAGTTCACTCTGGAAATCAACGTAGTGCGGTAGTTTCAGATGCTCCACGAAGCCAGTCGCTTCGATATTGTCCGAGTGATAAAGCACGAATTCGACGTTCTGTGCGGGCGCGGTGGCGTCCTCACCCAATTCCCCGGCGCGCATGGCGCGATCGACCAGGGCCATGGCCATGGCCTTGCGCTCGCCGAAACCGAAGACCAGACCGTAGCCGCGGGTAAATTGCGGCGGGACGGTCTTCGATCCTTTGAACTGGTTGACCATCTGGCATTCGGTGAGCATCAGTTCACCGATATCGATGGCGAAACCAAGTTCGGATGGTTCGATCTCGACGGACACTTCGCCCATGCGGATTTCTCCGGCGAAGGGATGTGAACCGCCGTAGCCGCGCTGGGTGGAATAACCCATGCCGAGAACAAAGCCTTCGTCGCCGCGCGCCAACGCCTGCAGGCGGATATCGCGGGGCGCCGGAAACGATAAAGGATCGCGTGTCAGGTCGCCGGGCTCGTGATCCGCGACGACATCGGGTTCCAATATTCCCTCCTGGCCCAGGATATCGGGGACGCGGGGCATCGTTGCCTGTTCGCCATCGGTCGATGGCCCCGGCGCGACGGCGCCATCTTCCAGCAGGCTGAAATCCAACAGCCGATGGGTGTAATCATAGGTTGGACCCAGCACCTGCCCGCCTGGCAGATCCTTGAAGATCGCCGACACCCGGCGTTCGATCCGCATCGCCGCCGTCTCGACCGGTTTCGAATGGGCGAAGCGGGGCAGGGTGGTGCGATAGGCTCGCAGCAGAAACGCGGCCTCGATCAGATCGCCCTGCGCCTGCTTGATTGCCAGGGCCGCGAGTTCGCGATCGTACAGGGATCCCTCTGCCATGACGCGGTCAACCGAACGTCCGAGCTGCTGTTCGATCTGCGCAACAGACAAGGCGGGCGTGGCGGGATCACCACGGCGTTCCTCGGCGAGCCAGGCATGGGCGTTGTCGATCGCACGTTCGCCGCCCTTAACTGCGACATAGGCCATTGCTACGCCTCCCTGACGCTGACGCTGCGGGGCAGCGCGGTGAGCGTGTTGCCGGCGCAAAGGATCAGATCGATCCCGCGCGGAAACAACGCGTGGTTGCGTTGCCAGATAGCGGCAAAGTCGGGCGGCAATCCGTCAACACGCAGATCCGCCGATCCACGCAGTCCGGGGCCCTGCAGAACGAAGCACCGGCCGGTGGTGAGGGACGAAACCTGCAGGATGACGGTGGCCGACGTTTCCGGCATCTCGTCGCTGCCGGCGGGCAGGGTCGCGAGATCGGGCAGCGAAAGCGCCATTGCGAAAGCCGCGCCGCGACCGTGACAACCCAGACCGGAAGCCCCCGTGTGGAAGGTGATCCATGGGCGCGCCGGCTCGACATCCGGGTCCAGCCACAAACCTGTTTCGTGGTCGATCAGGGTTAGCAGCACGGCCGCCGCGGCATCACAAAGTGGCGGCGGCGCCGACACGCCGTGGATTGACTGCAAGCGCCCGGGACGGGACATGGCATCCAGCACGGATCGGAAGCACGCCTGCGTGCCAGCAACCGGATCGGCGAAGCCGGGAGAGATGTCCGACCTCATGACCGCGTCGTCTGCATAGCAAAAAACTGCACCCGCGTGCCCGCGGCTTTCCGAGCACGCTCGGTTTTGTGTTCGATCTGTTTACGTTCCAACGGGGTGATGACGTGGCGCTCGATTTCGTCCGCGCGATCAGGGTCCTGCATCAGGGCGTCGGCCAGGGCAGCCAGTTCCGCGCGCTTCTCGTCGCGGCCCGCGATATAGGCGTGACCGATAAAACCGGTTTCGGTGCGGACGGTGCAGCGGGTGACGGTCATTTCCCCTAGATTGAAAGCCGCGCCGCCGCCGCCAGCCCGGCCGCGCACCATGACCAGACCGCCGTCCGGTCCGCGCAGCACCGCGTGGGCCGGCAGAGCGCCGCAGTCGGCGAGCAAGCTCTGAAGCGAGCCGGCATGCGCCCGTGCGAGCACGGCCATCCAGCGGCGACGGGCCTGGTGAGGCTGATCAGGCAGGGCAGTGTCGTTCATCGTTGTCCGGTTTTCGTTTAGATGTCTAGACAACTAGATATCGATCCGATTAACGTCAACCATCAAGTGGCACCGGCGGGATCAGCGTTGGATGAAAGATCAATGAACGTGACGGCCGATATGGATGATCCGGTAACCCATCCGGTTGACCGCCAGGATGGTGTTGCGTTGTGGCGTCAGATCGTCGGGCAGATCCAGGCCGATATCGCTTCAGGGGCGTCGAAGCCGGGCACTCGGTTACCGACCGAGGCCGAGCTGTCGACCCGCTTTGGGGTTAACCGGCACACTGTCCGGCGGGCGCTGGAAGAATTGTCGCGCGACGGTTTGGTGCGGGTCGAACAGGGGCGCGGTTCGTTCGTCGCGGAAGACGTTCTGGATTATAATGTCGAAGCCCGGACACGGTTTTCGGAGTGGATACGGAAACATAACAAGGAGCCTTCGGGGATCGTCCGGCAGCTACGGGAAATTCCCGCTGACCGGCGGGTCGCCGATGGCCTGGGCATACGCAGCGGCAGCCGGGTCGTGCTGTTGGAACGTCTCGGGTTCGCGGATGACCGGCCCGTCAGTCTGGCGCGCCATTACTTTCCGGCGATGCGGCTGAAGGGATTGCTGCAGGCCCTGCAGGCGACACCGCGGATCACCGAGGCGCTGCGGGCGGTCGGAGTCGAGGACTACCTGCGCCAGCAAACCCGTGTGACCGCGCGCCTGCCAACCGCGACCGAGGCGGACCTGTTGCGGATGGCCCGTAACCGACCGGTTCTGGTCACGGAAAACATCAACGTTGATCGCTCTGGAACGATCGTCGAATTCGCGTCAGGGTGCTATCCGACGCCACGCGTGCAAATCGTTTTCGAACCTTAAGGGCCGAATATGCAAATTACTGGCGGGATGGTGCTGTTAGGCTCCGACGGACTGCAGCGGACTGATCTGGTCCTGAGGGATGGATTGATCGATTTCGGCGGCGGTGGGGGAGGCGGGCGTTTCGATGCCTCCGGGCTGCTGGTGTTGCCCGGGATCGTCGATCTGCACGGCGACGCGTTCGAACGTCAGTTGCAGCCCCGGCCGGGCGTGGATTTTCCGGCGGACCTGGCGTTGCGGGATACCGAATCCCAATTGCTTGCGAACGGCATTACCACGGCGTTCCACGGCGTGACCTTGTCGTGGGAGCCGGGTTTGCGGAGTCTGACCGCATGGCAAGCGCTGCTGACGGCGCTCGATGCTGGCTCCTGGACCTGCGACATGCGGGTGCATTTGCGGTGGGAAGCCTATAATCTCGACGCCCTGGAGACCGCTTTGGCGGATATCGCGGCCGGGCGAGTGCACCTGTTGGCGTTCAACGACCATACGCCATCCATACTGAACAAGCTGAAGGATCCGGTCGAGGGCGCCAAGTATAGCGGCCGGGCGGGGATGAAACTGGCGGCGTTCCAGGCAATGGCGGAAGGGGTGGCGGCTCGAAGCGATGCCGTGCCGGCCGCCCTGGAGACAATCGCCGCCGCCGCGCGGGCGGCAGGGCTGCCGATGGCAAGCCACGACGATGACTCGATCCCGATCCGGGATCGTTTCCGCAGCCTCGGCGCGCATATTTGCGAATTCCCAATGGCGGAGGAGGTTGGGGCTGCTGCCGTCGCAGCTGACGATTTCGTTGCGATGGGCTGTCCGAACGTGGTGCGTGGCGGATCGCACCTTGGCTGGGCGTCCGCGGCCCGGCTGGCCGAGGCCGGGATCTGCCGCGTGCTCACGTCCGATTATTACTATCCGGCGATGATGCGCGCGGCATTCGTTTTGGCGAACCGGGGGGTCATGGATCTGGCAAGGGCATGGGCGCTGATTTCGGAAAACCCCGCGCGCGCCGGACGACTGCCGGATCGGGGGACTATCGAAGCCGGGAAGCGGGCGGATCTGGTCGTGGTCGATCCTTCGACGTGTCGGGCGGTCGCAACGATCGTTCGGGGGCAGGTGGCCTTTGTAACCGCGGACGGGAGCAAGCGGCTGACGGATTGAAGCCGACGCCAGCGCTGATCATGGCTGGCGCAGGCCGTGGATCGGCCCTTCGCCGCAATCATCGCGAACCGCGGCGAAGGGATGGCCTATCGCGTCCGACAGCGCTAAACGAACCAGCCCGGCGCCGATCGCGCCCCAAGGAAACCAAGGACCCACGCCCATGCCCGCCTATCGCTCCCGCACCACCACCCACGGCCGCAACATGGCCGGCGCCCGCGGCCTGTGGCGCGCGACGGGCATGAAGGATGGCGACTTCGGCAAGCCCATCATCGCCGTCGCCAACAGCTTCACCCAGTTCGTGCCCGGCCACGTGCATCTTAAGGATCTTGGCCAGCTGGTCGCCCGCGAGATCGAAAAAGCCGGCGGTATTGCCAAGGAATTCAATACGATCGCGGTCGATGACGGCATCGCCATGGGTCACGACGGCATGCTCTACAGCCTGCCGTCCCGCGAACTGATCGCCGACAGCGTGGAATATATGGTGAACGCGCACTGCGCCGACGCCATGGTCTGCATCTCCAATTGCGACAAGATCACGCCCGGCATGCTGATGGCCGCCATGCGCCTCAACATCCCCACCGTGTTCGTCTCCGGCGGCCCGATGGAGGCGGGCAAGGTCCTGCACAAGGGCAAGACCCGGTCCGTCGACCTGATCGATGCCATGGTCGCCGCCGCGGACAGCGCCAACACCGATGAGGAAGTCGCGGTCATGGAGCGTTCGGCCTGCCCGACCTGCGGCTCCTGCTCCGGCATGTTCACCGCCAACTCCATGAACTGTCTGGTGGAAGCGCTCGGCCTGGGGCTTCCGGGCAATGGCACCGTCTTGGCGACCCACGCTGATCGCCGCGAACTGTTCCTGGAGGCCGGCCGCAAGATCGTCGAGATCACCCGCCGCCATTATGAAACCGACGACATGTCGGTCCTGCCACGCAATGTCGCCACCTTTGCGGCGTTCGAGAATGCGATGACGCTGGACATTGCCATGGGCGGGTCGACCAATACCGTGCTGCATTTGCTTGCCGCCGCGCAGGAAGGCGAGGTGCCATTTACGATGCTGGACATCGATCGCCTGTCCCTCCGCGTGCCGGTGTTGTGCAAGGTCGCCCCATCCGTGCCGGACGTCCATGTGGAAGACGTTCATGCCGCCGGCGGCGTCATGGCCATCCTGGGAGAACTCGACCGAGCCGGTCTGATCGATGCTACTGTTCCCACGATCCATGCGGACACGCTTGCCGAAGCGCTGCAGCGCTGGGACGTCCAGCGCACGGCCGATGAATCGGTAAAGACCTTCTTTCGGGCGGCGCCAGGTGGCATTCCAACGACCGAGGCGTTCAGTCAGGCCCAGCGGTGGGACAAGGTCGACACCGACCGGCAAAACGGCGTGATCCGCGATGCGGCGCATGCGTTTTCCGTCGATGGCGGGCTGGCCGTGCTTTACGGGAATCTTGCCGAGGAAGGGTGCATCGTCAAAACCGCTGGGGTGGATGCGAGCATCCTGAAGTTCTCGGGTCCCGCCCGCGTGTTCGAAAGCCAGGATTCGGCGGTTGCCGGTATTCTGGGCGGTTCGGTAAAGGCCGGCGACATCGTCCTGGTGCGCTATGAAGGGCCGCGCGGCGGACCCGGGATGCAGGAGATGCTGTATCCCACCAGCTACCTGAAATCCAAGGGCCTGGGGAAACTCTGCGCGCTGGTGACTGATGGGCGTTTTTCCGGCGGATCATCCGGTCTGTCGATCGGGCATTGCTCACCCGAGGCGGCGGAAGGCGGCACGATCGGCCTGGTTGAGGACGGTGATATCATCGAGATCGATATTCCCGCGCGCACGCTGAACCTGGCGGTTTCCGCCGCCATGCTGGCGACGCGCCGAGCAGCCATGGAAGCGAAGGGTGATGCCGCGTGGCAGCCGGCGGAGAAACGGCAGCGCCAGGTCTCCACGGCACTGCGCGCCTACGCCGCAATGGCAACGAGCGCGGCGCGTGGCGCGGTTCGCGATGTCGGTTCGTTCCGCCGTAAGTAATTCGCCGATTGCGCTAACCAAATTCCACCCGGGCTGGCGAGAGCGCCGCCCGGGCGGAAGTCGTCTGGCTTAGTAACCCGGCGGGTAATAGGCGGGCGCCGGCGCGTAATAAACCGGCGGCGGTGCGTAGTAAGCCGGCGGCGGTGCATAATAGACCGGCGGCGGCGGGGCGTAGGCCTGGGAGGCAATCACACCACCCACGACAGCCGCGGCTCCCAGACCCAGAAGGGCGCCAGCGACACCCGGGCCGCGATAACCACCATGCCAGCCACCGCCATGCCCACCACCGTGCCACGCGCCACCACCATGCCAGCCGCCACCGCCATGGCCGTGCCATTCCGCGTGGGCAGCCGGCGCAGCCAGTAGACCAGCGGCGATCGGCGCCGCGATCAGCAGGGCTTTAATGCGCATCATGGCTCATACTCCTTTATATCGGTCGATCGAGGGGAAACCCCCGTTCTGCTCCGGCACCAAATATGGAAAGCGACCGTGGTGGGATTGAGGCAAGACAGCGCTCGTTTGATGATATCTTGTTAACCCCAATGTGCGCGGGGCCGGCCCGCCTTACCCGCCAGGGTTCACCGGAACGGAATCGCGTACATCAACCCTCCATTGGTCCAAAGCGCGTTCGGCCCGCGCTCCAGCTTCAGCGAACTACCCATGCCGACATTGCGCTCATACGCCTCGCCATAGTTGCCGACCTCCTTGATGATGGCCAGTGCGAAGCCGTTGTCCAGGCCGATCAGCTTCCCGAAGTCGCCCGACTTGCCCAGCAGTCGCTGGACCGTGGGGTTGGTGCTCTCGGCGAGCATCTGGTCGGCATTGGCCGAGGTGACACCGAGTTCCTCGGCCTCCACCATTGCCATCATCGACCAGCGCACCACATCAAGCCACTGGTCATCCGCTCGGCGGACCATCGGCCCCAACGGCTCTTTGCTGATCCGGTCGGGCAGGATGACGAAGTCATCGGGGTTGGGCACCCCCGCACCGCGGATCGAGGCGAGGTTGGAACTGTCGGACGACGCCGCATCGCATCGGCCCGACAGCATGGTCTTGATCAGCACATCGGTGGTGTCCAGCAGCACGATATGGAATTCGATATTGTGCTGTTTCATCCAGTCCGCGAGATTCAGCTCATGCGTGGAGCCCTGCAGCATGCAGATCGTGCCTCCGGCGAGATCCGCCAGGTGCGCAACCTTGGCGTCCTTGCGGACCAGAAAGCCCTGTCCATCATAGAAATTCACCATCACCATGCGCAGGCCGATGGTCGCATCGCGGAGGAACGTGAAGGTGGTGTTGCGCGCGAGGATGTCGATTTCGCCGGATTGAAGCGCGGCGAAACGGCTGGTCCCGGTGGTCGGCACATAGCGCACCTTCTCGGCGTCCCCAAACACGGCGGCGGCGGTGGCCCGACAGGCGTCGACGTCCAGGCCGCGCCAGACTCCCTTGCTGTCGGGCATCGAAAAGCCGCCAAGGCCAACATTGACCCCACAGGATACGAAGCCCTTCTGGCGGACGGAATCGAGCGTTCCAGCGTGGGCCGAGGCCGCCGCCATCAGGACCGAGGCAGCAAAAAACAGTCGCTTCCACATGATCAGCACGTCCTCAACCGTTATATGGACGCATGGTTACCGATTGGAGAACATAAACCAAGAGGTAACGACATCGCCTCTGCCGGTGACCCGCCCCGTCGCCCGCTCGTATTGCGCATCGGACGGTGCGGTACGTCGTGTGGTCGCTTGCCTTCCAAATTTCGCCGGTTCATATGTCGCCCATGAATATGAAGCCATACAGCTGTGAAATCGTTCGAAGAACGTCTGATCTCTCACTGAAACGGGGCGCATAATGCCGACTTGCCTAATCACCGGGGTGACCGGTCAGGATGGTGCGTATCTCTCGCAGTTCATGCTGGAGAAGGGTTACCGCGTCGTCGGTATGATGCGGCGCTCGGCCTCCTCGGATATCGTTGGCGAACGGTTGCGCTGGCTGGGCATCCTCAATGAGGTCGAATTGGTCGATGGGAACCTGATCGACCTGTCGAGCCTGATTCGGCTGTTGCAGACCTACCGGCCGGACGAGATTTACAACCTCGCGGCTCAGAGCTTCGTCGCCGCCTCCTGGAACCAACCGCTGCTCACCGGCCAGGTCACAGGGTTGGGCGCCGCGAACCTTCTGGAGGCTATGCGGATCGTTTGCCCGGACGCGCGGTTTTATCAAGCGTCGTCGTCGGAAATGTATGGCCGTATCCGGGAGCCGCAGCAGAACGAGAATACGCCGTTTTATCCGCGCTCGCCCTATGCGGTTGCCAAGCTTTACGCTCACTGGATGACGATCAATCACCGTGAGAGCTTCGGCATGCACGCGTCGTCCGGGATTTTGTTCAACCACGAAAGCCCGTTGCGGGGCATCGAGTTCGTCACGCGCAAAATTACGGACGGGGTGGCGCGGATCAAACTCGGCCTGGCCGAGGAATTGGCGCTCGGCAATCTCGATGCGAAGCGGGACTGGGGCCACGCGCGCGACTATACCCGCGCCATGTGGCTGATGCTGCAGCAGGACACGCCGGATGACTATGTCGTCGCCACCGGCCGAACCACGACGATCCGGGAATTCTGTCGCCTCGCCTTCAGCTACGTGGGCCTGAATTTCGAGGACCATGTCGTCACGCGTAGCGACCTGCTGCGCCCGGCCGAGGTCGATGTCCTGCTCGGCGATGCCAGCAAGGCGCTGGAAAAGTTGAAGTGGGAGCCGAGCGTCACGCTAGAGGATATGGTGGCCGAAATGGTCGATGCCGACCTCGCCCGGCACCGGGCGCGCCAGACACTCTGACGATGGGTGCTCCGCGGACAATCATGGTGACCGGGGCATCGGGGTTCGTTGGCCACTATCTGATGCCGGCTTTGGCCACCGCGTTTCCGGATGCGGTTCTGGCGACCCCGAAGATGGATGTCCAGGATGCGGCGGGGGTCGGGGATATCGTCCGGGCCATCAAGCCGGACGTCTGTGTCCACCTTGCCGCGGTATCCGCGATCGGCGCGGCGCGGCAGGCCCCGGATCATGCCTGGAAAGTCAATTTCCACGGCACGCTGCACCTCGCATGGGCGCTCGCACAGAATACGCCAGAATGCCAGATGGTGTTCGTTTCAAGTGCCGACGCCTATGGCGCTTCATTCAAAGCCGGGCATGCGCTTGATGAGGCCGCGCCGCTGGCGCCGTTAAATGTCTACGGTCACACCAAGGCCGCCGCCGATTTCACACTGGCTGGCATGGCCGCGCAAGGTTTGCGGGCCGTGCGGCTGCGCCCCTTCAATCATACCGGCCCGGGCCAGTCGGCGGATTTCGTGGTGCCGGCTTTTGCGCGTCAGATCGCCCGCATCTCCGCCGGTCTTCAGCCTCCCGTCCTCGAGGTCGGCAATCTGGACACCTGGCGGGATTTCCTGGACGTTCGGGACGTGTGTGCGGCCTACGTGGCATGCATCGCGAGGCGTGATGAATTGGAGCCGGGCACGATCCTGAATCTGGCGTCCGGTCAAGCGCGCCGGGTAGGCGACGTGCTGGTTGACCTTGCCGCGCTTGCCGGTGTGGAAGTGACGGTCAACGTAGATGTCTCACGGGTACGTGAGACCGACATTCGCCGGGCCTGCGGCGACGCATCCCGGGCCCAGGCGTTGCTGAACTGGAAGCCAGCTATTGCATGGACGCAAACGTTGCAGGACATCCTGGATGACTGGCGCACACGGATAGGTGGCGAACGGTAATATATTCGCGTTGGACCCGTATAGGTCGGCGAGGGGCGGATTTGATCGCTGGAAAATGGCCGGTCAGTCGTCCACCCGGTGGATATCGTGAACGCTTATGCCGGCGTCGCTTTCCGATACGTTCAGCCAGTCCCGATGGCGCAGGGTGCGCTGCGTATCGAGGTAGCCGCTATGCCAATGCTCGCGCATCGACGTCGCGCTGAACTCATAGTCCTTGGCCTGGGTCTCGTACGCGGCCTGCTGATAGATCAGTTCCAGAATAGTCGCTTCCGGCATGTGGGCCAGGCGGGCTTTCAGCCTACGTTCATCGATGTCCAACTGATCGTCGGGAATTTTCGTTAACAGTTTCTTCACCAGCACATCGCGGTCGTGCTTCGCCCGGAAATAGTCGGTGACCAGGCGGGTGCGGCTTGAGTATTGGATGTCCTTCCGGCGCGCCAGAACATCGTCCATATCGCGGGGCAGCGGGCCGCGCGCGCTGAACAGGTCGACCTGGAAGACCAGCATGTGCAGGCAGGCCGCGTTTTCCAGCACGTGCTGCAACGGCGTATTGGAAACCAGGCCACCATCCCAGTAGTGGTCGGTTCCGATCTGCACCGCTGGAAAAGCCGGTGGCAGGGCGCCGCTCGCCATCACATGTTCCGGCTTGATCACGGTTTGCGTGTTGTCGAAATAGGCAAAGTTGCCGTTGAGCACATTCACCGCGCCGGCGGCATAGCGGACCACGCCGCTGTTAAGCCGATCGAAATCGACCAGCCGCAGCAGGGTCTCGTGCAGGGGCGTGGTGTCGTAGAAGGCGGTGGCGGTTTTGGATCCGCGTGGGCTTAGCCACGGGTTCCGCAGGTTGGGCGTGAAGAACCCGGGCTGGCCGAGCGTCGTCGTCAGAAGGGCTGACCAGGCATTGGTAGCCTTGCGCCCGATGTCGCTGTCCAGCGTGAATAGCGAGACGGGGCGGGCGGTGATGCTTTCCCAGAAATCCCGCAGCCGCTCGATCCGGCGTTCGGGTGGATTGCCGGCTATGATTGCGCCGTTGATGCTGCCGATCGAGACACCGGCGACGGTGTCGGGTCGTAAGCCTGCCTCATGCAACGCCTGGTAGACCCCGGCCTGGTAGGCTCCCAGAGCCCCGCCGCCCTGTAATACCAGGGCGATATTGTCGCACCCTTTGGGCCGCCAAGGCGCTTGAGCGTGGTTGGCCGCGGGGAGCGGAGGCGGTGATGCGAAAGCGTCCATGATGGTCCTCGGCAATCGGATCCTGATTAGGGGGTCCTATGACGGGCGGCAATGCTGGGCCATGATGCGGTGCGGTATCAGCAGTCGTTCTGCACGGAAAGGTGGAGCCATGAGTCTGAAGGGAAAAGTCGCCCTGGTCACCGGATCAACAAGCGGTATCGGGCTGGGTATTGCCCGCGCACTGGCGACGGCGGGTGCGGACATCATGCTGAACGGTTTCGGCGATGCGGCACAGATCGAAACGCTGCGGAGCGAAATGGCGGCGTCGCATGGAGTGAAGGTCGGCTACAGCGGCGCTGATATCAGCAAGCCCGACCAGATCGCCGGGATGGTGGCTGATGCCGTGAGGATGCTGGGATCGGTGGACATCCTGGTCAACAACGCCGGTATCCAGTTCACCGCCAACGTGGAGGATTTCCCGACCGAACGGTGGGACAAGATCATCGCGATCAACCTATCGGGGGTGTTCCACGGCATGAAGGCCGCCATTCCAGGCATGAAGGCGAAAGGCTGGGGTCGGATCATCAACATCGCCTCCGCCCACGGGCTGGTGGCCAGCCCGCAAAAGGTCGCCTACGTCGCCGCCAAGCATGGTGTGGTCGGCATGACCAAGGTCGCGGCGATCGAACTGGCGAATGCCGGGGTCACGGTGAATGCAATCTGTCCGGGCTGGGTGCTGACCCCGTTGGTGGAGAAGCAGTTGCAGGATCGGGCGACGCGGGACGGTACAAGCGTGGAGACGCAAATGAACGCGCTCGTCACGGAAAAACAACCAATGGCGCGGTTCACGACGCCCGAACAGATCGGCGGCCTGGCGGTGTTCCTGTGCTCCGACGCGGCGAGCACGATTACGGGGGCACCGCTGTCAATCGATGGCGGATGGCTGGCACAGTAATGTGCGGCTGGGGTAAGAATCCCGTCTTAATCGACTTGGCCCGCGGTCGGCCGGCCAAGGCGCGGGCCTATTTGACGGAGTGCGCATGAATACCCACGAAACGGTTCGCTTCACGGCGATGATGACCAAATCAGCGGATCTGAAACGCCGGATTGCGACCGAACTGGCCGATACCGTCATTCAGGTTGTCGACACCTGCGAAGCCAGCCTCCGCTCTGGCGGCAAGCTTATGTTCTGTGGCAATGGCGGATCGGCGGCGGACAGCCAACACTTGGCGACGGAAATGCTGATCCGGTTGCGGCCTAAATCCGAACGCCCATCGATCGCCGCGCTGGCGCTGACCCTCGATCCGGCAATGCTGACAGGCTGTGGCAACGATTACGGATACGAGCGCGTGTTCGAACGGCCGTTGCGCGGCCTCGGGCGACGTGGCGACGTCTTGTTCGGAATCACAACCTCCGGTCGGTCACCTAACGTGATCCGAGCGCTTGAGGCGGCGCGGGAGATGGGGATCGCCACCGTCGGGCTGCTTGGCGGGGCAGGGGAGCCGGCATTGAGTCAATGCGACCTCGCGCTACTGGTGCCGGATACCGAGACGGCGCGCATCCAGGAATGTCATATCGCCCTGGGCCATGCCGTGCTGGAACTGCTTGAAGACCGCCTGATCGCCCGGCCGTATCAGTGAAAATTCTGGTCACCGGCTGCGCGGGCTTCATCGGCTACCACGTCGCGGAGGCGCTGCTGGCCCGGGGCGAGAGCGTGGTCGGGGCAGACAACCTGAACGACTACTACGATGTCAGGCTGAAACAGGCGCGGCTGGACCGATTGAAGGCGCGGCCGGGCTTTGTTTTTCACAGGATCGATATTTCGGACAAGCAGGCCGTCGGCGAGCTGGTGGCGGCTCACGGAGACATTTCTCAGATTGTGCATCTCGCGGCGCAGGCCGGCGTGCGGCACAGTTTGGTGGACCCATACTCCTACGTGCAGGCCAACGTGATGGGCCACCTCGTGGTGCTTGAGGCGGCTCGGCGTCTGCCAGCGTTGCGGCACTTGGTCTACGCCAGCACGTCGTCCGTCTATGGGTTGAATGACAGCATGCCATTCAAGGAGACGGATCGGGTGGACACGCCGGTGTCGCTCTACGCCGCGACGAAGCGAGCCGATGAACTGATGAGCCATGCCTACGCGCACTTGTTCGGCTTGCCGCAGACCGGGTTGCGGTTTTTCACCGTGTATGGGCCCTGGGGTCGGCCGGATATGGCGTATTTCAGCTTCGCCCGCGCGATCGTGGCAGGCGAGCCGATCACGCTGTACGACGAAGGGCGGCTGAAACGCGATTTCACCTACATCGACGACATCGTGGCGGGAATTTTGGGCGGCCTGGACCGGCCGCCCGAGGCATCCCACACGCCCCGGCTGCTGAACATCGGCAATCACCGGGTCGAGGAGGTGCGGGAATTGGTGCGGTTGTTGGAGGGCGCACTCGGCCGGAAGGCCATTGTGCGGTCGGCACCGCGGCCATCAGTGGACGTGGAGGCGACGTTCGCGTCGATCGATGCCATCGGGACGTTGACGGGATTTTCTCCGAGCACGCCGCTTTCCGTTGGAATTCCGCGGTTTGTGCGATGGTTCGAGGGGTGGCGGCCGCGCTAATTCGCGATATCGCGAAAAAACCCGCTTGACGCTCCCGCACGTTGGGCCTACATCGCCCTCCATCGAGACGGACGGTTTCTCTTGCTTTGGTTCGTCTCTTAGATTACCTTCTCCGGTCTGCACCGGGTCGGTGCTCTTCAAAGCAAACTTGGCCTGTTGGCCCACGGAGAGTGGGTGATGGGTTGTGTTTCGCTTTTGTTCTTTGACATTTGCATAGGCTAGGAAGGGATACGTTGGCGGCGTCCTTGGTAATTCGGCTTTTGGGCTGGGTTAGATTGGGTTTTGCCTGGGTGATTTGGACTGGATTGGATTTTGTTCGATCATTTAGGAATGAGACTGAAGGGGCGTGTCTGCGATGTATATCTTTTATGCGTTACAGATACGCTTGTGAGGTTTCGGCCATATCCTGTGAGGGGTGTGGTAAATTCCTGGAATGAGAGACGGGATCTGTTCGTTGGGCTTGAAGCGAACGCTTCAAGCGTGATGAACCTGAGAGTTTGATCCTGGCTCAGAGCGAACGCTGGCGGCATGCTTAACACATGCAAGTCTCACGGGCAGCAATGTCAGTGGCGGACGGGTGAGTAACGCGTAGGTATCTATCTC
>DATARX010000312.1:0-2784 GCA_036263955.1 Rhodopila sp.
TATTGCAACTGCCCAGGCCACGGTGACGCAGAATATTTATACCGGCGGCAAGATCGCGGCGAACGTCAACCGCTCGAAGAACCAGGTGATGGCGGAGCGGGCCACCCTGATCGCGCAGGAGCAAACGAGCTTCAACAACGCAGTCAGCGCCTATGTCGGCGTCATCCAGGCCCAGGAACTGCTGGCACTTGATGTCAACAACGAGCAGGTCCTGGCCCGCCAGCTTGAGGCGACCAATGACCGCTTCCGGGTGGGCGAGATCACCCGCACCGACGTCGCGCAGGCCGAAGCCGCGCTGGAAGGCGCGCGGGCAACCCGCGAAACCGCGGAAGGCAGCCTGCAGACCGCGCGCGGCACGTTCCAGCAGATCATCGGGGTTTTTCCGCCCGCCGACCTGATCGAACCGCAGCCGTTGAACCTGCCGGTGAAGAGTGAGCAACAGGCGGCCGCCCTGGCCAGCAGCAACAACCCGAACGTGATCACCGCGCTGTTCAACGATGCGGCGGCGAAGGATGCGGTCGACGTGGCCTTTTCAGCCCTGTTGCCGCAGCTCAGCGTGCAGGGGCAGACCTTCCAGCAGAACAACGCGGGCGCACGCAGCACCCAGTCAAACGGCTACCAGGTCGTCGCCCAGCTTTCCGTGCCACTCTATCAGGGCGGCGCTGAATACTCCGCCGTGCGGCAGGCCCGTCAGGCGGAGCAGCAGACCCAGCGCCTGATCGACGACGCCAAGCGCACGGCCGTGCAGAACGCGGTGCAGGCATGGGATACGCTGGTTGCCGCCAAGGCCTCGGCCGACAGCACCCGCGCGCAGATCCGCGCCAACGAGATCGCGCTCGAAGGCGTGGAGCGTGAAGCGATCGTCGGCAGCCGAACCACCTTGGACGTCCTCAATGCGACGCAGTTGCTGCTGCAGTCGCGGACGACATTGGTGCAGAACCTGGCGCAGGTGATCACGGCCTCGTACGGTGTCGCCATGGCGATCGGGCGGTTGACCGCGCGGGATCTGCATTTGCCAGTGCCACTGTATGACGAAACCGCGTATTATCAGGCGGTGAAGGATCGCTGGGTCGGCTTGGGTGACTACGCGACCAATCAACCGGGCCGCTGACCTGATGTGGGATAGATGACGGACAAACCCGACGCGACCACGACACCGGAAGGTGCGGACCCATCGATGGAGGACATTCTCGCCTCCATCCGCCGCATTCTGAACGAGGAGGAGCCTCCGTCGGCGCCAGGAGCACGCGACGACTCACCGGCGGGCGGTGATACACGCGCCGACGACGACGACGTGCTGGTGCTGGACCCGTCGATGATGGTATCCGCCGCGTCGCCGGCGCATGACGGATCCGAACCGGAGGCGAACGCCCAACCGGAGATCGCCCGACCGGAGATCGTCCAGCCGGAAATCGTCCAGCCGGCCCCGCACGCCGAACCCGCCGTTCTGAATCCCGTCCTTCCGAATCCTGAGGTCATGACGTCATCCCCGCAAGCCGCCCCGTCGGAGTTACCACCCCCCACATCCGAACTGGTGGCGCCGGAAGCCGCCGCCGCGGCCGCCTTTTCGGTCGGCAGCCTGGTTCGCACCTTGGCCGCCGGGCGGGCCACCCAGGTGTACACGGGCGGCCCGACCCTGGAAGACATGGTTCGCGCCGAACTGCGGCCGCTACTGAAGGAATGGCTGGACGCCAATCTCCCGCCGCTTGTCGAACGCCTGGTCCGCACCGAGATCGAGAGGGTCGTCGGTCGCGCGGTTCCCTGATAAGGGGAGCGATCGCTCCGAGAGCGGTTTCTGACAATCGGTAACGCGGACCCACGCGGCGCATGGCCGGGCCGCGGGAGAGAATGATGACACTGGATAGCAGGTTTACACCCGGCGAGATCGAGCCCCGGCTGTACGAAGGTTGGGAAAGCGCCGGCAGCTTCGCCTGCGACCCGGAGTCGAGCGCCCCCCCCTTCACCATCATGATCCCCCCGCCGAACGTCACCGGCAGCCTGCACATGGGTCATGCGCTGACCTTCACCATCCAGGACGCGCTGATCCGCTGGCGCCGGATGCAGGGCCGCGACGCGCTGTGGCAGCCCGGCACCGACCACGCCGGCATCGCCACCCAAATGGTGGTCGAACGCCTGCTCGCCGCCGAGGGCAAGGATCGCCGAAGCATGGGCCGCGCGGCCTTTATGGAGCGCGTCTGGCAGTGGAAAGCCGAATCGGGTGGCACCATCACGCGGCAGTTGCGCCGCCTGGGCGCCTCGCTGGATTGGCCGCGTGAGCGCTTCACCATGGACGACGGACTGTCCGCCGCGGTGAAGGAGACGTTTGTCAAACTCTACGGCGAGGGCCTGATCTACCGCGACCGGCGCCTGGTCAACTGGGATCCGAAGCTGCAAACCGCGATCTCGGACCTCGAGGTGGAGAACCGCGAGATCAAGGGATCTCTTTGGTATCTGCGCTACCCAATCGAAGGCTCGCCTGGCGAATTCATTATTGTCGCCACCACCCGGCCGGAGACAATGCTGGGCGATACCGCCGTGGCGGTGCATCCCGATCATCCGGTGTACGGACCGCTGATCGGCAAGCGCGCCATCCTGCCGCTGGTCGGCCGCTCGATCCCGATCGTCGGCGACACCTATGCCGATCCGGAGAAAGGCACCGGCGCGGTCAAGATCACGCCCGCCCACGACTTCAACGATTTTGAGGTCGGCCGCCGGCACGACCTGCCGATGCCGTCCGTGCTGGACCGCCAGGCAAACGTGACGCTGGACGAGATCGCCGATGTC
>DATARX010000378.1:0-1572 GCA_036263955.1 Rhodopila sp.
GGAGCCGGGCCGTCCAAGAGGCCCTGCGCGATAAGCTGGAACGCTCGGACCGTAGACGCCTTGCCCGAGAGTGTGCCAAGCTCGAGCCGGCGTTCGAACAGCAGATGGCCGAGGGCCTGTCATGCTGATGATCCGCCTCTCGAAGACCGATTGGGCCAAGGCCTGGCGGGCGATGATCGCCGTCGCGCCGGTTCGGCTGATCCGGAGCGACCCGGTCTACGAAGTGCTTCCGGCCCATTTGGAGCTGCTGAACGCCCGCGGCTTCGCCTACCAAGTCGTTCCGGAACTGCAACGCATGGCGGAAGGGGGCCGCCATGCCTCTAATTGAAGTTGATGATTGCATTTACGATCGGGATCTGTTTGTACATTCCCACGGCTATGAGGGCTTAGTGACTGTCCGATAAGGGGCCTCAAGCTGCCTTCCGGTAACGAAACTCCTGTTGGCCTTCCTTCGGGCACAGGCGGTTGAGCATCCGATGGATCATCGCCAGCCGGATCATGGCCTCCGCCGACCGGGTCCCTTTCTCCCGGTCCACGGTCAGCCGCCGGCACTTGCCCAGCCAGGCGAACGTCCGCTCCACCGTCCACCGGATCGGCAACCGAACCCAGCCCACCGCTCCCGCGGGCCGGCGGACGATCGCCAGGTCGTACCAGCCGTGTTCCGCCACCCAGCCGGACAAGGTGTGGTTGTGGTACTTGCTGTCGGCGTAGACCCGCCGCACATGCCCCAGCGGCTGGTCAGCCAATTGCCCCAGCGCCGCCGGGGCTGCGGCCGCGTCGTCGACGCTGGCCGCCGTCACCACCACGGCCAGCAGCAGCCCCAGGCTGTCCACGATAATATGCCGCTTCCGGCCGGTGACGTTCTTGGCGTTATCCCGCCCGCGGGCCGCCCCGCCGGAGCTGGCGTCGACCGACTGGCTGTCGATGCTGGCCGTCCGGCGGGGCCGGTCGGGCGCCTCCCGCTTGCGGACCCGGTCCCGCAGCCGGTCGTGGATCGCATCCAGGGTGCCATTGTACCGCCACTCGTCGAAGTACCCCCAGACGGTGCTCTTGGGCGGGAAGTCCTTAGGCAGGTACCGCCACTGGCAGCCGGTGCGGACGATGTAGAGGACGGCGTCGAGCACGTCCCGCATCGCGGTCTTGCGGGGCCGGCCGCCGGGGTACACGGGGATGAGGGGATTGACGAGCGCCCATTGCGCGTCGGTCAGGTCGCTGGGGTATCGAGGGGTTCGCATACCCCATGCTACGCGCCCGACCACCCCTTATCGGACAGTCACTTAGTGACTCGAACGCTTCGAGCTTGACTTCCGTTTGCCGGTTAGTGCCCTGCGTGATCTGGTTGGTTACCTCCCCATCCGTGGTCACGATCAGTTTAATCGGCAAGTATACATTTGGAGTCAGGAGCCGCTGGTTTATGAAGAGAATGTGACTCGTTTGACAGCCATTGACGATTTGGTAGTCGCGAAGGCGAAACGTCGTGCCTACCTTATTTGCATCGCGGGCAACAATAGTGACGCCGTTGTTCAATAGGGCGAAACGATCGTTACGTCCGGAATCCCGGAGGGTTTTTTC
>DATARX010000391.1:0-2631 GCA_036263955.1 Rhodopila sp.
CACAGATTGAGGAAGACCCATCTCAGATCGCAACAATCTCAAGTTTACTACAGTGCCACGTGAGACTCGTGGCAATTGTCAGCGTTAAGCGCAGCGCGACAACCCGCGACGGCGCCTACGATCAGGACAACGTCTATGGCGCCGTCATGGAGCGCGATCCTGACGCCCTGGTCGTCGTGCCGCCACGCTCCACGGCGGTGCCGAGCCAGACGGGCGCGAGCGATCCGACGCAGCGCGACCGCCATCTCCGGTGTATTGCCGAAAAAGGCCGGATCGGCTGGCAGAAGATGTCAGGCTACAACAGGCGCAGCCGCGTTGAGACCGCCATCGGGCGATACAAGCAAGTGATCGGCGACAGGCTGCGCTTCCGCAAGGACGAACGTCGCACCGCCGAGGTTGCCGTCGCCGTCCATGTTTTGGACCGCATGCTGGAACTGGGACGCCCGATCTCCGTCCGCATCGCATGAAGGCGGATAGGGCCGGGGCCGCTGTGATCCGTTCGATGATCCATGCAACAACGCCACGGAAGTGCACATTCGACGAAACCCGGCATGGCGGCTGATGCGCCGCCGGATATCAGGCTGGACGCAGGTGCAATTTCAGGCTGGCCAGCGCGCGGAGGGTGTTGTTGGGACGACGCACCGGCTCCCCTGCCGGTTCGATTGTGGCGACGCGCCGGGCCAGGGCTGCCAGCAGCGCCTCCCCTTCCAGGCGGGCGAGCAACTGGCCCACGCACATGTGGATGCCGGACCCAAAACCGACATGCCCGGCGGTGCGGCGAGTGATGTCGTAGGCGTCGGGGCGGTCCCAGCGCTGCGGGTCGCGGTTGGCGGCGCCCAGCAGCAGCATCACTTTCTCGCCCTCGGCAAGCGGAATCCCCCCGACGGCAATGGGCCTCGTGGTGGTGCGGAAGAAGAATTGCACGGGCGATTCCAGGCGGATCGCTTCCTCGAACGCCGCGCGGACGCGCGTGGGGTCGGCGCGCAGCTTCTGCCACTGCTCGGGGGCCCGTGAGAGGCAATGCAGCGCGGCGCCGATCGAGGCGACGGTGGTGTCGAGGCCGGCGGTCAGCAGCGAACGGACCAGCAGGGCAGCCTCGGCTTCAGTGATTTCGTTACGATCCGCGGCGGCATGGATGCTCGCACCGATGCCGTCCGGGTGGAGGGCATCACGGGCACACTGGGCGGTGACCCAGGCGATGTGCGGGGCTGCGTCCTCCAGCGCCTGGCGACGCAGCGCGTTATCCGGACCGAAGGCGTTGAAGGCCAGCGCGCCGTAAGGCAGCAGGTGGTCGCGGCCGGTGGCGGCGATGCCGATGGCATCGGGGAAGACACTAAGGGGGAAGGCTTCGGCGAGCGTCGGGATGGCGTCGCAGGTCCCCTGCCCCAAGGCTTCGCCGACGCAAGCGTCAGCGGCGGCGGCGAGGCCGGCGCGTAGGCGGCGTAGCGCGGCCGGGGCCAGCGCTCGGTCCAGCACCGAGCGGGCGCGCGTGTGGGCCGGCGGGTCGGCTTCCAGCACCAGGCTGGACGGCCGCCAGGGTGGTTCGCGGGCAAAATCCGCCAGGCCGACGCCGCGGGCGGAGCAGAAATCCTGCCAGTTGTTGAGCATGGCGTGGACGTCGGCCCAGCGGCCGGCGGCGTAAATGGCGTGGCGCGGGAGGACGACCAGCGGCGCGGCATCGCGGATGGCGTCCTGGGCGGGGATCGGGTTTGCCAGGGTGGCATCGGCGAATGGGTCGATGTCGAGCGCGGGTGCGGCAGAGGACGTGGCGGTCGTCATGGGAGCCCTTTCCGATTGTCCGTTCGGCCTCCTGGGGAAACCGCCTGATCAGGAGCGAACCAGATCCTGCGCCTTCTTGCCGCGCCCGGCTGCAATCGCCTTGATACGACTGCGGAGCTCCGCGAGCACCGAACAGACAGGAAAGCCATGGCGTCCATTTGGCGTTATCCCACACAGGTTCAATCGTGCAGAACAAGTTCCAATCCCAACGCTTTGCGCAATGCGATAATCTGGGCCGCCAAATTGTTCTCCTCGACGGTCCGTTTGACGAGGCCCGCGCTATCGGCGCGTCCTTGCTGACCACGGCTCCCGGCACCTCGAGCAGCACCATAAACACCTCAAAGGCTCGCCCGCCCAGCTTGATCGGCCGACCGTCGGAGATCAGATCGTGGCTGCCCGGCACAAGCTGGAAGCGACCGAACGCGATACTAGCCGGTCGTTGGAGGCTGGACTCATGGTCAAGGCTTGCGGGGTATCTCATAAGTTCTCATATCGAGTCATCGCCACCCGCTAGCGTCACTTCGAATTCTTCACGCCCTTTCATATGATTTCTAAAGACTCACCGGACGCCGCTGCCTATCTGTGAGCTAACCGGGCGATAGGGTCATCTGGAATTGTAGTCACAGCAGGCGGCAATGACTTCGATCACGTCAAGCGCAACCAATGCGGCGCCCAGGCCAGTGGCCATTCTCGACGGCAAACTGGCGCGGGAGTCTGGCGACGATCGTCCCAATGGACGCTGATCTCGATAGAAATCAACTCATCGTTGATCACCACTGTCTCAGCAACAACGAGGAAGGTCCGAAATGGCTGGCGGAGAATTTCAGCCTTCCGATTGAGACGGTCCGAACA
>DATARX010000442.1:0-10034 GCA_036263955.1 Rhodopila sp.
GACACGATCCAGCACGAGTACGTGCGGGCCTACACCAATGCCAGCTTCATCGTGAAGGATGGCTTCAGCTTCCAGGACGGGCTGTTCTCCGGCTTCAACGAAGGCAGCGGTAGCTACGACAAGTCCAGCTGGGATTATGAGCTGGACGAGCAGGGCTTCGCCAAGGTCGATCCCACCTGGCAGGACCCGCGTTGCGTCATCAACCTGCTGCGCAAGCATGTCGCTCGCTATACGCCGGAGATGGTGTCGCGCATCTGCGGCACGCCGCAGGACAAATACCTGGAAGTCTGTGACCTGATCGCTTCGACCGCCAAGCCGGACAAGGCGATGACCAGCCTGTTCGCACTCGGCTGGACGCAGCACTCGATCGGCGCGCAGAACATCCGCACCATGGCGATGGTTCAGCTGCTGCTGGGCAATATCGGCGTGGCCGGTGGCGGCATGAACGCGTTGCGCGGGCATTCGAACATCCAGGGCCTGACCGACGTCGGCCTGCTGTCGGAACTAATGCCCGGCTACCTGGCCCTGCCGCACGACAACCATGTCACGCTTGACGCGTACTCCAAGGCGCACGCGAACAAGCCCTTACGGCCGAACCAGACCAGCTACTGGCAGAATTACCGCAAGTTCTTCGTGAGCTTCCAGAAGTCGATCTACGGTGACGCGGCGCGCACCGACAATGACTGGGCCTATGACTGGCTGCCCAAGCTTGACCTGCCGATGTACGACGTCCTGCGTGCGTTCGAGATGATGAACAACGGCGAGATGAACGGCTACATCTGCCAGGGCTTCAATCCGCAGCAGGCCTTCCCCGATCGGGGCAAGATCCGCACCGGGCTGAGCAAGCTGAAATACCTGGTCGTGATGGATCCGCTGGAAACCGAAACCGCGCATTTCTGGCAGGATTTCGGGCCGCAGAACCCATCTAACCCGGCCGACATCCAGACCGAGGTGTTTCAGCTTCCGACGACCTGTTTCGCCGAGGAGAACGGGTCGCTGGTGAACTCGGCGCGTTGGCTGCAATGGCACTGGAAGGCCGCCGAACCGCCGGGCAATGCCAAAAGCGACCTCTTTATCATGTCCGGGATCTTCCACCGGATGCGAGAGATGTATCGCAAGCAGGGCGGCGCGTTCCCCGATCCGATCCTGAACCTGACCTGGAACTACACAGATCCGGTCGACCCGGATCCGGAGGAACTGGCGAAGGAAATGAACGGCCGCGCGCTGGTCGATCTCAAGGGTGCCAACGGTTCGGTGGAGACCCAGGCGGGGCGCCTGCTAGACAGCTTCGCCCAGTTGCGCGACGACGGCACCACGGCGGCCGGCTGCTGGATATTCACCGGCTGCTATACGGAGAAGGGCAACCAGATGGCCCGCCGCGACACCGCCGATCCGCGTGACCAGGGGATCGCGCCGAACTGGGCGTGGGCGTGGCCGGCCAACCGGCGCATTCTCTACAACCGCGCCAGCGCCGACCTGGACGGCAAGGCGTGGAACCCGGCGAAGCCGCTGATCGAATGGAACGGCCAGCGCTGGGTCGGGGTCGACGTGCCGGACTACGGTCCCACGGTGAAACCGTCTGACTCGATCGGTCCGTTCATCATGAACGCCGAAGGCGTGGGACGGCTGTTTGCCCGCGACCTGATGGTGGAGGGGCCGTTCCCCGAACACTACGAGCCGTTCGAGAGCCCTGCGGAAAACCTGCTGCACCCGAAGGTGAAGAACAATCCCGCCGCGCGCGTGTTCCCGCGTGACCGGGCCTCGTTCGGCACCTCGGCGGAGTTCCCGTATGTCGGGACCACCTACCGGCTGACCGAACACTTCCACTATTGGACCAAGCACGCGCTGATCAACTCCATCCTGCAGCCGGAGGAGTTCGTCGAGATCGGCGAGGCGCTGGCGAAGGAAAAGGGGATCGAGCAGGGCGGTTGGGTCCGGGTGTCCTCGAAGCGCGGGGTAGTGGTCTGCAAGGTCTATGTGACCAAGCGCATCAAGCCGCTGATGGTCGACGGCAAGCCGACGCACGTGGTCGGTTGCCCGATCCACTGGGGCTTCACCGGTCAGGCGCGCAAAGGCTACGGCGCCAACACGCTGACGCCATCGGTCGGTGACGCGAACACGCAGACTCCCGAGTTCAAGGCGTTCCTGGTCAATATCGAAAAGACCAGCGCTCCTGTGAGCTGAAAGACATAAGATGGCAGATCTTCAATCACAGGATTACATCCGCCGCTCAGCCACCACGCTGACGCCGCCGGCGATCCGCAACCATGAGCAGGAAGTTGCCAAGCTGATCGACGTCAGCCGCTGCATCGGCTGCAAGGCGTGCCAGTCGGCCTGTATGGAGTGGAACAACCTGCGGCCCGAGATGGGCTATTTCGAGGGGTCCTACGACAATCCCCTCGACCTGAATCCCAGCACCTGGACCCTGATGCGGTTCACCGAGTGGGAAGACGAAAAGGGCAACCTGGAGTGGCTGATCCGCAAGGATGGCTGCATGCACTGCGAGGATCCGGGCTGCCTGAAGGCCTGCCCGGCCCCGGGCGCGATCGTGCAATACGCCAACGGCATCGTCGACTTCGTTAGCGAGAACTGCATCGGCTGCGGCTATTGCGTCAAAGGCTGTCCGTTCGATATCCCCCGGATCAATCCGGTCGATCACAAGTCGTATAAATGCACGCTGTGTTCCGACCGGGTCGGGGTCGGTCTGGAGCCGGCGTGCGTCAAGGCGTGCCCGACCGGGGCGATCATGTTCGGCTCCAAGTCCGATATGACCGGTTGGGCCGGCGAACGCGTCGAGGAACTCAAGTCGCGTGGCTTCGACAACGCCGGGCTGTACGACCCGCCCGGCGTCAGCGGCACCCATGTGATGTATGTGCTGCACCATGCCGACAAGCCGTCGCTCTATGCCGGGCTGCCCGACAAGCCGCGGATCAGTCCGTTCGTCGAGTTTTGGAAGGGCATGTTCAAGCCCCTGGCCGTCGCGGCAACCGCGTTCGCCGCGGTCGCCGGCTTCCTGCATTATGTGTCGGCGGGCGCGAACCGCGTGCAGGCCGAGGATGAGGAAGAGGCCCGGCATCTGCTGGATCACCCGGACCAGCCGCGGACCGACCATTCGGACAGGGCACGATGAAATATCCCGAAGGAAACTATATCCGCAACACGACGGCCACCCGCCTTAATCATTGGATCACCGGCGGCTGCTTCGTCCTGCTGCTGCTGTCCGGACTGTCGATGTTTCACCCGATCCTGTTCTTCCTGTCCGACCTGTTCGGCGGTGGCCAGTGGACGCGGGCGGTGCATCCCTGGATCGGATGTGTCCTGTTCGTCAGCTATGCCGGCCTGATCGTGCAGTTCTGGCGTGACAACCTCTGGAGCCGGGACGACGTCAGGTGGATGAAGGCGATCAACCGCGTCCTGGTGAATGAGGAGGAGGGAGTCCCCGAGGTCGCCCGCTTCAACCCCGGCCAGAAATTCGTCTTCTGGTCGATGACGCTGCTGGTGCCGACGCTGTTCGTGACCGGCCTGGCGATCTGGGAGGTCTATTTCTTTACCTTCACCTCGATCGAGGTTCAGCGCGTCGCCCTGCTGATCCACAGCCTGGCCGCGATTGCCGCGATCCTGGTCTGGATCGTCCACGTCTATGCCGCGCTGTGGATTAAGGGGTCGATGCACGCGATGATCCAGGGCGACGTCACACCCGGATGGGCCTGGCGCCATCACCGCAAATGGTTCCGCAGCCTGGCGGCGACCGGATCTCGCGGCCCAACGCCGCACCGCGTCTTCCCACCCCCACAGGCAAAGCGCAATCCATGAGGCAGGGTCTGGCCGCGCCGAAAGGCAAGTGGCAAGGCAACCCGCAAGGCGGCGTGGCGACGCCGGATGCGATTATCCTGCCGACCCCCGCCACTCGCTTCATCCGCGGTGCGGAGCGTCTGGAGGCGCTGGCGACGGGTCATCCGATGCGGGACTGGCTGCGCTTCATGGCGCAACTCGCACGGGCGCAGCACGCCGTGGCAACGACGCTCGGGCCTTTCGCCGACCCGGGACAGGCCGCCGTCGCGACCGCGGTGGCGGCGCGCATGCCGCCGCTTGCAGCCGATGGGCACCGGCGCGATCCCGCCTGGCGGGATGCTTTGGCCACCCTGCTGGACTGCATCGACACAGAAACGATCCCGCAGGCGGCGACGGCGGCCATGGTCCGGCTGCGGGAGCGTGACGTCGACTCTCTCGAAGCCCTGGCCGACGACTTTTTGCGCGGCGGCGTTGACCCCGCCGATGCCGGCGCGGTGCTTTACCTGGTGGCGGCGCTGCAGGTTTACTTCACGCGCCTGGCGGCGGGGCTGCAGGCGCCGTCGTTGCGCCTGCTGCCGCAGCGCGGCCTGTGCCCATGCTGTGGCTCGACCCCGGTCGCCGGGCTGATAACAGCGTCGGGCCCGACGCCGGGAACGCGCTATCTGTATTGTTCGCTGTGTTCGACAGCGTGGAATCACGTGCGGGCGGTGTGCATCACCTGCGGAGAGTCGCGGGCGCTGGTGCTGGAGGGGATCGACGGCGACTCCGGCGCGGTCAAGGCCGAAACCTGCGGCGATTGCCGCACCTACGCAAAGATGCTGTACCAGGCAAAGGACATGCAGGTGGACCCATTCGCCGACGATCTGGCGACGCTGGGATTGGATTTGCTGCTGGCCGAGGCCGGCTGGTCCCGCCACGCGCCGAACCCGCTGCTGCTGGTGGGCTGATCCGGCGGTCATCGGGCCGCGCAGGATAAATTGAAGTTGTAAGATCCATACTATTGTCGATATGTCGCCGGCGATCTCTTGCGGCCTGGCGTCATGTACGACCGTTGCACGCTGTCAGGTGGCTCGAGTCGACCCAGGCTTCGCCCATGCAACACGGCCTTCCGGAGACAATTCCGCCATGTCCACTGTGTCTGTCCGCCTGACCGAACTGGCCCATGGCGGTGGATGCGGCTGCAAGCTTGCGCCATCGGTGCTCCAGACGTTGCTGGCTGGCCAGCCGGAAGCTGCGCCTTATGCCCAGCTTCTCGTCGGCGCCGAGACCAGCGACGATGCCGCCGTCTGGCAGATCGATGATCAGCACTGCATCATTGCCACGACCGACTTCTTCATGCCGATCGTGGACGACCCGCGCGCGTTCGGACGGATCGCCGCCGCCAACGCGGTGTCGGATGTCTACGCAATGGGCGGCAAGCCGATCATGGCGCTGGCGATCCTGGGCATGCCGCTCGACAAGTTGCCGGTGGAAATGGTGCGTGAAATCCTGCAAGGCGGGGCATCGATCTGTGCCGAGGCCGGCATTCCCGTAGCCGGCGGCCATTCGATCGATGCTCCAGAGCCGATCTATGGTCTGGCGGTCATCGGCCTGTGCCATCCGAAGCATGTCCGACGCAATTCCGGCGCGCGCCCCGGTGACGCCTTGATCCTGACCAAGGGCATCGGGGTCGGCATCTACTCGGCTGCCTTCAAGAAGGCCGCCTTGTCCGCTGGCGCCTATGACGAGATGATCGCCTCGACGACGCTGCTGAACAAGATCGGCAGCGTTCTCGCCGAGGACGAGGACGTCCATGGCATGACCGACGTGACCGGTTTCGGCGTCCTCGGCCACGGGCTGGAACTGGCACGCGGCGGCGGCGTCAGCCTGGAGATCGATCATACCCGCATTCCGTTGCTCACCCAGGCGGCGGCCCTGGCGGAGGCGGGATATGTCACCGGCGCATCCGGCCGCAACTGGGCCAGCTACAGCGATGGCGTGGTGTTGCCGCCCGATCTTGCACCATGGCGGCGCGGCCTGCTTACCGATCCGCAAACCTCCGGCGGATTGCTGGTCGCCTGCGCCGCGGAGCGGGCCGAGGCCATCCGTGAGGATATCCGAACCGCCGGTTATCCGCGGGTTGAAATCATCGGCTCCGTCACCGCCGGCGAGCCACGGATTCGGATCATCTGATACCATTTGCCATCGCCCGGATGGGCGAATAGGGACGGCGCCGGCCTGATGCTGGCGGAAGAGAATGGGAGTCGAACCCACCTGGGACAGGCTCACTGCCCCACTCGGATTTGAAGTCCGAACGCCCCACCGGGAGCGACGCTCTTCCATCTGCCCGGAGCGTTATCGTCGGAGGCTTGACTAACGCTCTCGATCAAAGCTTCGACGCGGCTGATGGCACGAAGCGCTAGAACAAGTCCAGCCGATGCTTGTCGACCCGGCGCAAGTCTCCCTTGCGCAAGGTGATGCCATGCCGGTCAAAGAATTCGAGGATCTGGATCGAGACCTTGCGGCCATTGGCAACACGGTCGCGAAACTGGGCGGCGGTGAATACACCTCCTTCGCTTTTGGTCGCGACGTCAGCGACGATGCCGACCATCTCCCGCACCGTCGTCCGCAGGAAGAAATGGTCATGGGCGAGCTCGTCGGCCAGGCCCAGGCGTCCCACCAGCTTCAGCAGTCGGCGGACATCGCGTTCCGGTCGTGCCGTTGCCTCGGCGATGTCGCGGACCCGAGGCGGACGGAACCGCGCCTCGCCGTTCAGCAACGGCGCGATGCTGGCCCAGGCCGCCTCATCCTGCGGCGTGAGACGCACTTCATGCCCGGCGAGACGCACGAACGCGCCATCCAGCACCAGTTCACCTGACGCGGCCAATCGCTGCAGGGCGGCGATGAACACTGGCGCCGGCAGGCGGGGTTGCAGTGCCAGCCGCAATTTTTCCCGCCCGATGCCCTGAAGGTCTGGATTCTCGGCGTGGTAGGCCGCCAGGTGTTGAAGGAGGTCAGCGGTGAAGCGCCGCCACCGCTCGGGCGCAATGGCAATGCGCGCGTCGCCTTGTTCCAGCAGCACCAGCTCCAGCGCCGTGGCCAGTTGAGCCGACTGCGCCGCCGTCAGCGCTCGGTCTCGCGCGATAACGGCCAGATCCCAGGCAAAAGGCGGCACGTCCAGTAGCGCCGCGAATGCGGTCTGTGGGGCGGGAATTGTCAGGGCGGCGCGCTGTGCCAGGCGTTCCGGCGCGCGGCGCCGCCGGGTTGGCGGGCGCAGGTCGATGAACCGCCCGCCTCCGATCGTGCGCTGGGCTGAGACGTCGCGGATGACGTAGCGGTCCGGCACGGCGGCGGCGATCGCATGATCGAGGACCAGTTGTACGTCCGCCGCGGCGCCTGGCTGGATCGGATCGTCGCTGAGAAGCACGATGCGGGCGCCGACCTCGGCCGCGGCATGATGCAGCCGCACCGGGAACCACTGGCCGATCGGCTTTGCCTCGCTGGGCAGCAGGCGCAGCGTGGCGTCGATGCGGTCGGTCGGGGCGTGCAGGCTGCTGTCCATGATCATGTCGCCGCGCCGGATCGCCTCCTTGGCGATGTCCGGACCCGCCAGATTAAGGGCGCAGCGATCGCCCGTATGCCCGCGTTCTGCTGGACGGTTCTGCGCATGGAGCGAGCGCACCCGCGCCGGCAGGCCGCGCGGGCTGACCAGCACGTGGTCGCCGACCCCGACCGTGCCGGAGAGCACTGTGCCGGTGACGACGACTCCCACGCCGGACAAGGTGAATACGCGATCGACCGCCAGGCGGAAACGCGCCTCCGCGGATCGGTCCGGCATCTCGGCAGCAGCGGCGGCAAGGCGGGCGCGCAGCGTGTCGATGCCTTGGCCGGTCAACGCCGAAACCGGTATGATCTCGGCGTTCGCCAGCACCGTGCCGGTGGTCGCCGTTCGGATCTCGCCGGCCACCTCGGCCAGACGCGCCGGCGTGGCAATATCGGCCTTGGTCAGCGCGACCAGGCCGCGATCGATGCCCAGCAGATCGATGATCTCCAGGTGTTCCAGCGTCTGCGGCATGACCCCGTCATCGGCAGCGACGACCAGCAGGGAAAAATCGATCCCGCTGGCGCCGGCCAGCATCGTGTGCACGAAACGCTCATGACCAGGAACGTCGACGAAGCCCAGCACCGGCCCATCGGGGATCGGCAGATAGGCGAAGCCGAGGTCGATGGTGATGCCGCGGGCTTTTTCTTCCTTCAGGCGATCGGCATCGATGCCGGTAAGGGCTTTGACCAGGGCGGTCTTGCCGTGATCGATATGGCCGGCGGTGCCGATGATCATGCCGCTACCGTCCCGGCGTGGGCGAGCCGCGCCGCCAATCGATTGGATTGGGGATTGTGTCGGCGGCGCCGTCGCTCAAGCTGGTTCATGGCCGTCCAGGTGCGAGAGTGCGGACAGAAATTCTGCCTCCTCGGTCAGGCATCGCAGGTCGAGCGTGAGCCCGCCATCCTCGATCCGCCCGATCACCGGATACTCGAGGCGGCGCAGGGACGTGGCCAGCCGGTCCAGCGCGCGGCCCCCGGCGGCCGCGCGGATGACCAGGCCGGCGCTGGCGATGGTGTCGAGGGGCAGCGCGCCGGAGCCGATCTGGCTGCGGCAGTCGCACACCGCGACCGTGAATCCAGGGCCGACCGACTGCGCGACCTGGTCCCGCAGGCGCGCGGCCTGGGCGGCGATCTCAGCATGCGGACGGGCCAGCAGCCGCAGCGTCGGCAGGCGGTCGGCCAGGCGATCGGGGTCGCGGTACAGCTTCAGCGTCGCCGCGATCGCCGCCAGCCGGATCTTGTCGACCCGTAGTGCGCGCTTCATCGGATTTCGGTTGATGGCGGCAATCAGCGTCCGGGAGCCGACGATGAAGCCGGCTTGCGGGCCGCCCAGAAGCTTGTCGCCGGAGAACGTCACCAACCCCGAGCCCGCGGCCACGGCCTCGCGCGCCGTCGGTTCGCGCGTCAGGCCGTACTGCGACAGATCCACCAGCGTTCCGGACCCGAGATCGTTCAGCAGCGGCACATCGGCCTCGGCCGCGATTGCCGCGAGTTCGGTTGCATCGACCTCGGCGGTGAAACCCTGGATGCGGTAGTTGGAGGTGTGGACCTTGAGGATCACGCCGGTCTGCGCGCCCAAGGCGTCGCGGTAATCCCGGGGATGGGTGCGGTTGGTGGTACCGACCTCGACCAGACGGGCGCCCGCGCGGGCCATGATATCCGGCATGCGGAAGGCACCGCCGATTTCGATCAGTTCACCGCGGGAGACGACGGCCTCGCGCCCCGCGGCCAGCGTATTGAGCGCGAGCAGCACCGCCGCGGCGTTGTTGTTGACCAGCGTTGCGTCCTCGGCGCCGGTCAGTTCGCACAGCAAGCTGCGCACATGGTCGTCACGCTCCCCGCGTTTGCCCGTTTGCAGGTCGTATTCGAGGCCGACGGGATCGCGCATCGCCGCCAGCGCCGCCGCGATCGCCGCGTCCGCGAGAATGGCGCGGCCGAAATTGGTATGCAGCACCGTGCCCGTCAGATTGAACAGCGGGCGCAGGCCCGAGCGGTCTTCCGCGTCGAGCGCGGCAAGCGCCCGGACCGCCACTTCATCCGCGCGGGGAACCGTGGGTGCTCCGCCCAGCAGCGCCGCACGGGCCGCGTCCAGCGCCATCCGCACCGCCCCGGTCGCGGCGGTCCGACCAAATCGTTCCAGCAACAGCAACGCGGGTCCGGTGCTCAGGACCGCATGGACGGACGGGAGATCACGCAGGCGCGCGGCGGCGGGGCCTTCCATGATGCGCGTTCCCCTTGGCGATGATGCGGTTGACATTGCTTCACTCAACGGCGTCGCCGGCAGCGTATATCGATCACATCGGCGGTCTGCTGGGCGGCGGTCTACTGGGCGGCGGTCCGTTCCGAAGCCAGGCGGCCGACAGTTCGACGCACGGATCTCTTACTGCGGCGTCGGATTAATGCAGCTTGACGCGCGGTTCGATATGCCGCGACAGCCCGCGAGTCAGCAGGCTCATCAGCACCCGGCCGAGACCATGCAGCGCATATTCGTGCATGTTATACAGCGAGCGATACATGATACGCGCGAAGGTGCCCTCAATGAACAGCGAGCGGCGGGCGAGGAACCCCATCAGATTGCCGACAGTGCTGTATTCGCCCAGCGACACCAGCGAGCCGAAATCGCGATAGACGAACGGTTGCAATGGCTTGTTCTCAAGCCG
>DATARX010000534.1:0-7205 GCA_036263955.1 Rhodopila sp.
GACTAGGCGCCGGACGACCAGGCGCGGGATGACCAGGCGCCGGATGACCAGGCGCGGGACGATTAACGGAATCTGACGATTAACGGAATCTGACGATTAACGGAATCTGACGATTAACGGAATCTTAGGGCTTTTCTGGCATTGCGCGCCAATGTCGCACCGCCGCCGGACCGGCCGCACCGCTTATTCAGACGGACTCGCGGCCGAGGAAACCGCCTGTGCCGCCCTGGCCGCCGACGGCTGGACCATCCATGCCCGCCGCCTGCGGACGGCCGCAGGGGAAGTGGATGCGGTCGCGGAAAAGGCCGGCATCCTGTCGATCGTCGAGGTGAAATCCCGCCCAAGCCTGGCGCAGGCCGCGGCCGCGCTGACCCTTCGCCAGCAGATGCGGCTGCTGGGTGCCTGCGAGATCATCCTGGCCCAGCATCCGGACTGGGGCGTCAACGGCGTTCGGTTCGACGTATTGGTGGTTGACCCGGCCGGCCGGGTGCGCCGCATCGCCGATGCGTTCCGGCCGGGGATCATGGCCCCGGGCGCGATGTGAAATCAGTTGCCGCGGTCGACCGTGCGGTCGAAGCCCGGCGCAATGCCCATGAGATACATCGTCGCATCGCCGAACCATCGTGTCTGGAATGTGATCCGCACCGGCAGCGGCGGGGCGCCGTCGGTGACCGGCGCCAGCCACGCCGTTCCCTGCATGGGCTTGCTTTGGCGGGCGCGGTCGCCGTCCAGCCGGAAACCTGCCACCAGCCGCCCGGAGAAATCGCAGCGCAACGCCTTGCCGGCGAAGCTGGACCGGTCGGTGGGTTCCAGCCTCTCCTCACCCACGGTATGCGCCTCGATCGCGACGATGCGCCGGCCGTCATAGGTGCGCACCGCCGTCTCGCAACGGCCGGTCGCGCCAACGACCCGGATCAACTGGGCCAGCCCGCTGAGCGAGTCGATCGCGTTCGCCCGCATCGCGTCCGGCACAGGTTCCAGGTCGGTGGTGTTGGGGGGTACCAATTGGCGAACGACAGGGGAGCCGTCGTGATAGTCGATCGCGGTCAGGCGATCGATACCGCGCCACGTTCCCTGTCCGATGAAACGCGACGGTTCGGCCTGCATCCCGTGCCACGCGCCGTCGACGACATCGAACTGATGGCCATGGACGAAGTACCCGATCATACCCGTGGTGCGATAGTCCAGATTCATCCGGTAGGTCCGCGGGCCAAAGCTGAAGCCGGATTCGACGTCGGCCACGTGGATCCCAGCGGCATAGGTTTCGTACCTGACATGAAGCGGTTCGGCTGCTGGCGATGGCGTCTGCGCGAGAGCGGCGCCCAGGCATGACAGCAAGATCGGACATGACAAAACCATCGGCCGGTATCGCGGCATGCGACCTATGTCATGCTGGCATACGCCCAGCGCAAGGGTTGGGTGCGGGTTGTTACATTTGCACCGCTTGTACCGCTTCCTCCAGTTCCTGGAAGCTCGGCATATGTTCGTTCGGTACCATCTTCCGCCCCGATTCCACGCTGACCTGCGGCGCATTGCCATGCAGATGCGTCACCAACACCGCTCGGATCACTTCCAGGTACTTCGCCTCTTCCTCGACAATGCCCCTCATTCGCGACGAAAACGGTCCGGCGATGCCGTAGGCCAGCAGGATTCCCAGGAATGTTCCGGTCAACGCACCGCCGATCATGGCGCCGAGGATCGCCGGCGGCTGGTCGATATGCGACATCGTCTTGATCACACCCAGCACCGCCGCAACGATTCCCAGCGCCGGAAGCGCATCCGCCATGCTCTGCATGATGTGCGAAGGATGCAGTTCCTCGACCAGGGTTTTCTTGAGTTCCCTGGCCATGACGTCCTCGATCTGGTTCGGATCGTCGGCGTTCATGCCGACCATGCGCAGATAGTCGCAGATGATCGTGCTGGCATGATGGTTGCCCAGGATCTTCGGGAATTTCTGGAATGCCGCGCTTTCCGACGGCTTCTCGATATGCGGCTCCAGCGCCATGGCGCCTTTGGTGCTTGCCAGCCTGACCAGATAATACAGCAGGCTCAGCAGTTCGATGTAGTCCGGCTTATGATAGGCAGCGCCCTTCATCATCTTGCCGAATGCGCCAAGCATATGTTTGACGTCATGCATGCTGTTGGACATCAGGGTCGTGGCGATCGCCGCGCCGCCGATCGTCCACATCTCAAACGGGACGGCTTCGATCAGCGGCTCCATGCTGCCGCCGGAAACGAGGTAGCTCCCCAGCACGCAGCCAAACAGCAAGACCAGGCCGCCGATCGTCAGCATCGTTGAGAACTCACGGCTTCGCGCTGGAGAACGGGTCGCTGGACGGCGGGCTGGATTTTGGCGGCGCGAACCCCGATGGAGCAGATGCGGGCGGGCCAGATGCGGGCGGAACAGATGCGGGCGGGACGGATGCCGGCGGAACGGATGCCGGCGGAACAGATGCGGGCGGGCCAGATGCGGGCGGGCCAGATGCGGTCGGGCCAGATGCGGGCGGAACAGATGCGGTCGGGGCGTCGCGCATCACCAGGATGGCGATCCGGCGATTGGCCGCGGCCAGGGGATCGGCCGGCAGCAGCGGATCGCGGTCGGCATCGCCGATCACCGATTTGACCCGCGTTTCGGGCAGCCCGCCATCCGTCAGCAGCCGCCTTGTGGCGTTGGCCCGCTCCGCCGACAACTCCCAGTTCGTGCGGTCGGGCCCGGGGAACGGCGCGGCGTCCGTGTGCCCGGCGATCGAAAGTGGCTCATGCAGCTTCATCAGCACCGGCACGATTTTCTGTATCAACAACCTGGCCCGCTCGTTTGGCGTGGCCGACCCGGTGGGAAACATCGGCCGCTTGACCTCGTCGACGATCTGGATGCGCAATCCCTCCGGGGTCATGTCGATGGCAAGCTGCTTGGCAAGATCGGCCAGCGCCGGGTCGGCGTGCACGGCCTGTCTGATCTCGTCCGCGGCCTGTTCGAAGGCCGCTTTCTCCTCACGTGCCCGTTCGGCCGCCACTTCGGCCGGCGTGACCGGCCTGGCATCCAACTGCCCCTGGCGTGAAACGGCCGCGGCCCCGCCCGGACCGGGCGCCGGACGGGTGCCTTTCTGCCCCAGGGGCTTTTCGTCGGTATCGTCGGTATCCTGCTCGTCGGTCATCGGACCGATGCCGACGCCTTCGCCGGAACGGGCGCGGTGCGCACTGGTATAGACCGGATCCTCGCCGTCTTCGGTCCGGTCGATGACCGGACGCTTGCCGGTGGTGATCTCCACGCTGCCGCGGTCGGATACCAGCGCGCCTTCGTCGAACGCGGTGTGGCCGCCGAACGGTTGGCCGGTGCCGGATGAGGCGTGCGACATCAGGTTGTTGGGGCTGAAATAGTCCGCGAGACCCTTCCTCTGGTCCTCGGTCGTCGCGTTCAACAGCCACATCAGAAGGAAGAACGCCATCATCGCGGTGACGAAATCCGCGTACGCAACCTTCCAGGCGCCCCCATGATGGCCGCCTTCGACGATTTCATACCGCTTGACGATGACGTCGCCCTTGGCGTCCTTCTTCCCGCGCTTGCCCTTCATGCGTGCCTCCAGAGAGAGCGGCAACATGACCGGCAAACGTTAACCGATTGCTAACCGCGGCGAAGAAACCGGCCTGTCGCGCCAGGAATTGCCGCCCCAAAAATCCGCGCCGATTCCATTAATCATTTGTAAACAAATATGGTTTAGGCCGGACACAGGCTCGATCCGGACGGGCCGGCCCGTGCAGAGGATCCCGCGTGTCCGATCTCCGCCTTCCGCCCTTACGCCCGTATCATCCCGCAACGTTCCTGGAACGCGGGGTCGCCGTGCCGTTCACCACACCGCTGCTTGCCGGCACCCGCGCGCGCCCGGCGGAAAAACGCGGGCTGGAACTGGTCATACCCAACCCCTCGGGTGGCCGCGGCGTCTATATCCTGGCCTGGAGCAGCATCGGCGCGCTCTGCGCCCCCACGCTCCACGACCGGCAGTTGAACGAACGAATCGCGACGCTCACCCATGTGACCCCAAGCGTCATCCGGCAGATCGGGCGGGAGTTGGCCGCGGAAGGCCTGGCGGGTGAGGAGGCGATGAACGCCGCGCAGAAATCGGCAAGGCAAGACAAGGGCGACCGCCTGGTCGCCAATTATCTTCTGCTGCTGGCGCTGATGGCGCAGGTCAACGAGACCCCGGCCGGAAAGAGCACCGGCACCCCGCTGGACCCGGAGGAGATGCAGCGCCGCGCGCGCATCACGGTCAGCAAGATCGCGCCGCGTCTCGGGCGCTCCACCAACTGGATTGCCGCTGCCTTGGAAAGCATCTCGGACACATTGGCCGGCGTCGGCGTCGACGTCACAAACACCTCGAGCCGTATGTCCCGCCTGATGGACCTGCTCCGGCGCTGCACGCAGGAAGTCGCCGATTGGAGCAGCTCCCAGCATTCCGATGACCAGGCCGCGTATGCCGGGATGATCTGTTCGGTGGCCGACTTCACCCTGGCACTGGCCGACACCACCCTTGTCCAGGCACGCGCCCTGACTGCGGACGTGGTTGGGCTGTTGCGTACCTGGGCCAATGATCCGGAGCCTGTCGTCCGCATCGCCGGCCGCTCCGAGTGGCTGCTGGACGGGTGGGAGCAGATCTGTCTGCTTTGGCGATTCGCCAGGGACGACGCCGAACGCCGGGCCGCCCTGGTCGAGATTGCTCAATTGATTCCCGCATTGCCTCGAGAACTGCGGGAATGGAGCGACCTGTTCCTGGAAGTCGATATGTCGTTGCGGCTTTGCCGAATGATCCCGCTGAACGAGGATTGGCGGACCGGGGCGACAGTCTTCGAACTGATTGCGCGAAACGAACGGTTGCGAGCAGCCACATGCTGAACCATTTGAATCATCCCCCGTCGGCAAGCCCAGGCGCGTCGCAGAAGCCGTTCCGGATGTCGCGCACCTTGCGTGATGACCTGCTGGCGGCGGACGACACGAAGATCCGACAGATCGTTGGCCTGTCGGAGGAGTCTCCGCAGGCCGACAACTGGCAGTTAGTTCTGGATCCAATTCGCGCGCGGCTTGCCCTGCTGCAGCCGCCGCGCGCGCTTCGCTTCACCCGGCTGCTGTTCATTCCGCTCGAAGACCTGCTCGTTCCCGCGCCTGACTGGAGGCCGGGACGGGCCACGATTCCCCGCAGCGTGCTGAAACCGATCGCCGCGACCGTCCGGACGGCACTGGGCGATGACATGGCGTCGATCGAGCGCCTGATCGCCGGCCACAACACCTATGAAGCCGAAACCGTGACGCAGGCTGGCGGGATGCTGTGGGGTCCCGCGGGCGAAATCCTGGCCAGGGCGCCGCCGCCCGCCAACTGGGAGGAGACCGGGCTGCCGCCGGCCACCTATGCGCCGCTCGCGCGCGGGATGGCCACGGTTCTGCGGCGGGCGGTGGCGTTGCGATCCCAGATCAGGGACGTGCAACTGGGTGCCCTGGAGCCGAACCAACAGGCGGTCGAGGCGATCGTCCTGGGCCTGGCCGGTGAGCCGCCGGACGGCTGCGCAATGGTGTTCAAGCTTTTGCTCGGACATTTTCCCCATGCCGGCGCGCTGTTGCGACGGCTTGCGGAAGCGAACCCGCTGCCGGCGGAAAGATCTTTGCTCCAGGCCGCGATGGATCGCGGTATTGACGACATTCTTGTCGATCTGGAAGGCGAAACAAGCCTGATCAAGGACCTGCGCGAAGGCAACCTGTCCGGCGTCGGCCTTCAGGTTGAGCGCCTGGCCGGTCTGTTGCAGGATATCGGCGACGATCGGAATGCCGTTCGACACCGGGCCAGGCTGCGCGGCATACGCGACAAGCTGGACAGCGTCTGCCGCGACCGGTTTGCCGACGGCATGAAACGCGGCCTGGTCGCACCGCTTGCCGGCGCGTCCCCGGTTGACCAGAACGGCCAGAAGCAACTGGAAAACTGTGTCCGGGAGCTTCGCACGGTCGAAATCGCGGGCCGCAAACTTGGAACCCACGCGGCCTACGACGCCTTGCTGGAGCAGGCGGCCGAAGCGGTCCAGGCCGGGGCCGACGCCGGCAATCTCACCCCGATCCGGGCGGTTCGCCTGGTCGAGATCCTGTCCGGGCCGGAGGCCGCCGAACAAATGTACAACAAGGTCGCGGCGAAATAGGCACCCGGTCGTTCGGTCACCCCCGAACGACCGGGTAGCGGGATCGCGACACGCGTCGCGCCAACCTCTATTGCGCGGCGGACTCGCTTTGTTGCATCGCCACCGTCCGCGGTTGGCCACGGCCGACCAGAATCACCGCCAGCGTGCCCGCGGCGGCCAGCGCCGCGATCGGCATGATCGCCAGCGGGAAGCTGCCGGTCTCATCCTTGATCCAGCCAATCAGGTAGTTGCAGAAAAAGCCCGACAGATTGCCCAAGGCATTGATCTGGGCCAGCCCGGCGGCGGCCACCGGCGCGGCCAGCCACTCCGACGACAGCGCCCAGAACGGGCCCTTGCTGGCATAGGTGCCGGCCAGGATCAGCGTCAGGATCGGCATCAACACCCAAAGGCTGTGCGCCCAGAAGGTCGCCACCATCGCTAGTGCCATCCAGCCCAGCGGCAGCGCATTGTGGAACACCCGCTCGCCGCTGCGATCCGACGACCGGCCCCAGAACACCATCAGCACGGCCGAGATCGCATAGGGAATGGCGTTCATGAAGCCGGTTTCCAGGTTGCTCAGCCCGAAGGACTTGATCACCTGCGGCTGCCATAGCGCCATCGCCGAACTGGCACCGGCCGCGCCGGAATAGACCAGGGCCATGATCAGCACGTGCTTGTTCACCATCACCCGCCAGACCGACAGATGGCGGACTTTCGTCGCGCGCTGCCGTTCCTGCTGCAATTTGGCCGCCAGCCAGCCGCGCTGATCCGCCGTCAGCCACGCCGCGTGCTCCGGCCGATCGGTCAGCCACACGATGCTGAGAAGGCCGAGCAGGACCGCGGGCATCGCCTCGATGATGAACACCCATTGCCAGCCGCCCAGGCCCAAGGTGCCGTCCATCCCCAGGATGGCGCCGGAAATCGGCGATCCCAGCAGTCCCGCCACCGGGATCGCGACCATGAACACGCCGACGATCTTGGCGCGGTACTCCGAGGGGAACCAGTAGGTCAGGTACAGGATCACGCCGGGGAAAAACCCGGCCTCGGCCGCG
>DATARX010000539.1:0-2951 GCA_036263955.1 Rhodopila sp.
ATCTTCGACCTGCTCGGTTTCAACGCCTGGTGGGCCGGAACCGTCGTCCTTGCCCTCGGCGGCATCACCGCCGTCCTCGGCGTCCTGCACGCCCTGATGGAAACCGACCTCAAGCGCCTGCTTGCTTACTCCACCGTCGAAAACATTGGCATTGTCTTCATCGGCCTCGGACTGGCACTGGCCTTCCGAGCAACCAACGATCCGGCCGCGGCGGCCCTGGCCCTGACCGCCGCCTTGTTCCACGCCCTCAACCACACCGTCTTCAAAAGCCTGCTGTTCTTCGGCGCCGGCTCGGTCCTCAACGCCACCGGCGCGCGCGACATGGAAACCATGGGCGGCCTGATCCACCGCATGCCGCGCACGTCCGTCGCGTTACTCGTCGGCTGCGTCGCCATCGCCGGCCTGCCACCGCTGAACGGCTTCGCCTCGGAGTGGCTCACCTTCCAGGCCATCCTGGTTCACCCCGAGGTGCCCGAATGGGGCCTGAAACTGATCATCCCGGTCGACGGCGCCGCCCTCGCCCTTGCCGCCGCGCTCGCCGCCGCCTGCTTCGTCCGCACCTACGGCATTGTCTTCCTCGGCCGCGCCCGCACCACCGCCGCCACCCAGGCGCGGGAGGCCGACGCCTGGTCGACCACCGCCATGCTGGCCTTCGCGCTGCTCTGCCTCCTCGCCGGCATCTTCCCCGGCGCGGTGATCGACGGCATCGCCCCGGTCGCCCGCGCGCTCACCGGCGCCAGAATACCGGTCCAGCTATCCGATCTCTGGCTCACCATCGCCCCGGTCGAGGCCAGCCGCAGCGCCTACAACGGCCTGCTGGTCTTCGCCTTCATCACCGCGTCCATCCTGCTGACCGTCGCCATCGTTCACCGCCTGGGATCCCGAAGCATCCGCCGCGCCCCCGCCTGGGACTGCGGCTTCCCCGATCCCACGCCTGCCAGCCAGTACACCGCCACCAGCTTCGCCCAGCCGCTGCGCCGCGTCTTCGCCACCGTCCTGTTTCGGTCCCGCGAGACCGTCGACATGCCAGGCCCCGGCGACAACCGCCCCGCAACGATCGTCCGCACCATCACCGACCCGTTCTGGAACACCCTCTACATCCCGCTCGGACGCACTGTCCTCTGGATCGCCGAACGCGCCAATCACCTGCAGTTCCTGACCATCCGCCGCTACCTCAGCTTCGTCTTCGCCGCCCTTGTCGTGCTGCTGATGGCGCTCACCCTATGGCAGTGATCGCCGCCTCCTTCGGGGCTTTGCTGGCACAACTCGTCCAGATGACCCTGATCCTGGTGCTGTCCCCGCTGCTCACCGGCCTGGTGCGCAAGGTCAAAGCCCGCCTGCAGCGCCGCCGTGGCGCCTCCCTGATCCAGCCCTACCGAGACCTCCGCCGCCTGATGGGGAAGGAAGCGGTGATCGCCGACAACGCCTCCTGGCTGTTCCGCGTCGTTCCGTATTTCGTCTTCGCCTCCACCTGGGTCGCCGCCGCGCTGATCCCGACGTTCGCCGCCAACCTCACGTTCAGTTGGTCCGGCGACCTGATCGCCATCACCGCTTTACTTGGCAGCGCCCGCTTCGCCCTGGCGCTGGCCGGGATGGATATCGGCACCAGCTTTGGCGGCATTGGTTCGTCACGAGAAATGATGATCGCCTCGCTGGCCGAACCCGCGATGCTGATGATCGTCTTCTCCGTCGCCCTGGTCGCCGGTTCCACCCAGTTGTCCACCATCGCCGAAACCATGCTGACCGGTCAGGTCGGCCTGCGCGTTTCCCTTGCCCTCGCCCTCATCGCCCTGATCATCGTCGCCATGGCCGAGAACGGCCGCATTCCGGTCGATAACCCCGCCACCCACCTGGAACTGACGATGGTGCATGAGGCCATGGTGCTGGAATACAGCGGCCGCCACCTGGCGATGATCGAACTCGCCGCGTCGCTGAAACTGGCCCTCCACCTCGCCATGATCGCCTGCGTATTCATCCCCGTCGGCATGGCCGCCACCCCCGGTAACCCCATCGCCGACGCGGTCGGCATCGCCGCCTGGCTGCCGAAAATGGCGGCAGGCGGCATCGCCCTCGGCATCGCCGAAACCGCTGTCGCCAAAATGCGAGTCTTCCGCGTCCCCAACTTCCTCGGCGCCGCCCTCATGCTCGGCCTGCTCGGTGTGCTGCTGCTGTTCGTCTCACGGGGGATGTAATGCGGCGATGGTATCTCGCGAAAGCCGATAAAAGGGTGCCGCGGCAGCACCTCATCATGGCTCGACCACCCCGCCCAGTGTCATGGTCGTCGCCACTTGTGTCATGGTCGGGCTTGGCCCGGCCACCCACGACTTACGATGCTGGACGCGGAAAAGGCGTGAGTGGCCGTGCCAACCTTCACGCGCGTGCCCGCTCGACCGGACATGACACGAATTCAGCGCCGAGCCACCAAACAGGTGTGGCGGTGCCGGACCGCGCTTCAGGTCTGCACCCATGATCCACACCCTGTCCTTCGACATCGCCCATATGCTCGCCGGCGGCCTGGTCCTGGTCAGCTTCATGATGCTGTACCAGGATCGCCTGACGGCGTTGCTGCACGTGCTCGCGCTGCACGCCTTCGTTCTGGCACTGTCCGTCGCCTGGCAGGCCCACATCCAGGCCGCCCCGCATCTCTACATCACCGCCGCGATTGCCCTGGGTTTCAAGGCCATCCTCATCCCCTACGCCCTGCGACGCATGGTCTTCCGGATGGGCCTGCACCGGGAGATCGAGACCGTCGGCGGCATCGGCCTGACCATGCTCGCCGGCATCGCCCTCGTCGCGCTGTCGCTGCAGGTCATGCTCCCGCTCACCGCCAACGCCGACCCGGTCGCCCGCGAGGACATCGCCCTCGCGCTGTCCGTCGTCCTGATCGGCCTGCTGATGATGGTCACCCGCCGCAACGCCATCAGCCAGGTCGTCGGCTTCATGTCGCTGGA
>DATARX010000535.1:0-5508 GCA_036263955.1 Rhodopila sp.
TTCGATAATCGGCCCGTAACTGACTGTTTCGCCGCACATTTTGGTCATATTACGGCGGTGGGGCACGGTCCATGATCATCGCGGCATAGGTCGCCTCGGCGACAGATGCACCATCGACGCGCGCCACTGCGTTGAACTTCCATACGTTGCCGCGGTTGCGCTCCTTGGTGACGTGGATGCGCAGCTGATCGCCAGGCACGACCGGCCGGCTGAACTTGGCGCCCTCGATCGACATGAAATAGACCACCTTGCCGGCGGCGTCCCCGCCCAGCGTTTCGACCACCAGCACGGCGGCGGTCTGGGCCATGCTTTCGATGATCAGTACCCCCGGCATGACCGGATGATTGGGAAAATGCCCGGCGAAAAAACCTTCGTTGACCGAGACATTCTTCACCCCGACCGCGGAGGTGTTCAGCACGACATCGACGACCCGGTCCAGCAGCAGGAACGGGTAGCGGTGCGGGATGTCGTGCATGATGCGCTGAATTTCGATCAGCTCGATAATCTTGCCTGCCTCGGGCATCTTACCTGCGTCGGGGATCTTGCCTGCCTCGGGGAGTTTTGCTGCGTCGGGCGCCTGGGTTTCGACTTCGTCCATGCTCTTCAATCCACGTCTTTACTTGATTTGGCGTTGCGCCCGCCATTTGCCACCGGGATTCCACCATCACGGACCCAGCGCCGGATGGTCGCGATTTCCTTGAAGAAGGTTTTCACCGACTGGGCGGGGGAGCCGACCATTTCCGATCGCGGGGGAACGTCGGCCATAACACCGGATTTCGCGCCGATCCGAGATCCGGCGCCGATCCGCAAATGTCCCGCGACGCCGGTCTGTCCCGCCAGCACGACCTGATCCTCCAGCACCGAGGATCCGGATATGCCGACCTGGGCCACGATGACGCAGGCGCGGCCGATCCGGACGTTATGGGCGATCTGCACGAGGTTATCGATCCGCGTGCCGTCGCCGATCACGGTATCTTCCAGCGCACCGCGGTCCACCGTGGTGTTGGCGCCGATCTCCACGTCGTCCCCGATCACCACGCGGCCGAGCTGCGGCACGGTGTGGAAGCCTTCGGGGGTGATGGCGAAGCCGAAACCGTCCTGCCCGATGCGGACGCCGGGATAGATATAGACCCGATCGCCGATCAAGGCATGGGACAGCGAGGCGTGCGGGCCGATGCGGACATCCTGGCCGATCCGCACGCCGTCGCCGATCACCACCATGGCCGCGACGCGGCCACGCGGACCGATGGTGACATTCTCCCCAATGACCACGAGCGGGCCGATTTCGGCACTCGGGTCGATTTTCGCCGAGGCGGCGACGATCGCGGACGGATGGATGCCGGGCGTGACGGGCGGCAAGGGGTGGAACAGCGCCGCGACGTTCGCCCAGGCGACCAGCGGATCGGCGGCGACGATGGCCACCGCCGTTTCGGGCACCTTGTCCTGCATGGCCGGATGGACGATGACCGCTGCGGCCTGCGTGGCAGCCAGCGCCCGCAGATAACGGCGGTTGTTCAGGCAAAATGTCACGTCCTGGGGGGTCGCGGCCTCCAGAGGCGCGATGCCGTGCACCATCAACCGCCGTGGCGGGGCCTCGGCCCCTGCCGCGTCGACCACCGCCGCAAGCGTGTGCGGGCCGACGCGCCGATAGAACCGAGGATCGCCCGCCCCCGCCGAGCGGTCCCCATTTGGCGGCATGGGGCCGGGCGTCATGGCTAGTGCTTCTGAGGCGGCTTGGCCGGCGATGCCGCCGCCGTCGCCGGGGCCGAAGTCGTTGTTGCCTTCCCGCCGGACGCCGCGGGCGTGGGCATCGCCATCGGCGAGACGCCATCGGGCGGCACCACCACGCTGGGCAGCGCCTTGTTCAGCACCTCGGCCACCGCCGGCGTCAGATCGAAGTCGGCGGTGGTGCCGAGGATCTGGGCGCGATTGAGCACGAGGTTGATACCGCGGGACAGGGCTACCTGCTGCGCCACCTGCTCCATTGTGCGATTGATCTGCATCATGACGTATTGGCCGGCTTCCTGGATGATGCGGTTCCGCTCCCCGAAGCGGCGCTGTGCTTCGGTGGCGCGGTCCTGGATTTCCTTTTCCTTGGCGCGGATCTGTTCAGGCGACATCTTGGCGCGCTCGGCGGCGAAGGATTGCCCGAGATCGCGCAGCGCGCCTTGTTCCTTTTGCGCGTCCTCGTTCAGTTTCTGGCCGCGCGCGTTCAATTCCTTGTAAGCTGCCTGATAGGCCGTGGAAACGCGCAGCACATCGGGCACCGACAGGATGCCGACGATCGCGGCCGGCGTTGCCTGTCCCTTGGGGATGGGCGGAATTTCCGGCGCCGGCGGCAACTGGACCTGAAGCGGCGGGGCGCCGCCGGCCTGATCGGCCGGCGCGTCGGTGAGCGGAATATCGCCGCCGCCCGGCGCGGGCGCCGGCCGGGGCGCGGGGCGCGCGGCCGGCGGCGCAGCGGGGCGGGATTGCCCCGGCACGAACCATTCGCCGTTCGGCGCCTGCTGGGCGAAGCTGGAGAATGGATGAAAAGCCAGCGCCAGCGCGACGACCGCGCCGGCACCCTTGGAAAATTTCTGAACCACTAGAACCTCGTGCCGAAGCCAAACCGGAAGATTTGTGTCTGGTCGCCCGGTTGCTTGATCACAAACGGCGCCAAGTCAACATTTATCAGGCCGAACGCAGTTTGCCAGGAGATGCCGACACCGGCGCCGACGCGTGGCGCGGACGACGCCTCGATCTGGCAGTTGACCCCAGGGGACGTCGTGCACGCGCCTGGCCGGAACGACGAATTGGTCAATGCGCCGACATCGACGAACGCCCGGCCGCTCAGGCCAAGGTCCGGCGAAACCGGCAGCGGGTAGTGCAGTTCGGTCGACTGGGTCCAGATGAAGCGGCCGCCGAGGGGATCATCGGTGGCCACGTCGTGCGGACCGGCGCCGCCGGTTTCGAAGCCGCGCAGGTTATCGCCGCCGAGGAAGAAGCGGTCGATGATTTCCTCACGCCCGCCGGGGAGCAGGGCCATGGCGCCGATGCTTCCGGAGAATTTGAGCACCCAGTCGGGGTTGCCGAACTCGCGTTCCAGCGGGATGTAGTACGCGGTATTCAAATTGCCGCGGACAAAGCGGGCACTGCCGCCGAGGCCGGCGTAGTCGGTGCCGCCTTGAATAATATACCCGGAATGAGGTGAGATCTTGCTGTCGCGTAAATCGAGTGTGGTGACCTGGCTGATTTGGGACAGCAATGTCGTCCCCGCCTCGTTCAGAATGAACGGGCTGGCGCCGGTTTCGACGTTGAAGACATCGCGATCGACCAGCGAATAGCTCCAAACTTGGCTTAGATGCTCGTTGAAGGAATAACCGAGCCGCAGCGAGAAGCCGGCGCGCCGTTCGTCGTATGGTTCCGTCCCGAGGAATTGGGTTTGGATCAGGAACAGGTCTGCGCCGGCGATCAGGTTGCGATCCAGGAAATACGGATCGGTGATGGATGAGTTGATCGAGCTGTCCCGCTGGGCAAGGGTGCCGTTGATGCTGGCGTTGACGCCGGTGCCGACCAGGTTGCGCTCCGACAGGCCGACGTTGATCAGCGCGCCGGCGTCGGTCGAGTAGCCGCCGCCGAAGGACAATTCGCCGGTGGCTTTTTCATTGATCGTGGTTGCGAGCACCGCCTTGTCCGGTGCCGATCCGGGATTGGTGGCGATATCGACGCCCTGGAAGTAGCCAAGGTCGGTGAGGCGGGTCTTGGACCGGCGCACCGCCTCGGCGCTGTACGGGTCGCCTTCGGCCAGACGGAATTCGCGCCGGATCACCTTGTCCTCGGTGCGGGTGTTGCCGACGATATCGATCCGTTCGACGTAGACGCGCGGCCCCTCCCCGATGTCGTAGGTCAGATCGACGATGTGGTTTTTCTCATCGCGGGTCACGCGCGGCTTGACGTCGACGAAGGCGTAGCCGCGGTTGCGGACCGCGGCCTCGATCAGGTCGGCGCTCCGGCCGACGGCGTCGCCGTCGTACCAGTCGCCCGGCGCCAGTTGCAGGTTTGGCCGCAGGTCGGTGCCGGTCAGGTTGCGCAACTGCGAATTGATTTCGATCTTGCCAACCTTGTAGCGGGCGCCCTCATTGATCGTGAACGACAGGAAGAAGCCCTTGCGGTCGGGCGAGAGTTCGGCGCTGGCATCGGTAATCTGGACGTCGGCGTAGCCGTTCTTCAGGTAGAACCGGCGCAGCAATTCCCGGTCGTAGGCCAGACGTTCCGGATCGTATTGGTCCGACGTCGACAGGAACCGCCACCAGCGCGACTCACGGCTGTTGATGACCTCCGCCAGTCGATCCTCGGTGAAGGCCTTGTTGCCGTTGATGACGATCTTGCTGATCAGGGTGGCGGAGCCGTCGTTGATCTGGAAGACGACATCGACGCGGTTCTGGTCGAGGCGGATGATCTTGGGCTCGACCGTCGCGTCGTAATAGCCGCGCTTGGCATACATGCCGAGGATACGGATGCGATCGGATTCAGCCAGCGCGGGGGTGAACACGGCGCGCGCGCGCAACTGCAATGCCGGGCGGAGCTGGTCGTCGGTGAGCTTGTGGTTTCCCTCGTAGGCCACGCGGTTGACGATCGGGTTTTCGACCACGCGCACCACCAGCGTGTCGCCGACGCGGCCGAGCCGCACGTCCTGGAACAATCCGGTCGCGTACAGGGTTTTCAGACTGCGATCGATGCGATCGGGATCGAACGCGTCGCCCGGCTGCACCAACAGATAGGAGAGGATGGTGCCCGTCTCGATCCGCTGATTGCCTTCGACCTTGATCGATTCGATGACGCCGGCCTTGGCGGGCGCGGCGTGAGGCGCTGCGGGGCGCCGGGGCGCGGGGGTTTGGGCGGTGGCGGTACCGATGGCCAGGACTGGCATCAGGCAGGCGGCGCCAAGCCGCACAGCACGGATCGTCAACAAAAGGCTGGTCCCCCCAACGGCACGGGCGTTGCAAAAATTGCGGCATCGGCAGATGGCCCATGCGAGCGGGCCGCACCATAGCGATGGGCTGTCACCGATGCTAGTAGCGGCTTACGCGCGGGTTCAGTCCGTCACATTTTGTATAAGTTAATGATTTAGATGGGGAAATTTTATATGGTCCGGGCGGACCGAGCGGATCATCGCCGCGACTCGGGACGGACCGGGGCCGCGTCGACCTTTTCGACAGGGTTATGGATGCGCCGAATCGGGGGGCGTGTTTCGAGTCCGGATCCATCCGTCGCCGGCGGACGGGTTGATGGTGTCGGCGCTGGCTGGGGAACCCGGGCCGGGGAACACGGGCCGATGGGGCACTGGCCGGTGGGGCACTGGCCGGTGGGGCACTGGCCGGTGGGGCGCTGGCCGGTGGGGCGCTGGCCGATAGCGCGCTGGGCCGATGGGGCGCTGGCCGATGGGGCGCTGGCCGATAGCGCGCTGGGCCGATGGGGCGCTGGCCGATGGGGCGCTGGCCGATAGCGCGCTGGGCCGATGGGGCG
>DATARX010000011.1:0-14788 GCA_036263955.1 Rhodopila sp.
GGGCCGTAGAACGGAATGCCGATACCGACAAAAACCCGGGCCTGGGCCGGAGTGCCCACCAAGCCGACGAACGCGGCGCAAAGCGCCATCGCGACTGTTACACGGCGCAAGAGCCAGGAACGCAGGAACCCGAGACGCAGAAAATTCATGGATGTCGACATGATGTTTTGGACTCTGCCGGTAGAGGGCAGCCACATTATGTCTGGTTCCGGCCGATCCGGACACTGCAATTACGCGTCATGAGGCAGCGGGTTTGGCGACCTTGGCGGATTTGCCGCGACGAAGCCAGCCGCCGACCCGCACTGCCAGCCGTGCCAGCGTGGGCGTGGTGGTCGGACGCAACAGACGCGGATCGTAACCGGCGAACCGGCGGTCGTTCTCGCTCAGGCAAATCACCATCAGGTCGAGCGGGCTGATATCGACGTCGCTGACCGCCTGGCTGCCGTTCAGGGTAAAGTTGTTGTCCTGCTTCGGGCCGCTGTCCATGCCGCGGGCAATCCCGACCCGCTCCCACCCCAGGAAAATCCAGGCCTGGATCACGCGCAGCTCGAACCGGATGCGGCGCCAGGGATTGAGCCGCCTGCGATGCCACGCCAGCCAGTTGGCGAACAGCAGGATATGCCGGGCTTCCTCTTGGATCACCGGCTCGAACGTGTCCACCAGCGCCATCGGAAAAAAGCCGGACTGGCGGGCAAGCTCGAACAGGCCGAAGGCGAAGAAGCTATCGATGCACTCGGAATAGCCGGTGACCAGGTAACCCCATTCCGCATCGGCGGGCAGCTTGTCCACTGCCTCCGGCGCCAGCGGAATGCCATAGCTGGTGACCAGGTTCGCCAGCACTTCGCGATGGCGCCGCTCCTCCCAGCCGTTCTGGCCGATGGCCTCGCGCCAGTCCGGGTCCGCGCTCGTCTGCGCATACGCCTCCATGCGAGCGCTGGCCTTGTTCTCGGTGGCGACCGCAATGTCCCAGATCGGCAGGCTGGTCAGGCGATTCAGCGCCTCCGGATCCAGCTTCGGCCATTCGATGACCGACGGCTTGTACGGGTTGAACGTCTCCCGGAACATCCGGCACGCGGCTTCGCGATGGGCATCGGATCCAATCGCCAGCTTGCCGGCGGCCGGAAACTGCCATTCCCGGGCCTGTCGATCAGCGGCATCGATTTCAGTCTGTGTGGGCATCGCCCCATGATGGTGATCGGCCCATCGCGGTCAAGCCCGCCTGGTACGGTGGAGGGGCTTGTGTGGCAAGAAAGGCCAGGGCGCTGCCCTGGACCCGCCAAGGGGCAGGCCCCTTGGGACCAGGCATTTTAGGAATTCAGGAATGGGGGGCAACGCAACGGTTGCAACAGCGACGTAGGCCCCTCCATCCCTGAATGCCTTGATAAGCGGATTTCAAAGGCTCCGCCTTTGACCGGGTCAGGGGCAGCGCCCCTGCCTCCCTTGTCAAACTCACCCCTCCACCACGCAAGACAGCGTTGGCGGTGGGTGCGCGTGCGCGCCTATAGTGCGGCGGCCCAGGCCGATTCGCGTGGTGTAGAGGTTCGGGAGTTTTTCAGCCGGGATGTTTGCCGAAACCATGCTTCGCGATCCGGCGCAGGTGTTGCGCCAGGTCTTTGGCTTTCCCGGCTTTCGTGGGCAGCAGGATGCGGCGGTGCGACATGTCGCCGGCGGCGGTGACGCGCTGGTGCTGATGCCGACCGGCGGCGGCAAGAGCATCTGCTACCAGGTCCCGGCGCTGGTGCGTCCCGGCACCGCGGTGATCATCTCGCCGCTGATCGCGCTGATGGACGACCAGGTCGCGGCCCTGCGCCAGGTCGGGGTGAACGCCGGTGCGCTCCACTCCGAGATCGATCCGGCGGAGGCGCGCTCGATCACCCGCGACCTGATCGAGGGCCAGTTGGACCTGCTCTACGTCTCGCCCGAACGGCTGCTGACCAACGGCACGATGGACCGGCTGGCGCGGATTCCGCTGGCGCTGTTCGCGGTGGACGAGGCGCATTGCGTCTCCGCCTGGGGCCATGAGTTCCGCCCGGAATACCGGGAACTTGCGCGCATCCCGGACATGTTCCCCGGCGTGCCGCGGATCGCGCTGACCGCGACCGCCGATCCGCGCACCCAGCAGGACATCCTGGCGGCGCTGCGGATGGAATCGGCGAAGGTGTTCGTCTCCAGCTTCCACCGGCCGAACCTGCGGTTGTCGGCGGCGGCCAAGGTGAGCGAGACGGCGCAATTGTTCGACTTCCTGAAGCGTCACAAAGGCGAGTGCGGGATCGTCTATTGCGGCAGCCGCGCGAAGACGGAGCGGATGGCGGCCAAGCTGACCGAGAAAGGCTATCCGGCGCTGCCGTTCCATGCCGGGCTGGACCCGGTGTTGAAACGGGAATCCCTCACCCGGTTCCGTTCGGGTGAGCCGTTGGTGGTGGTGGCGACGATCGCCTTCGGCATGGGCATCGACCGGCCGGATGTGCGGTTCGTGGTGCATTTGGACATGCCGGACAGCCCCGAAGCCTACTACCAGCAGATCGGCCGGGCCGGACGGGATGGCGATCCGGCGGACACGCTGTTGCTGTTCGGCGGCCAGGACGTCGCCCAGGCCAGGCACTGGCTGGCGCAGTCCGCCGCGCCGGACGCGCGCAAGCGGGTGATGCGCACCAAGCTGGAAGAGATGGTGGCGCTGACCGAGGCGGTGACCTGCCGCACCCGGTCGCTGCTGACCTGCTTTGGCGAGACGCTGGCGTGCGAGTGCGGCCACTGCGACAACTGCGAAGCGCCGCCGATCACCGCGGATGCCTCGACCGAGGCGCAGATGGTGCTGTCGGCGGTGTATCGCACCGATCAGATCTTCGGCGCCGCGCATATCGTATCGGTGCTGCGCGGGGAGCGCACCGACGGCGTGCTGCGGCACGGCCACGATAAACTGCGCACGTTCGGCGTCGGGGCGAACCATGCCGGAACCTATTGGCGCGGCCTGATCCGCCAGTTGATCGCGCTGCGCGCGCTGGACGTCGATACCGAGGGCCATGGCGGCCTCTTCCTGGTACAGGAAGAGGCTCGGCCGATCCTGCGCGGCGAGGTCCAGGTGATGCTGCGGCAGGATCAGCCACGTCCGGTGCGGGTGGAACGGCCGGAGCGCGGGCGGCTCGCGGCGGCTTCGGCATCCGCACCCGCGGCCAACACGCAAATGGACCCGGGACTGTACGAGGCGCTGCGGCTGTGGCGGCTGGCCGAGGCGAAGGGACAATCGATCCCGCCCTATGTGATCTTCCACGACTCGGTGCTGCGGGAGGTCGCGACCCTGCGCCCAACCACTCTGGACGAACTGGCCCAGATCAAGGGCGTGGGTGCATCCAAGCTGGAACGCTACGGCCGCCACGTGCTGGGGGTGTTGAGCGCGCAGATACCAGCGGGGCTGGCGAAGCGCGGGTAATACCGGTCGGCGCTTGGGCTGACCGGTAGGCGCGCCGGGTTGGCCGGCGGCGGCGCGCGGAGAGCGACTCTAATACCGGTCGGCTACCGAGCCCGGTCGAACCACCCAGCTTTGTGCCCGGCAGCGATCGCATCCACCAACGCTGGGTCGGCCTTCAGTATGCGCAACCGAGCCTCGGGAATGGTAACCTCCGGCCCGCAAGCCTCGATCGCGTGCGCCAGGCCGGAAGGCTCCATGCCGACCCCATCGGCCGCCGCGTCGGGCCACAACATGAAGTGCAGCTCCTGCTGCTGCAGCAATTCTGTGCAGTCCGAATCCGGCTTCGCCAGCTCAAGATACAACGCCGTCAACGCGGGCGATGCCACCAGGCCAAGCTGGGTTCCATCGCCGGCGGCGTCCAAGGACGCCGTTTGCACCAGCGCCTTCGGCAGCAGCCTGGCCCAGTTCAGCGGCGAGCCGGTTTTCAGATCGTAATTCAGCGCGAAGCGGTTGGTGTCGGGATAGGCGCCGCCGCAATACCAGCTATCGGTCGCGACCAACGACAGGTAGCCGGGCCCCCGCATGACGACCGCGACGCTGCGTTGCCATCCCCCGTCCGGGATGTTTGCCGCGACCGCATCCGCGTGGCATCCCTCGCCGGCGTCCCGAACCCGGGCATCCGCCTTTGCCAGCGACTGATTGATCCGCTGCCATGGTCCGTCGGCGGCGGCCAAACGAGGAAACGCCGCCAGATTCGGGGCCAGCGGCTTCTGCGCGATCAGGTCCACCCCACCCTCTTGAGCCGCGGCGCCGGCGCCGGCCACCAGGGCCGCCACCAGCGTCAGGCAAATCAGGCGAATGTTCATAGTGGGACTCCGGGGCAGGGGGGCGAATTGGTCCTTCGCTCCGAAGCCCTACCGTCCCGAATCCGATTCGGCGAGAGGCGAAACCGCTCCTCAGCGCCCCATCCAGTTGTTCTGGTAGTAGTTATGCGCCGGGGCGTGATAGCCGCTCGATTCAGCACGCGCGATGCCGGTCCCCAGGACGATGGCGGTAAACGCGGCGAGGATCAGGGTTTTCATCGGAACGTCTCCAACTCCACCGGGCGCGATGTCCGGCTTTGATGACTGTTATGTAAGCCGATTCGAACGGGACGATAATTCGCCTTTCCGGCAGTTCATCTATGCGTCGGCCGACGAAGTGGCGATCCGGGTCGCCTTGCCCGATGTCCGCCTTGTGCAATGTCCGCCTTGCGCAATGTCCGTCTTGCGCGATGTCCATCTTGCGCGATGTCTTGGCGAGACCGGCCAAAGCACCGATAGTTATGGGATGACACATCCTTCCACCATCACCCGAACGGACCGCCTGCACGCAACCCTGACGCAGGCCTTCGCGCCGGCTGTTCTGCGGATCGAGGACGATAGCGCCCACCATGCCGGCCATTCCGGTGCCCAGCCCGGCGGCCAGACGCACTATAGCGTGCTGATGGTCAGCGCCGCCTTTCAAGGTGTCGGCCGCGTGGCCCGTTCCCGCGCGGTGCACGCCGCCCTGGCCGCCGAATTCGGCCCGCCCGAGCAGGGTGGGATGCATGCGCTGGCGCTCACTTTGCGCACGCCGGAGGAGCATGCCGCGCAAGCTTAGGGGAGATAATTTTTCAGTTCCTTGAACGTTCGCCAATTTAGATTATTTTCTTCTCTTTGGCGATCGGTTAGAGCGGTATCATCGAAGGCGGTCTCGCCGGAGACGTGAATAACGCTCTCCAACAAAGGCTTGGAGCGATGTCCACGAGCCAACGCGAGTGGGCATCGCTCTGGTGGTGGCCTTCGCAACGTGTCCCCCGTTTTTTGAGGAAGGGCTACCCTGCATGGCCGCCGACAAGGAACTTGATCGCCTCGACCGTGAAATCCTCCGACTGATCTCGGTCGATGCCTCGCTGTCCCTGGCCGACATCGCCAACCAGGTGGGCCTCACGCCGACGCCGTGCTGGAAACGCATCAGCCGGATGGAGCAGGACGGCATCATCCAGCGCCGGGTCGCCATCCTGGACGCCGAGAAGGTCGGGTTGCCGGTCTCGGTCTTCGTCGCCGTCGAAACCGCCGACCATTCCAGCGAGTGGCTCGGACGATTCGCCCAGGTGATCCGGGACACGCCGGAAATCGTCGACGCCTGGCGCATGAGCGGCGATGTCGACTATCTGCTGCACGTCGTGGTGGCCGATATCGCGTCCTACGACCACTTCTACCGCAAACTGATCGGCGCCGTGCCGCTGCGCAACGTCAGCAGCCGGTTCAGCATGGAGCGGATGAAAGCGGCGCCGCTGCCGGTGTAGATGCCGTCGCCAGTGTAGACGCCGTCGCCAGTAGAGGGCCGCGGTGTGCAACGCGCGGCGCTGAGTGCCCCGGCTCGAGCCATGCACATGATCGCGTGCCAAAAAGATTCGATTTTTTCTGCTTTATCAACCTTCTCTTAATAACTTCCTGGTTTTCTGCGCTTTGGCAACTAGGAGGTGGCCATGACAGTCAGTCGTCTAGTCAATCGTAACGTCGTCGCGGAGCGCGGACGAACCAGCATGCGGCTGGAACCCGAACTCTGGGACATGCTGAGCGAAATCTGTGAGCGCGAAGCGCAGGATATGAGCACCCTGGTGCGTCAGATCGAAGCGGCCGGGCACATAGGGGGCCGCACGAGCGCGGTCCGCGTCTATATCGCTAACTACTTCCACGCCGCTGCAACCGAGGCCGGCCATGCCGGCGTGGGCCACGGCTCACTCGTGCGCAGAATTCCGGAGTTGACCCGGTCCGCCGCGTGATCAGCCCCAGTATCAGATCGCAAAGGAGCGTGAGTCGTACCGCGACCACGATCCGTCGCGTGAATCGGATACTGCAATCCAAGGGCGACGTATCGTGCTTCTCGGATGCGCGATACCAGGGTTCGGAAAACCGCCCCCTCCTACCGACCGCAAGTGCCACCAAAACGATGGACTTGCGGCGCACTTCCCGATCTGGACCTTGCCCCGGGTCAGCGCTTCGACAACGCGTCGAGCGCGGATTGCACGAGTTTCGTCTGCTGGGCGCCCGGTGGCATCTTCGTCAGCAACCGGCTCCAGTAACCGCGCGCCTCGTCGGTACGGGCGTCCTGCGCGGCCGACAATCCAAGATACCAAAGCACGATCGGCTCATCGGGATCGGTGGCTTCGACATGCTTTAGCAGTGCGATCACCCGCGGCGACAGCCTGTCGGTTGGGGCCTGGCCGCTCAGCAGCGCACGCGCTTCCTGCAGCGGGATCGAAACGTCCCCCGGACGCAGCTTCGCCGCCTTGTCGTACGCCTCGGCCGCCTTGTCCGCATCGTGCAGCACCGCATAGGCCCGCCCCAGGCGCAGCCAGCCATCCACATTGTTCGGGTCGGCCTCCTGCTTCGCCGCCAGGCTGGAGACCATGCCGCGGATCATCGTCTCCCGCTGCGCATCCGTCATATTCGCCGCCCCGGCGACGGCATTGGCATCCGGCCCCGGCGCGGAGTCAGGCGTCTGCCCGGCGGCTTGTTCGGGGGGCGTACCCTTGGCGAGTTCCGGTGCCGGGATGCCGGCGGACAGGGCCGCCTCGGCAATTTTCTGGCCAATCTGCCCGCGCGACGGCGAATCCGCCGGCAATTCGGCCAGCAGCGCCTGGAAGCCATCGATGGCCTGGCGCGGCTCCCCGGCCTGCATGGCGGCGAGCGCGAGATAGTAGCGCGCCGCCGGATTCTTTGCGTCAGCCTTCATCAACTGCTGGAACGCGCTCTGCGCCGCGGGGGTCACCGCGCCGCCCGCCTGCATCACCAGCACCTCGGCATGGGCGGCGATGACGTCGGGGCTGGTCTGGCCGAGGTCCATGGCGTGACGGTAGGCCGCCTCCGCCTGGTCCCAACGCTCGAGCGTCGCCAGGCTGCGGCCATACAGCAACCAGCCGGCGGCGTCGGACGGGTTCTGCTTCAGCCGTGCCGCCAGCGACGCCGTTGCCTGTTCCAAGGAGGACGGGCCGTTGTCCTGCGCCAACTCCGCCTTGCGGGTGGAAAACGGTTCATCTGGCAGCTCCGGTGCGCCCAGCTGCAAATAGCTGAACACCGAACCGCCGGCGACGACGACGAACACGATCGCCGCCAGGATCGGGCTGCGCGACAGGCGGGGCGCCGCCGCCGGAAGCCGCGATGCGGCCAGCAGGCGGCGCTGGATTTCCAACCGAGCGGAGTCGGCCTCGGCTGGGGTGATCAGCCCGCGGCCGATGTCGCGGTCCAGCTCGTGCAACTGGTCGCGATAGACGGCCTGGTCAAAGCTGCCGCGCGCGGCGACCGGCAGCCCGCCGCGCAGCAGCGGCGCCAGAATCGGCAACAACGCGCCGAACGCCAGCAGGGCCAACAGGAATGGCAGGATCAAGCGTCGTTCCCTCGCATCAATCCGTCCAGGCGACGGCTTTCCTCGGCGCTGAGCGGTTCAGACTCACCGGCGGCCGGTCGTCTGCGTTTCAGCCAGACCAGCGTGCCCGCCAAGCCGACCACCAACAACAGCGGCGGACCATACCACAGGACATAGGTCGCCGGTTCGACCGGCGGCTTCAACAACACGAATTGCCCGTAGCGGTTGACCACGGCCTGGATCGCCTGGGCGTTGGTATCGCCCGCGGTCAGCCGCTCACGGACAAAAATGCGGATATCATGCGCGAGGTCAGCGCCAGACTCGTCGATCGACTCATTCTGGCACACCAGGCAGCGCAACTCGCCGCTGATCGCCCGCGCCCGGGCCTCCAGCGCCGGATCGGCCAGGCGCTCCGACGGCTCAACCGCCTGGGCGGCCAGCGTGACCAGCAAAAGCAGGGCAACGAGCCACCAGGTCCTCACGCCGTGCCGGCTAATCATGATCGGCCAAGCTGCTTGAGCAGCGGCAGCAGGTCCTTGTCGACCGTCTCGGCGGTCAAGGGCCCGACGAAACGCCGGCGTATCACCCCGGTGCTGTCGACCACGTAGGTCTCCGGCACGCCATACACGCCGAAATTCAGCCCGACCCGGCCATCCTCATCAATTCCGACCTGACGATACGGATCGCCGAAGGTCGCCAGCAGGCGGGTCGAGTCGGCGGGCTTGTCCTTGTACGCGATGCCATACAGCGGCAGGTGATTCTGCTCCGCCAGCCGCATCAGCAGCGGATGCTCGATCCGGCAGGGCACGCACCAGGACGCAAAGAAGTTGATGACGAACGGATGGCCTTTCAGCGCGGCCAGGTCCAACGGCTGCTTCGACTCCAGCCCGGCCAGGTCGAACGCCGGGGCCGGCTTCGCGATCATCGCCGAGGGCAGTTCATGGATGTCGTGGTCCGGCCGCAGCGCCACCAGGAAATAGCCGGCGAGCGCCATGAACAGCACCAGCGGCAACAGATAGAACAGCCGCTTCATGGTTATTCGCCCGCGGCCGGCACGGGCTGCAGGCCGTGGCGGGATGCCCGCGCGGCCGCACCCACGCGCCAGCGCCGGTCGCTCAGGCTGACCACGCCGCCAAACGCCATGATCACGCAGCCGATCCAGATCCACGGCACCAGCGGCTTCCAGTACACCCGCACCGTCCAACTGCCGACGTGGTCGGTGTCGCCCAGCGCGACATACAGATCGGAGAGCAACGTCGTGCGGATCGAGGTCTCGCTGGTGGTCTGCTGCTGCAGCGGGAAAAACCGGCGTTGCGGATGCATCACCTTGACCAGTTCACCACCCCGCGTCACGCGGATGGCGGCATCGTCGGCGACGTAGTTCGGTCCGGGAATCCGGGTGACGTCCTGCAGCGTCAGTTCATAACCGGCGACGGCGATGCTGCCGCCGGGTTTCAGCACCTCGATCGCTTCCTTGTCGAATGCCGAGGCGGAGAAACCGGCGATCGACACGGCCAGGCCGAAATGCGCGATGCTCATGCCATAGGCCGATCGCGGCAGGTGGATCCCGCGGCGGACGCTGTCGGCGAACGGGACGCGGAACAGACGAACCCGCTCCGCGAACTCGGTCAGCACCGCGGCGGCCAGCCAGGCCGACAGGCCAAAACCCAGCACGGCCAGGATCGGGCCGCCGTAGGTGACGTAGAAGGCAACCAGCAACACCACGGCCGTGGCGATGTAAGCGACCCACAGCCGTTGCAGCGCCCCGAGGATGTCCCCGCGCTTCCACGCCAGCATCGGGCCGATGCCGACGGCGATGATCATCGGCACCATCATCGGCGCGAAGGTGCGGTTGAAGAACGGAAACCCGACCGACAGCTTCGGGCCGTTCATCGCGTCCAGGAACAGCGGATACAACGTCCCCAGGAACACCGTCGCACAGCCGCACGAAAGCAGCACGTTGTTCAACACCAGCGCGCCCTCACGCGAAATCGGCGCGAACAACCCGCCGCCCTTCAGCGCCGGTGCTCGGATTGCGTAAAGGGTCAGCGAACCGCCGATGGCCGCGATCAACAGCAGCAGAATGAACGTGCCGCGCTGCGGATCGGTGGCGAACGCGTGCACGGAGGTCAGCACGCCCGACCGCACCAGGAAGGTGCCGACCAAAGAAAGCGAGAAGGTGAGGATCGCCAGCAGGATGGTCCAGGATTTCAGCGTATCCCGCTTTTCCACCACGATGGACGAATGGATCAGCGCGGTACCGGCCAGCCAGGGCATGAAGGAGGCGTTTTCGACCGGATCCCAGAACCACCACCCGCCCCAGCCGAGCGTGTAGTAGGCCCACCAGGATCCCATCGCGATGCCGATGGTCAAGGCGCACCAGGATGCCAGCGTCCATGGCCGCACCCAGCGCGCCCAGGCGGCATCGACGCGGCCCTCGATCAGCGCCGCAACGGCAAAGGCAAACGCTACCGAGAAACCGACATAGCCGAGGTAGAGGAATGGCGGATGGAACGCCAGGCCAGGATCCTGCAGCACCGGATTAAGCCCGCGGCCATTCGCCGGCGCCGGGAACGTCCGCAGGAACGGGTTCGACGTCAGCAGGATGAACAGCAGGAACCCGACCGCGATCATGCCCTGCACCGCCAGCACCCGCGCCCGCAGGGCCGGCGGCAGATTGTCGCTGAACAGCGCCACCGCCGCCGCGCACAGCGACAGCATGAACACCCACAGGAGCATCGAGCCCTCGTGGTTACCCCAAAGGCCAGTGATCTTGTACAGTAGCGGCTTGTCGGTGTGGCTGTTCTCGATGACGTTGATCACCGTGAAGTCCGACGTAATGTAGGCGTGCATCAGCGACAGCATCGCCAACGCGGTCAGCGCGAAGCCGATCAACGCACACGACCGCCCCACCGCCATCCAACCCACATGCCGCCTGGCCGCGCCGACCAACGGAACCGTGGACTGTACCACAGCAACAAACAGCGCCAGGATCAGCGCGAAGTGGCCGAGTTCGGTGATCATGGGAAGGTCGGGGCTCCGCCCCGAACCCCGCCAAGGGCGGACCGCCCTTGGAACCCCGGTATTGGGTGGGTGTTCAGGAGGGGGCGACCGCGGCGGATGATGGGTCCGAGTTGCCCCCTCCTGACCACCCACCCATTAAAGGGATCAAAGGGGGCGGTGCCCCCGTCGTGCGCATGCACGCTTCGCATGACGCGGGTCCAGGGCAGAGCCCTGGCCTTCCTACAATCACCCATCACGCCGCTCTGCGGTGTTCCAGGGGGATGATGGCGCTGAGGGCTGAGACCAGTTCGTCCATCATGGCATCGGTATGCAGTGGGCCCGGGGTGAAGCGCAGGCGTTCCTCGCCGCGTGGCACCGTTGGATAGTTGATGTGAGTGGCGTACATGCCGAACTCGTTCAGCAGGCGCTGGCTGACGTCCATGCAAAGCGCGGCCTCCCCGATATGAAGTGGCACGATGTGGCTGACGGACTCGATGCGCGGCAAGCCCGCTGCGTCGAACCGCGCCTTCAGGGCGGACGCGCGCTCGAACAGCTTGGCGCGGCGGGCATGGTCCTTGCGCACATGCCGTACGCTCGCCAGGGCGGCCGCGGCAGTCATCGGCGGCAGCGATGTGGTGAAGATGAACCCCGGCGCGGTGGAGCGGATGAAATCCACCACCTCGGCGTCGCCGGTGATGTAGCCGCCATGGCAGCCGAACGCCTTGGCCAGGGTGCCTTCGATGATATCCAGCCGGTGCGCCACGCCGTCGCGTTCGGACACGCCGCCGCCGTTCGGGCCGTACATGCCGACCGCGTGGACCTCATCCAGGTAGGTCATCGCATCGTATTTGTCGGCCAGGTCGCAGATCGCGCCGATCGGCGAAATGTCGGCATCCATCGAATAGACCGACTCAAACGCGATCAGCTTCGGCGCGGCCGCGGGTGCGGCGGCCAGCAGCGTCTCCAGGTGTCCCACGTCGTTATGGCGGAAGATATTGACCACCGCGCGGGAGGTTTTGATGCCGGCAATCATTGAGGCGTGGTTCTTCGCGTCGGAGAACACCTGCCACGGCAGGTCCGGACCCTGCGGGAAACTGTTCAGAATGGTCGACAGCGCCGCCTGGTTGGATACGAAGCCGGAGGTGAACAGCAACCCGGCCTGCTTGCCGTGCAGATCCGCAAGTTCCGCCTCCAACTGATCGTGAACCGGGCTGGTGCCGCTGATGTTGCGCGTGCCGCCGGCACCCGCGCCCATGGTCCGCGCTGCCTCACAGGCCGCATTGACCGCGACCGGGTGGCCGCCCATCGCCAGGTAGTCGTTCGCCGACCACACCAGCACGCGCGATCCGTCCGGGCGCAGGTAATAGGGAAATCCGTCCGCGCGCTTTTGCAGCGGCGTGAAAACCCGGTAGCGTCCCTGGCCGCGAATGGCGTCGAGGGACTGCCGACAATGCTCTTTGAACCTGCTCATTCCTCGGAAGCCCTCAGTTCATCAAAGTGTTGCAACCCTAGCGAGCCTCTTGTCCCAGAACCATTACCCGGAACCATTAGCGGCGGCCATTGATCCGCATCAACCGGATTGTTCCGCCCTGATGCCGGCCTTGCAGGGCAACATGCGCTGATTGGACGCTTCGTCAACCTGTCGGACGCGAAGTGGATGTCCCTTAATCCCGCGGCGGCCATCGATCGGACGGCGCGCATCAGGCATGCCCCGTCGGTGCTTTGCAACGCGTGCAGTCGATGGCATATGGCGATGTTGCAGCGCAATATCCATCTGCCCCCGATAAGGAGTCCGGCATGCCGTTGAGCCAGCCCGCCGAACGTGAGCGCCTACATACGCGCGCAATAGAAATCAACGGCTATCGCCGGGCCGACGGCAATTATGACATCGAAGCGCATCTGACCGACGTCAAGAGTTTCGGCCAGACGAATTTCGATCGCGGCTTCATCGAGGCCGGCGACCCGGTCCACGACATGTGGATGCGCCTGACGGTCGACGAGACGATGCACATTCATGCGGTCGAGGCAGTCAGCGACAAGACGCCCTATGCGATGTGTCCGACGGCGGCGCCGAATTTCACCCGATTGGTCGGCATGCAGATCAAGGCCGGATTCCTGCGGGAGGCAACACAGCGGGTCGGCGGCACGGTGGGGTGCACCCATCTGCGGGAACTGCTGCAGCAGATGGCCACCATCGCCTTCCAGACCATCAACCCGGCCCGGGCACGGCGGGAGATGGCGGCCGACGGCGAAGCGGCCGACAAGCGCGGCAGCGATTCGTTCGACACCCGCATCAGCGACAAATGGGGCGGTGGCAACAAGTTGCTCAATACCTGCCTGGCCTATGACGAAAAGGGCCCGCTGGTGAAGCGCCGCTGGCCGCTTCTCTACACTGGGCCGGACGCGGTGACCGAGGCCGCCCAATGACCGAGGCCGCCCAATGACCGCCGGTTCGATATGACCGCCCGTTCGATAAGTAACCGCCGGTTCGATTTCGGCTAAACTTCCTCCACCTGATCCACCCCGGGCAGCGATTTCAACGCCTGGGCAAGGCGCGGGGTCACGTTATACCCGCCCGGCAACGCGATCTCCACGTCCTGTTCGCCGCCGATGCGCGGCACCAGCGTAACCCGCCCGCGCCCGCCGCTTTCGCGGCCGAGGATCTCGCGGATATGCGGAACGGCGGCGGTTTCGCGCAGCCACACCCGGATCGATGCCCCGGCCGAGGCAGCGGCTTTGTCCAGCGACGTGACATCCATCGCGGTCACACGAACCGCTTCACCTTCGGTTTTCAGTTCCGCATTCACCAGGACATTGGATCCGGAAGCGAGGATTTCGCGTGACCGGTTCAGCACCTCGCTGAAGCACGTCACTTCCACCGAACCGGCCGCGTCCGAAATGCGCACCCAGGCCATGCGGCTGCCGGTCCGGGTGATACGTTCTTTGGTCGCAACGACGGTGCCGGCGATCTTCACCCGCCCAACCCCCGCCGCCGCTCGGGTTTCCACATGGACCGATTGCGTCACACCAAGGCGCTTCAGCGCTTGCGCATAGGCGTCCAGCGGGTGCGCGGTCAGGTGGAAGCCGACCGCTTCGGCTTCGAACGCCAGCCGCTCCAGCGGTGGCCAGTCGGGCACGTCGGGCAGGCGCAGCGCTTCCGGCTTGCTGGCGACGCCACCGAACAAGCCGATCTGGCCGCTTTGCTTCTCCTCCTGATCAGCCTGGGCACGGCGCAGGATCGTTTCGGCGCCGGCGAACAGGTGCGCGCGGTTGTTGTCCAGCCGGTCGAAGGCGCCCCCGCGCACCAGGTTCTCGATCTGCATGCGATTGATCTGCCGCGGGTCGACGCGGGTGGCAAAATCGGTGACATCGGCGAACGGCGTGTCGCCCCGCGCGGCAACGAGCGCTTCCATCGCCGCCAGGCCGACTTTTTTCACCGCGGCAAGCGCGTAACGGATCGCCAGCCGCCCGTCCTCCAGCCGTTCCACCGAGAAATCGGCGCCGGAACGGTTGACGTCCGGCGGCAGGATCTTGATGCCGCCGCGTTCGGCTTCCTGCTTCAGCGCCGCAAGGCGATCCGTGTTGTTGATCGCCAGGCTCATGCACCCGGCAAGGAACACCTCCGGATGGTTGGCCTTCAGCCAGGCGGTCTGGTAGGCGACCAGCGCGTAGGCGGCAGCGTGCGATTTGTTGAAGCCGTAATCGGCGAACTTCGCCATCAGGTCGAAGACTTCCTTCGCCTTCGCCGGGTCGATCCCGCGCTTGATCGCGCCTTCGGTGAAGATGTTTCGTTGCGCCTCCATCTCCGCCGCGATTTTCTTTCCCATCGCCCGGCGTAACTAATCGGCGCCGCCCAGGCTGTAGCCCGCCATCTTCTGGGCGATCTGCATGACCTGTTCCTGGTAGACCATGATGCCGTAGGTCTCGGCCAGGATGTCGTGGATTTCCTCGTGCGGCGCTTCCCATTTCTCGCCGTGCTTGCGCCGG
>DATARX010000118.1:0-5643 GCA_036263955.1 Rhodopila sp.
GCCCACGACCAATCCGACGAACAGGAAGATCGAGACGAACACGCCGAAGCTGTCAGGCGCCACGAACTGCACGGCGATCGCGCCCAGGGATCCGGCAAGGCCCGTGTACAGCGCGCTCAGCGCGAACGCCCTGGTCTTGACCATCGGCAGGTTGATGCCCATCGCCTCGGCCGCCATCGCATGGTCGCGGATGGCCATCATCGCTCGGCCGACCCGCCCGCGGACGATGTTCCAGCCGGCGACATACAGCACGACCGCGACCGCCCCGGTGAACAGATATAGCCATTGGTCAGGCGACAACGGCAGGCCGAACGGCGCATCGGGCTTGTCGATGACCAGCCCCTGGACGCCGCCGGTCCAGTCCTCGATCGCCTTGTATTTCAGGATCTGTGGAATCGCGACCGCGAGGGCGAAGGTCGTAAGCGCCAGATACAGCCCACCCAGCCGCAGCGCCGGCAGCCCCACCAGGAAGCCAACGCAGGCGCAGACCACGGCCGAGGCCGGCAGGGTCAGCCAGTACGGCACGTTCCAGGTCGTCATCAGGATCGCCGTGGTGTAAGCGCCGATCGCATAGAACGCGCCATGCCCGAGCGAAATCTGGCCGTTGAAGCCCGTCAGCAGCGAGAGGCCGAGGATGGCGATGGCATAGACCAGGACCATCGTCAGTTGGAAAAGATGGTAATCCGTGAGGCTGGCAACCGGCACGATCGCGGCGAGCAGCACCAGGACGGCGATGATCCAGGGTGTCCGCATCCCGGTCACACCCGGCTGTAGACGCGGCGGCCCATCAGGCCGGTCGGCTTGATGGTCAGAACGGCCACGATGATCACCAGGGCCATTGTCAGTTTCAGTTCGGTGCCGACCACATAGGCCCCGCCCAGGTTCTCGATCACCCCGACCGCGAAGCCACCGAGTACGGCCCCGAGCGGATTGTCGATGCCGCCGAGCAGCGCCCCGGCAAAGGCGTAGAGCAGGATACCGGACATCATGTTGGGGTCGAGGAACACGATCGGTGCCACCATGCAGCCGGCAACCGCGCCGATCGCCGCCGCCAGGCCCCACCCCAGCGCCAGCATCCAGCCGACGCGAACACCCGCAAGCCGGGCGGAGGTCGGGTTGAACGCGGCGCCGCGCATCGCCAGCCCCAGCCTCGTGTGACGGAAGAACAGGTAGACCAGGATCAGCACCACCAGCGTGACCGCGGTCGAGCCCAGTTCATGGCCTGACAAATATCCGCCCAGCATCGGGTGGTCCGGGAACGGGGTCGGAAACCGCTTGATCGTGTAATCGAAGAACCAGCCGCTGAGGCTGTTGATGACCAGCAGCAGGCCCACGAACACACCGACCGAGGCCAGCACAGGCGCATTGGCCAAAGGCCGCATCAGGATGCGCTCGATTGCCACCCCGATGCCGAAGGAAATCACCACCGCGAGGGTAAAAGCCACCCAATAGGGGAAGCCGGCATTGATGAAGGTCAGGGCGATGTAGGTAGAGAACGTCGCCATCTCGCCCTGGGCGAAGTTCACGTGATGGGTTGCCTGGTAGATCATCACCAGCGCCAGGGCGACGGAGGCATAGATGCCACCGGTCGCGATACCCGACATGATCTGGTGCAGCATGCCCGACAACATCCCGGCGCCTCCTAGTAGCCGAGATACGAGCGGCGGATACCCTCGTCCTGGCTGATCGCCGCGGACGAACCCGCCATGACGATGCGGCCGGTTTCCAGGACATAGGCGTCCTCGGCGAAGTCCAGCGCCAGCGCGGCGTTCTGCTCCACCAGCAGCACGCTGACGCCGGCATCGCGCCTGATGCGTGCCAGGATCCGGAAAATCTCCTGCACGATCAGCGGGGCCAGGCCGAATGACGGCTCGTCCAGCAGCAGCAGCCTCGGCCGCAGCAGCAAGGCTCGGGCGATCGCCAGCATCTGTTGCTCGCCGCCCGACAGCGTGCCGGCCTGCTGCCTGAAGCGTTCCTTCAGGCGCGGGAAATAATCGAACATGGGCTTGAAATCGGCGGTCGCCTCGCGCGGCGGGCGTGTATAGGCGCCGAGGCGCATGTTCTCTTCGACCGTGAGCTCCATGAAAGTGCCGCGGCCTTCCGGCACATGCGCGACGCCCAGGCGGACGATGTCCTCGGTCGCCATCGCATCGATGCGCTTGCCGCCGAGGTTGATGGTTCCCTGAGTGCGAACCAGGGCGCAGATCGCGCGCAGCGTGGTCGTCTTGCCGGCGCCATTGGCGCCCAGCAACGCGGTCACGCCGCCCTGGCGAACCGCGAAATTGATGCCATGAAGGACTTTGGTTTCACCATAGGCTGCGTGGAGGCCGCTGACCTCGAGCAGATTGGTCACGCGCGTGTCCCGTACGCCGTGCCGGCACAGCCGCCGCCCCGCATCCCTGTCCGTTCCCTTCGCATTCTTGCTTTTTCAGCCTGGGTGGAGCGTGACGAAGCGCTCGGGCCAAGTCAACGGCGCATATCGGGCAAATCCGTGCTGCACCCGGCGTCCGGCGATGCGGCGTCGGCGTGGTTCCTGGCGGCCTTCTTTAACGCAGAGGGCCGCTGAGGCTGGGGGCTGTTTCGAGCGGCGGCGCGTTTACCAGCGTTTGTTGGGCTTGTGCACGGCAACGCCCCGCCGCCGCCGCGCCCTCCCTGCCTGAAAAATGGAAGGAGAACGGACGAAGCCGCTTTCAGGATCCGGACAGCGTTGCGCCGTTGTCGCAGTGTGTGGCGTCGGACGACGGGCGACGGGCGACGGGCGACGACGAAAAATTTCCGACGGGGCGATCGCGAAACGGCCCCGGTTTACGCCGCCGGCTGCATACCCTCGGCAACTATGGTCCGTAGCTTCGCATGCAAATGCGGATTCCCGGCCACGATATTGCTGGTCACCATCGGATCGCCATCGCCGACATCCGTTGTGTACCCGCCCGCCTCCCGCACCAGCAAAAGGCCGGCTGCGATGTCCCACGGCTTGATCCCCAATTCCCAATAGCCGTCGAATCGGCCATGAGCGACCCACGCCAGGTCCAGCGCCGCGGCCCCGAATCGGCGGACCCCTGCCACCTGCGGCATCAACATCGCCAGCGTCCGGCTGAATGCATTGCGCCGCGAGGCGGACACGGCGCCGAACGGAATGCCGGTGGCAAACACCGCCTCGTTCATCTCGCGCCGAGCCGAAACGCGCAGGCGGCGCTCGTTCATGAACGCGCCGGTGCCTTTTTCCGCCCAGAACATCTCATCCACCGCCGGCGCATAGATCAGGCCGGCGTGGATTTCCGTTGTCCCATCCTGCAGGCGGCGCTCCAGACCGATGCTGATCGCCCAGTGCGGCATGCCGTGCAGGAAGTTGGTGGTGCCGTCCAGCGGATCCACGATCCACCGCCACGTCCAGTTGTCGGAGCCCGACGCGCCGGACTCCTCCATCAGGAATGCATACCCGGGTCGGGCCTTGTTTAACTCCTCCTTCAACGTCTGTTCGGCGCGGAGATCGGCCTGCGAGACGAAGTCGGACGGACCTTTGACGCTGACCTGCAGCTGCTCGACTTCCGAGAAATCACGCAGCAGCCGCTTCGCCGCCTTCTGGGCGGCGTTGGCCATGACGGTCAGATGGGGCGAGAGACGAAAGGCCATCAGCCCTTCGCGCGCTCCACGTAGCTGGCGTCCTCGGTGCGGACGACAATACGCTCACCGGCTTCGATGAACGGCGGGACGTTGGTCTTCACGCCGTTCGACAGCCTGGCCGGCTTGTACGAAGAAGAAGCGGTCTGGCCTTTGACCACCGGGTCGGCCTCGACCACTTCCAGCACGACGGAGGAAGGCAGGTGGATTGCCACCGGCTCCCCTTCCACCAGATCGACCGTCAACTGCATCTGGTCCTGCAGGAACGGCGCCGCGTCGCCCATCAGTTCGGCCGGTACGTGGGCTTCCTCGAAGGTTTCCGGATCCATGAGCACGAGGTTGGTGCCATCCATGTAGGAGTAGGTGTACTCCTTTTCCTCGGTCGTCAGCCGCTCCACCGTATCCGCGGTGCGCCAACGTTCGTTGGTCTTGTTGCCGGATTTCAGGTCGCGCATTTCGACCTGGATGAAGGCACCGCCCTTGCCGGGCGTGATGATCTGCTGCTTCAGCACTGTCCAGCGGCGGCCTTCGTGCTCGATCACCTGGCCGGCGCGAATGAGGTTCGCCTGCTGCTTCATGGGTTGGTCCATCCAGTGGAATTGGGAAAGGTGCGGGCTTCTAGCCCCTCAACGGGTTCGGGGCAAGTTTGTGACGCATGGGCGTGTGTCGGCAGGCTTTTTGTCGTGCCGGGACGTATCGAACCTGAGGTCAGGACCTAAGCGGTGCCTCGGGTGCGTGGTCCCTCGCCCGCTGGCGCTGTTCGACCTGTGCATCCGACAAGCGCGCATCGTAGATCGATCGCGGCTCGATCGTGCGGGCGATCAGCGTGGCGATCGTCACGATCAGCAGCAGCGGGAGGATCGCCGCCCGCACATAACCGGTCAGTTCCATCATCAGCACGATGGTTGAGATTGGCCCTTGCGTGGTCGCGGCGAGCATCGCCGCCGCACCGAGCAGGGCGAACAGGCCGGGCGGCACGCCAGGCCACAGCCATGACCAGGGCATCCCAAGCACGCCGCCCAGCAGCGCGCCGAATGCCAGGGATGGGGTGAACAGGCCGCCGGGGGCACCACTGCCGAGGCACATCACCGTCGCCGTCGGTCGCAGAAAAACCAGGGTCAGCAACAGTATCGGATCGATCTGTCCCGTGAACGCCAGTTCCGCCACGTCGCGGCCGTTGCCGAGAAGTTGCGGGTAGGGAATGGACATCGCACCAAGCACACTCAGGACAACCACCGGTGCCAGCAGCCGGTGCCAGCCGCTGGGCTTGTGATGATCGGCCCAGGCGACCGCGCGAACATAGATCACCGAGACCAGGCCGATCAGCGGCCCCGCCAGCAGTACCCAGGCGCCGACGGACAGCGAACCATGGAATTGCGGCAGGTGGTAAGTCGGCGCGTCGGGAAGAACCACCCAGGAGACGCCGGTGGCGACCAGCGAGGTGACCAGCGCCGGCAGGACGAAACGCAGCGCCAGGGCGCCGCGCAGCACCTCCACCGCGAACAGCGCGCCACCCAGGGGGACGCCATACGCCGCGGCCATGCCGGCTCCCGCCCCGCAGGCCACCAGCAGGCGGCGCTCCTCGTCGGACAGGCGGATCCGATCCGACGTCACGTCGGCGATCACCGCGCCCGCCTGCTTGGGCGCTCCCTCTCGCCCGAGCGCGGCCCCCATGCCGACGATCAGGATGGACAGGATGGCGCTGCCCAGCGTGCGCAATCGCGGCAGGCGCCCGGCCTGGAACCAAATCGCGGCGGTGATATCGATGGCGTTGCCGCTCGACAGCCGGGTAAGCAGCCATTGCCCTGCTCCCGTTACCAGGCCTGCGCCGGTCAACGCCGCCAAGTGCCTCCACGCCGGGGCGCGGGAGCCAGCCTGCAGCAGGTCCAGCCCGCCACCGCCCCACACCAGGTGCTGGGTCAGTTCCAGCAGGCCGGTCAGGGCGGTCGCGGCAAGCCCCGTCCCGGCGCCGGTCAGAACCACGGCAAGCCAGAAGGCAGCCGCGTTTCGCCGCGCCAGAAT
>DATARX010000289.1:0-9036 GCA_036263955.1 Rhodopila sp.
GAATTCGACGCCTCCGGCATCAAGCAGCCGTCCCGCAGCGCGGTCGCCGCCGCCTCGGCGCTGGGTGAAATCCATGTGCTGGTCGCCGGCGTGGATCTCGCCGGCGCGTCCGCCGCGGCGGCGAAATTGCCCGGCGTGACCAAGGTGCTGGTCGCCGACAATCCCGCCCTGGATCACCTGCTGGCGGAGCCGACGGCGGCGCTGCTGGTGCAACTGGCGCCGTCCTACGCGCACATGCTCGCCGCCACGACGGCGGTCGGCAAGAACGTCATGCCGCGGGTCGCCGCGCTGCTGGACGTGCAGCCGATCAGCGACATCGCCGCCGTGGTGGACGCCGACACCTTCGTCCGCCCGATCTACGCCGGCAACGGCATGGCCACGGTGAAGTCCTCGGATGCCAAAAAGATCATGACGGTCCGGGCCGCCAGCTTCGACCCGGTGGCAGCCGATGGCGGCAGCGCCACGACCGAAACCGTGGCTGTCGCCGACATCCCCGCCCTGTCCAAATTCGTGTCTGCCGAACTGTCCAAGAGCGAGCGACCGGAACTGACCGCCGCCCGCGTGGTGATCTCCGGCGGCCGCGGCATGCAGAACGGTGAAAACTTCAAGCTGATCGAGCCGATCGCCGATAAACTGGGCGCCGCTGTCGGCGCCTCGCGCGCCGCCGTGGACGCCGGCTTCGTTCCCAATGAGTTCCAGGTCGGACAGACCGGAAAGATCGTTGCGCCTGATTTGTACGTCGCGGTCGGGATTTCGGGGGCCATCCAGCACCTCGCCGGCATGAAGGACAGCAAGGTCATCGTGGCGATCAACAAGGATGAGGAAGCGCCCATCTTCCAGGTCGCCGACTACGGCCTCGTGGCTGATCTGTTCACCGCCCTGCCGGAGCTGGCAGCGGAACTGGAGCGCACCTGAATGAACGCCGATGCCACATCTGCCGCGAGCCAGCCGGGTGCGAATATGGCGCCCATGGTGACCGAACCACCGGAAATTCGATCGGTTGGCGTCATCGGCGCGGGGCAGATGGGCAATGGCATCGCCCATGTCTGCGCGTTGGCGGGCTTGCCGGTAACGATCGTCGATATCAAGCCGGACGCCCTGACCAAGGCCATGACCATCATGGGCCGCAACATGGACCGGCAGGTCAACCGTTCGATCATCACCGGCGACCAGCGCGATGAGGCATTGGCACGCGTCGCCACTTCCACCGACTACGCCGCTCTCGCCGATGCGGACCTGGTGATCGAGGCCGCGACCGAGAAAGAAGACCTCAAGCGGCTGGTGTTCAAGTCGCTGATCCCCCACCTGAAGCCGTCCGCCATGGTGGCGTCGAACACCTCTTCGATCTCCATCACCCGGCTGGGCGCGGTGACTGACCGGCCGGAAAAATTCATCGGCATGCACTTCATGAACCCGGTTCCGGTCATGAAGCTGATCGAGATCATTCGCGGCATCGCCACGGATGAGCCAACCTTCCAGGCGGTGAAAGCCCTGGCCCACAAGCTGGGCAAGATCAGCGCGGTGGCCGAGGATTTCCCCGCGTTCATCGTCAACCGCATCCTGGTGCCGATGATCAACGAGGCCGTCTTCGCCCTGTATGAAGGCGTCGGCTCCGTATCAGCCATCGACGACGCCATGAAACTCGGTGCAAATCACCCGATGGGCCCGCTGGAGCTGGCGGATTTCATCGGCCTGGACACCTGCCTGTCGATCATGCAGGTGCTGTACGAAGGCCTGTCCGACAGCAAATACCGCCCTTGCCCGCTACTGGTGAAATACGTCGAAGCCGGCTGGCACGGCCGCAAGACCGGTCGCGGCTTCTACGACTACACCCAAACGCCCCCCCGCCCGACACGATAAAGTAACCGGGATCAAAGGGTGCGCCGCACTCTTTGCGGGTCCGGGCAGCGCCCGGCCCTTCCCTACGGCCTCTCCGCCACGGCATAGTTCGCGCCCAGATACCCCGCGATCACTGCCGCGGTGGCTTCGTCGATCGGCGCCCCGAACGCCGACCGCATCTTCGCCACCTCCGCCGTCCAGGCCTCCGGCGTCAGGAACGGGCTGTTCATGAGGATATAGTTCGTCGTGTGGCACGCCGAACAAGCCGCCACCGTCGCGCTATCCCCCACGCCCGGCTTCAGCGGCATCGGCGGATCCGCCGCCAGCGCCCCCCGGCAGCCCACAACCGCGATGAATGCCACCCAACCCAGCCTCATGTAACCAGAACCGGAATCGGCCGAGGGAGATTGTTGAAATACCCGCCCGGATTGACCTTCAACCGCGCAACCTGCTTCTCCCCGCTGTTGCTCGTTGCGCGAGACACCAGCTGGTAAGGCCCCGGGCGCATCAGGTTGGTCTGCGTGCTGAACAGTCGATAGGCATAACGACCCAACGGCCGGTCCAGCAGCGCATCCTGCCAGTTGTGCCCACCGTCGAGCGAAACCTCGACCCGGTTGATCCCCGCCCCGCGGTCCCAGGCGATCCCGCGGATGACAAAACCGGACCGGTCGACCTCATGCCCCTCCAACGGATCGGCGATCAGCGAATTGACCACGAGTTCGGTAACCGGAACCGTGCCGTCGGCCGCCTGTGACGGAAACGGATGATCCACCGGAAACAATCCGCCGGGGACACGGTAGGCGTCCCGCATCCAGTAATTCTCCAGCGGAGTCGAACGCACCTCGATCGTCGTCAGGTGCTTCATCCAGTACGCGCCGACCCACCCTGGCACGACCAGCCGGGCGGGATATCCGTTCAGCGGCGGCAGTGGCGCGTTGTTCATGGCGATCGCCACGATGGTATCGGCGTCCATCGCCTTTTCCATCGGAATGCTTTTGCGATAGGGCGGCGTGCCGTCCATCGTCGGCTTGTCCGCGCCGCTCAACCAGACCTCCAGCGCGCCGGTCTTCACCCCGCAGGCTTTCAGCACGTCCCGCAGCGCCGGACCGCGCCACACCGCACAACCCATCGCGCCATCGCCCCACTGCAGCCCGGCAACATGGGGCAGGCCCAGGCCGCGGCGAGCCCCGGCACACTGGCAAACCGCCAGCACCTCATTAGACGGCAGGTCGAGCAGGTCCTGCATTTTCAGCCGGACGGGATGATCCACCGCGTCGCCGCCGATGCTCAGCGTCCAGCCGTCCATGTCATCGGCCGAGGGCACGCCCGCCAGGTGGTAGCGTACGAAGAACCGGTCGTTCGGTGTCACCGGATTGGTAAACGCATCAACCGGGGTTTCGTAATTCGGCGGCCGGTCCGCCAGCCGCAACAGCCGCCGCTTATCCGGTAGATTGGCGAACTGGTCGACCTGCCTGGTCCCCTCCGGAAGTTCGGCCGGCAGGCGGGTGGTCTCCGCCGCCGCCGACGACGACGCAGTCCCAGGCAACGCAAGCAGGGCCGCGCCCGACCCGGCGATCATCCCGCGCCGCCGCATCCCGCCTGCTACGCTCATCGCCCGCTCAAACCGCCCGCACCAGCGGCAGCTTGGTTCCCGCCACCCGCCGCTCCGCCAGCACTTCGCGCCGGAAGCGGAACAGCTTGGCCGGCCGACCGCCGGTTTCGGTCGTAACGTCACCGGTTTCCTCGACCAGATCCTGCTGGTCGATCAGCCGGCGGAAATTCTGCTTATGCAGCAGACGTCCGGCCAGCGCCTCCACCGTCCGCTGCAACTGCAGCAGCGTGAAGCACGCCGGCATCAGTTCGAACACCACCGGCCGATACTTGATTTTGGCTCGCAAACGCGCGACCCCGGTCGCCAGAATCCGGCGATGGTCATGCCGCATCGGCTCGCCCAGCGCATCGATCAGAGTCCGCGACAGATCCGCCGCCGCACCCCGCCCTTCCGCCACCAGGCCAGCTTCCCAAAGAAGTTCGTAACGCTGAAGAACCAGCTCCTCGTTCCAGCGCTGGCCGCGCAGGCCGAAATTGATCGTAATCCGGCGCTGCCGCTCCCGTTGAATGGCCGGATCATCCACGCTTGCCGCCCAATCGAACAGCGGTGGCGCCAGAACCGATTCCGCCAGCGCGGCACCGGGACCCCGGCCGTCCTCCCACGGAAAGAACCGATACCAGGGCTGCCAGGCGGCGTCCCAGCCGCCCACCACCGGGGCCTCACGCGTCAGGCCGAGATAGCTGACCGACACGACCCGCCCCAGCGTGCCCTGTTTCCGGTCCAGATCCGCAAAGGTGTAGAGTTGCTCGACATAGCCCAACGGGTGATGGGTTTGCGTCTCTACCCAGGACCGCAACCCGGCCTGCAGGGACCGGTGCCCCGGCTCGAACGGTCCGGACGGCAACGCCTGGCCGCGTTCGATGGTCAGCACGCGCGGCTGCCCTTCGGTCACGGCAACGATCACCGCGGTCAGTTCAGCGGTAACCGCGACGCTGTCGTCTCCCACATTGGCCGTATCGATACGGTGGTCAGGCATGGGACACTTGTCGCACGGCAGGCGGGCGGTTCGCTACCGCCAACCGGCCGCTACTCGCCCTTCAGCGTCGCATCCTTGATCGCCGCGCCGACACCCAGCAGGACCGCCTGCGTCGCCATGGTGATAATGGCGGAACCGATCACCATCCCCGCCAGCCAATTGCCGCCGGTCCGCGGCCCTGGTCCGCTTCCGGTGTTCCTCAGCCGATGCATGTCCGCACTCCCATAATCGGCAAATATCGTTGTGTATCAACGCAATGCAAGGCTGTGCCGCAAAAAGGTCGCCAGCCAGCGCCGGCGGCGCGTATCGACAGGATCGGCGGCCCAGGCAACTATCCCCTGCCTCGAACGAAGGGAAACACCGATGGAAGCCCTGCTGCCCCTGGCCGAGAAAATCGGCGCCCGGCTCAAGCAACGCAACGAGACGATCGGCATCGCCGAATCCTCCACCGGCGGCCTGCTCTCGGCGGCCTTGCTGTCGGTCGGCGGCGCCTCGGCCTATTTCCGCGGTGGCGGGGTCATCTACACCGCCTACGCGCGCAAGGCCTTCCTGGAGATCCCGAACCCGCTGCCCGCGCCGATCGAGCGCGCCTCCACCGAACCCTACGCCCTGCTCCTCGCCGACACCGTGCGCGCCCGATTGGACGCAAGCTGGGGGCTCGGCGAAACCGGCGCCACCGGTCCCACCGGCAACCGTTACGGCGACAACGCGGGCCATACCTGCATCGCGGTAACCGGCGCGCGGTTTTCCAAGGTAATCACGCTGGAAACCGGCAGCGCGGATCGCATCGCCAACATGCGGGCATTCGGCATCCGAGCGCTGGAGTTGCTGGCCGAAGCCCTGGAATAGCGAAGAACCTCGGACGCAACGATCATGCCCTGGTGTCCTGGCCCCTACGTACGCCGCATTAAGCGACGGACGTAGGGGACGAGCAGGTCACCAACAAAACGCGCAAGCCACTAAAAGCGAAGAATTTGGGTCTCGAGTCTGGGGTACCGCGAACTTCAGATTCGAAACACTACCCGCCAATAGCGGCCTTCGACCAGGCCATGCGAGAGGCGCGGTGATGCGCATGGCAGATCGCCACGGCCAGCGCATCCGCCGCGTCCGCTCGGCGCAGCGTGGCACCGGGCAGCAGCCGGCGCACCATCATCACAACCTGCTCCTTCTCCGCCCCGCCGGTCCCCACCACCGCCATCTTGACGGTCTTGGCGGCATATTCGGTCACCGGAACCCCGGCCAGCGCCGGCGTCAGCAAGGCGACCCCGCGCGCATAGCCCAGCTTGAGCGTCGCCGCCCCGTTGCGGTTGACATAGGTTTCCTCGACCGCGGCCTCGGCCGGCCGATGCAGGGTCAGCAGCGCCATCAACGCGTCGTGCAGGATTTTCAATCGCGCCGGGACCGAATCGGTGTTGTCGGTGGCGATCACCCCGTCCGCGACATGCATGAGACGATTCCCGTCCACGTCGACCAATCCCCAGCCGGTGAAACGCAATCCCGGATCGATGCCCAGCAGCCTGATCATTGGCGAATCGTGTCCCCGAAATGCAATGCGTGCTTACACCATGTTCCGGCTGACGGCGCCGCCTGAACATGGTGTAAGCCTTCGATCACATTCCTTGGGACCCGGCCACGCCATCGTGCCAGCGCCCCGCGCCGAACCCGGATGAAGACCCGCCTATGAAAATCTGCGTCGTAACCCCGTACTTTCAGACCCCGCTGGACTGGATATGCCAGGCCCATGACAGCGTGCGCGCGCAGACCATCCCCGCGGGGCATATCCTGGTCTGCGACGGATCGACCCCGGCCCAGATCCCGTCGTTCCGGGGCACTCATATCCTGCTGGGGCGCAACTATCAGGACTACGGCAACACACCCCGATTGATCGGCTGCTACAACGCCATCGCCCAGGGCGCCGATGCGATCGCGTTTCTCGATGCCGACAACTGGTTCCAGCCCGACCACCTGGAAGCGTTGCTGCGCTATGTCCAGGCCAACAACCTGGACGCGTGCTCGTCCAGCCGCACGCTCAACCGGCTGGATGGCTCCTTCCTGGCGAATTGCCCGGTGCTGAACGGCCACCGCTATATAGACACGAGTTGCCTGCTGGTGATGAAGTCGGCTTTCCAGCACCTGATCGCCTGGATCCTGTCGCCGCAGGAGGCCGCCGCCGTCACCGACCAGGAAGTCTGGAAGCACATGCGCACGATGGGCGCCCGCCTCGGTTTTCTCGACCGTCCTTCGGTCGGCTACCGCACGCGCCACGCCTCGCATTACCGCCTCGCCGGCGAAGCGCCGCCACCCGAGTCGATCGATCGGCTGGATACCCACGGCGGACGCTATCGATGACCGCCCACCACGAGAAGCGACCCTCCCACGCCGTGCAGGCGCCGGATCAGCCCGACAGCTTCTGCATGACGGCCTCGGGAATGTCGAAATTGGCATAGACGTTCTGGACATCGTCATTCTCGTCCAGCGCATCCAGCAGCTTCAGCACCGCGGCGGCCCGGTCCTCGTCCAGCGTCACCGTCGTGGTCGGCCGCCAGTCCAGCTTCGCGCTTTCCGGCGCTCCGAAGCGTGACTCCAGCGCATCGCGCACGGCGAAGAAATCTTCGATCGGACACGTGATCTCATGGAATTCGGTGTCGCTTTCGGCGTTCTCCGCGCCCGCTTCGATGGCGGCCTCCAGCATATCGTCGGCGCTGGCGACCGAGGCCGGATACCGGATCACGCCCAACCGATTGAACATGAAGCTGACCGCGTTCGTCTCGCCCAGCGCCCCACCGTACTTGTTGAACGCGGTCCGCACATCGGACGCGGTGCGATTGCGGTTGTCGGTCAGCGCCTCGACAATCACCGCGACGCCGGCCGGCCCATAGCCCTCATACCGCACATCCACATAATCGTCGCCGCCACCCGCGCCGGCAGCCTTCTTGATGGCACGATCGACCGTATCCTTCGGCATGTTGGCCTGACGCGCCGCCGTGACCGCGGCCCGCAGCCGCGGGTTGGAGGCCGGGTCGGGCAGGCCATGTCGGGCGGAGACGGTGATTTCACGGATGATGCGGGCGAATTGCCGGGCGCGACGGGCGTCCTGCGCACCCTTGCGGTGCATGATGTTCTTAAATTGGGAATGGCCTGCCATTGGATTGCCGATATCGTTGGATGGGTCGATCGCGCTTCATACAGCGCATTGCGGCCGCGGGAAACGCGGTAACGTAAGCGCGTCTCCGGCCACCTTGCGTCATGTCGGCCCGCGTGGCTCCTGGGGGTTATCGCACCCGTCGGGCAGCGGTGTCGACAGGGATGTCAATAAGGGGCTGTCCTTCCGTCCGCATACACGAGCCTCCCGCTGGGCCCGAACCTGCGCGTTTCGATCGGCCACATTCTCCGGCGTCAAGCGCACGCCGAACAGCGGCACGCCGGACTGGGGGGTACCAGGCTGGGCTGTGCCAGGCATCACGTGACCGAACATGTTCTGAACCATGATCGCGCCGAGTTGCTTTTTGAAGTGGGTCGGCTCCCAGAACCAGTTCGTCTTGGTCCGTCGGTCCCCGGCCGCCGGGATCGGTTCCGTATTGAAATCGCTGTAATCCATGAAGTCCCACAGGGCGACGTCTCCGCCCTGTTTCGCGACGATCGTCGCGAGTTCGACTTTCAACTGCTCCAACCGTGGCCAGAGACCCATGCGCCAGTAAATCTCCAGGGCATCGCCATGATGTGGCGCGATCGCCAGCGTCAGTGCCACATTGTGCGCGCGGGCCAATGCGATGATGCCGCGAATGATGTCCAGATTGGGCAACTCGCCCCGCCAGCCGGCCATCACCCGCCGCAGACCGGCCGCTCGTGCGGCCTCGAAATCGTCTTTTTGCGCAAATAGGTCGTGCATGCCGTCGGCGCGGGCGGCATCGATGAAGTCTGCATCGGTCGACGATCCGTTCGGCGCGAGGTTCAACAAGCCCGCGTCCCGCTGACCTGCGATGGTCTTAACGCTGTCGATCGATGCGGCCATGGTCGCCAGCGACAGGAACATATCGTTCGCCATCTGCAGTGGGCGGTCAGGATTGGGCGTCCCGTCGGGCAACGCGCGAAAGCGCCGCTCGCCGTCGTCCCGGCCGCCGGCAGGCCCTTCCGGGATGAAAAAATTCTGGAAATCGAGAAAAAACACGGCATTCTTCACACCACCGGCGGTCAGCGCCTCTCGCAGCGTAGACAGGCTCGATGTCGCGTAGCCGCCCGGGATTCCATAATTATAGACGCCGCGCATGGATACCGGCCACGCCGAACCGCCCGCATCGATTCCGAAATGCGTAGAGGATGAGCCGATCAGCACGGTGACCGGATGAGCCCGCGCTTCCTGATAGGTCTTGGCGAGCAGGACGTGGTTCCTCGGGCCGGGCTTCAGCAGGCTGATGCCTTGGATCCGTGGAGTTCCAAAGACATCATAGGGGTCAACCAGCAGGTTCAAACCCACAACCAGCAACCCAAGGCCGAGCAGTGCGATGACCCAGATCCGGAGAAACCACGCCATCAGAACTGCCAGTACAGAAATTCGCTGAGTTCCCCCAGCGACAGGATGCCCGCCAATGCGACGCAGGCCAGCCCGACC
>DATARX010000042.1:0-1567 GCA_036263955.1 Rhodopila sp.
GGGCTCGACGCCCTGCTCGTAGTTGACGACTGCAAACGCGCGCGTCCAGTCCGTGCCCCACAAGCAGCGCTCGAACCCCCAGGCGTCGAATATGCGGGCCAGCGGGTCCCAGATGTCCGGGAACGGATACGGCTCCTTCGATAGCGTGCAGGCGCCGGTGATCTTGATCACCGCATTCTTGCGTTTGGCGAGTTCCACCACTTTCGGAAGATCGGCCCAGGGCTGCGGCGGCGCCGGCGGTGCGCTCGGCTGCTGGATGCCCATATGGTCGATGATGAACCGCGCGTCGGGGTGGCGGTCGATCAGCGCCGTGCCCGCGTCGACGTTGCCCCAGAACAGGACGTTGACCGGGAAATCGTTTTTGACCGCCGCGCGCAGGATGCGATCGAGCCCCGGATCGTCCGGCGCGCGCTTAGACTCTTTCGTCAGGATTATGCGGATGCCGACCGTGCCCGATGTCTTCTTCCAGTCGCCGATGACATCGGCCACCGCCGGATCATCCGGATCGACCGGTTTGACCAGGGCGAACTTGTCGGGGTGGGCACGTTGCACCGAGACCGCATAGCTGCCGTCGTACTGGTACATCGAGAACGGCGAGATGTAGATCGCACCGTCAACGCCGACCTTGTCCATCGCCGCCACCATCTCGTCGCCGGTGACGTGGGCGGGCCAGTTCGGAACGCTGTGCCACGGCCGCTCAGGCGTGTTCGCGGCATAGGCGTGGACCTGGGCATCAATGACCACTGGCGGCCGCGCGGCGGCATGCCCTTGGCGCATCAGCGCCGGTCCAGCCGCACCGAGCGCCGCCGCGACCTGCAGCACCATACGCCGGTCGATAAGCCTGCTTCCTGCCGCTGAACGGTTGGCCATTTCCCCTCCATGCCGCTTCGAGAGCCACGCTCCTCAGTTCAATGAAGATTGCCGACTTCCTTTGGCCCTGGTCAAGAGAACCGGCCCTGCGCGCGCCGGCAGGGTCTCAGCCCGGATTACGGGAGAGACCTGGCAACGGCCCACTGCCCGAAAAGCTGTCGTTTCGGGTTGTTAACCGGCCTCGGGCGTAATTCCGCCGATCACACGCCGCCGCCTAACTCTCGGGCAGGGCAATCTCGGCGCCGATCGGCCCGGCAACGTGCTCGTGTCGTCCATCACCGCGCGTCACCCCGGCGCCGGCGCCATTCGTCGGCGACCGCGCCCATCATTTTTTGGCATGCTGTCCTTGATCCGCGGTCGCGCCGCCGTGCCAATCGAAATCGTCCAAACCCTGCCCCCCTCCTCGGATCGGGGTTGCCGGGCCGCCGCACCGGCGTCGGCCCGGACCCGCTTCTCAGGAATTGACGAGGGCGACGGCCTCGATCTCGATCATGAAATCGGGTCCGGCGAGACGGGTAACGCCGACGGTCGTGCTGGTCGGGGTCGCCACCCCGAGATAGCGCATGCGGATGTCGGCGCACTTCTGGAACTCGTCGAAATCGGTGACAAAGGTGTTGGTCTTGACGACATCGGCCCAGGTGGCGCCGGCCGCCTTGAGACAGCGGTCGAGGTTCTGGAACGTCTGTTCCATCTGCGC
>DATARX010000315.1:0-5286 GCA_036263955.1 Rhodopila sp.
CGTCGCCCTCTCGCTATCAGTGATTCGCATCGCTATGGTTGTATCAGCGAAAAGGCGGGCCGTCGGATACTTTCGGACCTGCATCGCCCGGTCTGTTGAACTAAGGAGAGGTTAAATGAAGTTCCGCAATGCTTTGGTAGCTGCCACGATGCTGGCGCTGCCGCTCGCGGCGAACGCCCAGCCAATCACCGGTCTGTATGTCGGGGGCGCTGCCGGTGTGAACGTCATGGCGAGCGAGAACGCTCATCTCAGCGTGGGGGGGCTCGGTAACGCCAGCGGCGATCTGTCGACCAAAGTCGGGCCGGCCGCCGCGCTGAGCCTCGGGTATGGCCTCGGCAACGGGCTGCGGGCTGAAGTCGAGGGTGATTATCGCTACAACACCATCAACGGCATCGGCAGCAGCCAGTCCGCCGGCGGTCAGGAACAGAAATACGGCGTGATGGTCAACGTGCTGTATGACTTCGTTGGCCTGGTCCCTTACGTCCAACCGTATATCGGCGCGGGCGTTGGCTATCAGTGGGCGCAGGATCGCAACCTCTACGCCTTCGTGCCCCCGGCGCTGGTCCGTAGCGCGACCCATACGGTGGGCAACTTCGCTTACCAGGGTATCGCGGGCGTGGCCTTCCCGATGTCGAGCGTTCCGGGCTTGTCGCTGACCGCCGACTATCGCTTCATGGGGATCGCCGGCCCTGACCGGGCGTACGGTGGCACCGCCACGGTTGGTGCCACGACCCGCCCGGCGGTCATCCACCTCGGCGGCGACTACAACAACACCATCATGGTGGGTTTCCGGTACGCGTTCGGGGTTGCCCCCGCACCGGCTCCGGTGGCACCAGTGCCGGCCGCGGTCGCACCGTCCCCGGTCTCCCGCTCCTACCTCGTGTTCTTCGATTGGGACAAGGCGGACCTGACCGACCGGGCGCGCCAGATCGTGTCGGAAGCCGCTGCGAACTCCACCAAGGTGCAGTACACCCGGCTTGAAGTGAACGGCTACACCGACACGTCGGGCACGGCGAAGTACAACCAGGGCCTGTCGGTGCGGCGCGCCCAGGCGGTTGCGGCGGAACTGGTTAAGGACGGCGTGCCCAAGAGCGCCATCGCGATCCAGGGCTTCGGCGAAACCCACCTGCTGGTCCCGACCGGCGCGGGCGTTCGTGAGCCGCAGAACCGGCGCGTCGAAATCATCATCAAGTAAATTTCGACCGTTACGTGATGAGAGAGGGGCGCCTTCGGGCGCCCCTTTTCTTTAGTGCCGGCTCGTATCAGAACGTTCCGCAGGCCTGCTGCACCGTCATTCCGACCAACTGCTGGTTGAACCTTAACTGATAGTCCGTACGGATCCGGTTGATCGCGGCCAGGCTATCCGGAACCTCCGGCAGCGCGGCGACAACGACCTTGGTCGCCTCGGTAATGGTCCGATGGGTGATCGGGTTCATCCAGGCACCATTGGCATCCAGCACCGTATAGCCATTGGGCAGGTTGGCGGTAACGGTTGCGTCAAGGAACGAACGCCATTCCTTATCCGTCAAGGCATCGCGCCCGGGTATGGCCTCGCCAAGATACAGGGTGAACAGCGCCATGGGCGAACCCACGCCCGGGGCGCAAGCGGGGCGAGCAGGTCCCGCGCACGCCGCCAGGCCGGACAGCAGGCCGACAACGCAGATATTTCCGAAAATGCGCGACACAGGAATACTCCGGGTTTTGAGCCTGGTCAGGGTTGCGCCATGACGCGCCAAAACAGCGCCAACTGGCCGGCGGTCGTTTCATCCCAGCTGAATGGTTCCGCATAAGCCCGCGTCGCCGCCCGCTCCGGCAGGTCGGCGAACAGCCGTCGGACGCCGGCGGCGATCCCGTCCGGCGTATTGGGCTCGTAGATCAGCCCGGCCTCAGGCGCGCCGACAACCTCCGGGTTGCCCCAGATGTTGGAGGCCACCACGGGGGTGCCGCAGGCCATCGACTCCAGCAGCACGTTTGCCCAGCCTTCCCGCGATGATGCCAGAACCGAGGCATCCGCCGCGCCATACAGATCGGGCAATTCCCGGTGCGGTCGCGACCCCAGCAGCCGCACCCGGTCACCTAGCCCGTGTTCGCGGATCAATCCGGACAGCCGCCCGCGTTCGGGCCCATCGCCGACGATGAGCAGTTCGAACCCGGGAAGCTGGCGCATCGCCTCGATCGTGCGGTCGTGCCCCTTGCGTTCCACCAGGTTGCCGACCGAAATCAGTGTCGGCCCCATCAGCTTGAGCGTGGTTCGGATGGCGACGCGATCCGAGGGCGGCCGAAACAGGTCGGTCTCCACACCGTTGCGCAGGACCGTGACCTTCGCGTTGGGTGCGCCAAGTTCCACCAGCGCCTCTTTCAGGGCGGCGCTGACCGTGACCAGGGCGCTGGCATCACGGATCGCACCCTGGATCAGCCGGCGCGGGGTCGCATAACGCGGGATCTCGGTCACGTCACTGCCGCGGGCCGTCATCACCACCGGCAGCCCGAAACGCCGGCCCAGCCAGGTGGCGGCCACGCCGTCGGGATACAGGTAATGCGCGTCGATGGCGTCGAACTGATGGCCCTCGCCCAGTAGGCGCGAAACCTGCGGCACCATCGCCCGATACAACAGCCAGGGAGCGATCGACATGCCGACCTTGGGGATGACCGGATAACGTGGGTGGCGGATCGCAATGCCATGGCGGGTTTCCGCCGCCGGTGCGCCGGCATTCACCGCCCAGTCGCCGAACATCCTGGCGCGGCTGGGGAACCACGGCACAGGAGCGAGCACCAGGCTCGTGGCTTCGCCGCCGGCGACCAGATGCCGCAGCCGGTTCTCCACGAAGATGCCCAGGTTCGGCCGAGCCGCGTTTGGAAACAGGGTGGAGAAGGTCAGCAGGCGCACAGGCCCCGTCGACCGGACGATCGACGGGGCGATCGACGGGGCGGCGACCGACGGGGCGACCGACGGGGCGACCGACGGGGCCATCGGCGCGGGTTGCCCGACCGTCCGGCGGGTCGCTCAGGTGCCTTTCGACAGATCGTCGAGCAGCTTCTGGGCGAGTTCCTTTTCCTTGAACTGGCCCTGATTGGCCACCACGCCCTGGAGCGCCTTTTTTGCCCCATCCTTGTCGCCGTTGTCGTTCAGCGCCACCGCGTAGTGATACAGGATCCGCGGATCACCGCTGCCGTCACCGCTGGCCTGGCGCAGCAGGGTGGCGCCGTTCCTGGGATCGCCGCCGGTGGTCAGGATCCAGCCGAGTGTATCCGCCGTCTGCGCGCTTGGCGCCAGCACATAGGCCTGCCGCGCCAGCGCCTGGGCCGGCGCATCCTTGCCCTGCTGCTGATACACCCAGGCCAGATTGTTCAGTGCCACCGCGTCATGCGGCTTCTGTTTCAGCAACTGCTCCAGATACCTGGCCGCGTCGTCCCATTTTTCGCCGGCGATGTTGATCTCGGCGATCTGTTCGATCACGACCGCGTCGTCGGCGTTCTTCGCCAGCCAGTTTTGCAGCAACGTTTTGGCGTCGTCGGCGCGTCCCGCGCGCAGCAGTGCTCCGGCCAGCCGCGTGACCAGAAGGTTGGACGGAGCGTTGTTGTTCGCCTCGGTATACGCCGCCACGGCGTCGGCCGGACGGTTCGCCGCCAGGTAGATGTCACCCTTCAGCGCTCGGATGGCGGGGAAGTCACGATCCTGGGACTGCAGACGGTCGGCGGTGGCCAAAGCCGCATCCATCCCGGTCGACTTCAGGTCGACCATGACGTAGTCCTGGTAGAGCTGATAATCGCGCGGATTGGCCGCGATCCCGGCGGTCAGGATATTGCGGGCGCTTTCGAAATCGCCGGCGTCGATCAGCAGGGCGACGAGCTGGCGTCGCGCCCCGACGATCTTGCTGTCGGCCTTCAGGATCTCCGTATAGGTGTCGCGGGCGTCTTTCTTCTGCCCGAGGGCCAGATAGGCAGCGGCGCGAAGGCTCATGATGTCGGTGGAGGCGGCGTTGGCGCCTTTTTCGGCGGACGCCAGATCCAGCGCCTTCTGTGCCGAGCCGGCACGGATGTAGACGTCGCCCAGGCTGACGGTGACACGCGTCAGGCTGGGATCGGCACGATGCGCCTGTTCCAGCACGCCGGCCGCTTCCTGAAGCTTGTTCTGCTGCACGTCGCCGGACACGACCATGGTCAAGGCGGGCTCCGCGGCCGGCTGCTTCGCCAGCACGTCGTTCAGGATCTTGTCGGCCGCGGCACGATCGCCCAGCATGATATCGACACGGGCGAGATTGATCTTGGCCGGCGTGAAATCAGGATATTTCTGCACGAGATCGGCGAATATCGCCTTTGCGCCGGCGAAATCGATCTGTGCCAGCTTGAACAGGCCGTTCAGGTTGCCGACAATCTCGGTCTGCCCCTGGGCGGCCTGGATTTTCGCCAGGGCGTCGCCGGCTTTCGCGGTATCTCCGGTCGCCAGTGCGGCGAAGAACAAGGCCTCGCTCACCGCGGGCAGCTTTGGTGCCAGTTGCAGCGTGTGTTCCAGGTCCCCCATCGCCGCGTCGGGGTCGCCCATGCCCATGCGAACCGACGCCAGCCTGGTCTGCACGCCGACATCGTTGGGCGCCATCGTCTGCGCCTTTTGAAACGACTGGATGGCTTCCGGCCCTTGCCCGGTGGCCGCATAGGCGCGCCCCAACAGATCGTAGGCTTCGGCATCCGCCTTGCCCGATGCCGCGACCTTGGAGAGTGTCTCCACCACCTGGTCCGGCCGGTGCTTGGCAAACTGGATCCGGGCCAGCACCTTGTAAGCGGCCAGATCGTTTGGCGCGCGACCCAGGTATTTGAGCGCGGCTTCCTCAGCCTGCTCGATCTGGCCGAGCTGTTCCTTCACCACGGCCTGCAGGTAGTAGGCGCGCTGGATACGGCCGATGAACCCGGAGATACGTTCCAGGTCCGCATCCGCCGCCTTGTAATTACGCGACTGCGCTTCCATGACCGCCTGTAGGTAGATCGCCTGCACGTTGCCGGGCGTACCCTTCAGGACGGCGTCGATATCGGCTTTGGCGGCGTCGTTCTTGCCGACCGACAGTTCCAGGCTGGCGCGGTCCAGCCGTGCCTGCATGACGCTGGGCTGATCGTTGATCAGTTCGTCCAGCACCGCGATGGCGCCGGGAACGTCGTTTTTCAGCCGCAGCAACTGCGCCTTGGCCAGCAGTGCTTCCGGCGATTTCGGCTGGGCGGCGATGGCCCGGTCGATCTTCTGCTGCGCGCCGGCCAGGTCCGCCTTGGCGACGGCGAGGCGGGCATCGGCCAGCA
>DATARX010000334.1:0-2420 GCA_036263955.1 Rhodopila sp.
CGGCACGTCGCCGCCACGGATATTCAACAGCCAGGCGATCGAGGCCGGATCGGTCAGCACCGCCGCGTCCTGCTTCGCTTCGCGCAACAGCCTGGCTACTTCGGCCCGCTTATCCTCCGACGATCGGCCGGCATAGGCCAGTGGATGCGGCTGGGCGGGCGCGGACGGCGGGGCCGGACGGTCGATCCAGACCGCGTCGATCGGATTTTGCTCGACGGGAACCATGAGCAGGCCCGAGTCGGTGTACCGGATGAGTCCGTCTTCACTGATCAGCAGCGGATCGTAGCCGATGCGGCCCTGTTTGGGTGCGTTCTGTGCCAGCCAGGACGCCGGCGGCTCGTCTGTGACGTGCCGGCGCTGCCACAAGGCGGGATCGGTCTGTTCGGCAAGCTGCAGGATGTAGCGTCCATCGGTGAAGACGGCCGCGGTCGAGGCCAGAACAACCGCCAGGCCGGCGCTTCCGGTGAATCCCGTCAGCCAGGCCAGACGCTCCGCCGAGGCAGGAACATATTCGCCGAGGTGTTCGTCCGCGCGCGGGACAATGAAGCCGTCGAGACCCTGTTGAACAAGCGCCTGGCGGAGCGCTGATAATGCGGAAGCACTCATTCTTTTGATCCTTCGCAATCCGGCCCGCGCCGGAATTCATAACTGATTCCCGAACCATGCGTAGAACGCATGGCAGTTTGGGGATTTTATTCGGTTAATCCCGGCGTCATGATGCCTATGTTGCGCTGCATCAAAGCCCGGGGGCGCCCCGCCACCCCGACGTCGCGTAGCATCCGGGTTGATATGGACAATGGTCATGAGCGCTCAAACCGCTGATTCTCAATACGCCTTCCGGCTGCCCAGCTTGAGCTATATCGACGCGAAATGGGAAGAGCCCAACCTGCGGACAGCGGCCGCGGCTTCGCCGGCGATTCGCAAGCCCGGCCTGGCCGCCTGGGTGTCCCGGCGTGTCGCCGCCTTCATCGCGTGGTATGACGAGAGGGAGGCCGCCGCTGAACTCGCATCGATGTCAGATCGCGAACTGATGGACATCGGCGTGAGCCGGTCCGATCTGGCCCGCGTGTTCGACCCAGCCTTCAACAAGGATCTGCGCGAGCGTGGCGTGCGGTCGTAACGGCCTTATAAGTTCAGGCACCCCCCCGATGATTTGGCGCGTGCCGAATCATCGGCGGAGGAGATGGTGATGCCGGACGATCGCCGTGGCGGGCGGTTCAAACCGGCCAGTGAATTGCCGCCAATGCGGTGTTGATCATGGCTGGCACCCGCTGCCAGTCCGCCAGGAGCCAATAACACGCCAGCAGCACGATGATCCCGAATAACGGAATTGCGTAGACTCGGCCGCCGCGCATTTCCCTGCGGGACATCGTCATCCTGGCCTCCAGCCACATCTCGGCGTCGAGGAACGGGTGTTCCTCCATGACGATTCGATGCTGTCTCCCGAATACGGCGAAACTTAGGGCAGACTGTGTAACGTTCGCGATAGCCCGGGAGGTTGGCTGCGGCTGTTGCACGCGTGCATACTTGGGACTGAAGGGCCGCCGGCCCGTCGCGGGCTTGGGAAAGGGCCGCCGGTCCTTCGCGGGCTTGGGTCTGAAGGGCCGCCGGCCCTTTGCGGGTCCGGACGGCCCCTCGCGCCCGGCCTTGCCCACAGCATGCGGAAGCAACGACGTGGATCATATTGACCTCGCAATGGTGCTTGCAGTGGACGGGTCCGCCAGCGTGACCTATGACGAATTCGGCCTGATTGCCGGCGGCATGGCGGCGGCGCTGCGCGATCCAGCAGTGGCGGCTGGCCTGACCGGCACCAGCGCGCTGTCCTTGCTGCTGTGGTCCGGCAGCGGACAGCAGGATGTCCTGACCGACTGGACCCGGATTTCCACACAAGCCGACTTGCACGCCTTTGCCGATGAGGTGGACAACATGCCGCGTACGGTTCGCGCCGGATCCACCGCGATCGGGGAGGCACTGCTTGCGTCGCTCACCTTGCTGGCCAAGGTGCCGGCGATTCCCAAACGGAACATTGTCAACGTGATCGGGGACGGCCGGTCCAACGAGGGGATTGCACCCGGGCCGATCCGCGACCGCATGGCGGCGGCGGACATCACGATCAACGGGCTTTGCATCCTGCACGAGGAGCCGGATCTGCTGACCTCCTACACCAACGAGGTGATCGGTGGCCCCAACGCGTTCGCCGTCACCTGCCGATCGTACCAGGACTTCACCGAAGCCATGCGGCAGAAGCTGACGCGGGAGATCAAGGGGCCGATCGTTTAACGACCGCGCGCGCCCATGCCGAAGAGGTGATTCGCGACGCTGCCACCGCCGCGCCACGAACGCGCTTCACTCGCAGCAGTCGCCAGAAGCCGGCGCGGAGACAAGGGAAACGGTCGCCTGAACAAGCAGCCCCCAAAACC
>DATARX010000359.1:0-2823 GCA_036263955.1 Rhodopila sp.
GTTGATGACATGGTCGGCACCGAGCGCCCGGGCCTTTTCCGCCTTGTCGGCCGACCCGACGGTGGTGATGACGGTGCAGCCGATGGCTTTGGCTATGCGGATCGCGATGCTGCCAATCCCGGAGCCGCCCGCATGCACCAGAATCCACTCGCCGGGCTCCAGTTGGGCGTTATCGAACAGCATGTGTTCGACGGTGCCATACGCGACCGCGACGCAGGCGGCGTCCCGCATGGACACGCCCTAGGGGATCTTCACCAGCAGCCTGGCAGGATGGTTGGTCAGGTCCTGCGCGAAACCGTCGATATGGAAGCCGCGGACGCCCGCGACGTTTTCGCACAGGTTGTCGCGCCCGCGGACGCAGGCGGGACAGGAGCCGCAGGTCAAAGCGGAATACGGCACCACGCGGTCCCCCGCCTTGACGTTGGTCACGCCGGCCCCGACGGCGACAACTTCGCAGGCGGCTTCCGCCCCGACCGTCAGCGGATACAGCCGTTTGGCGAACGCCATGCCGCGAAATCCCCACACGTCGATGTGGTTCAGCCCAACCGCGCGAACGCGGAGCTGGACTTCGTCCGGTCCGGGCGCCGGCGGCGCGTCACGCTCGACCAGCGCGACCTGACGGTCGCCAAGAAGCTGGAGCGCTCGGATCATGGGCATGAAAACAGGGTCCTGATGGGTTATTGGGCTGCCCAGTAAGCACGCTTGGCCGTCAGGGCAATCCCCGATCGGCGGGCCAGGCGGGCACGAACGAGTCGATCAGCCTTTGGCGCTGCGAGCATCGCGCCAGGATTGCCCGACAGGATGCCCCGATACAAGCGCGCTTGTCAGCCACCGACCACCCGCCTACCGTCGAACCCGTTTCGACCTCACGGGAAAGCGTCGCCATGAAACTTCTCATCGTCCAGGGCGCCGGCATGAACATGCGCGGCAAAACGCAAACCGAGATATTCGGCACCATGACGCTGGACCAATACAACCAGCACATCCTTCAATACGCCAAGGATCTGGACATCACCGTCGAAATATTCCATTCGAACACCGAAGGCGACGTCATCAACCGTCTCTACGAAGCCAATGACCAGGGGTTTGACGGCGCGCTGGTCAACCCGGCGGGCTTCTCCCGCGGCTATCCCGCGCTGACCGCGGCGATCAGCCAGGTGACGTTCCCCGTGATCGAGGTCCACATCTCCAACCCGGTGCGGCGCGGGCCGGTGTCCGATACCGCCCAGGTCAGCCTGGGCATGGTCACCGGCTTCGGCGTCCTCGGGTACTATCTCGCGATGCGCGGCCTGCGGGACAGGTAACCTGCGGGACAGGTAACCTGCGGGACAGGTAACCCCAAACCGGATCGGCGTCGCGATCTTTCCGCATGCCTCTTGAGCAAACCGCCGGACCGGCCGATGATTGCCGGCGGATGTCCCAGGAGAAAGAAGCAATGCCCGAGAGCCCGGCCGACAAGGCGATGTTCGCCGCAAGCCAGACCCGTTTGCCGTTGAACGGCATCACCGTGCTGGATCTGACGCTTGCCCGGGCGGGACCCACGGCGGTGCGCCATTTCGCCGACTGGGGCGCCAACGTGATCCGGATCGAGCCCCCGGCCACCGAAGGCGAGGACGTCGCCGGCCGCCGCCACGGCTTCGACTTCCAGAACCTGCACCGCAACAAACGCGCGATCACCCTGAACCTCAAGTCTCCGCAGGGCCACGAGGCGTTCATGCGCCTGGCCGCCAAGGCCGACGTGGTCCTGGAAAACATGCGGGCCAACGTGAAGCACCGCCTGAAAGTCTCCTATGACGACGTGAAGGCGATCAATCCGCGCATCGTCTACGGCAGCATCTCCGGCTTCGGCCAGGACGGCCCCTACGGCCCGCGGGCCGGCGTCGACCAGATCGCCCAGGGCATGGGGGGCCTGATGTCGATCACCGGCGAGCCCGGCCGCGGCCCGATGCGTGTCGGCATCCCGGTCGACGACCTGACCGCCGGCAACCTGCTTGCCCTCGGCTGCATGATGGCGCTGTTCGACCGTGAGCGCACCGGCGTCGGCCGCTGGGTCACCACCTCGCTGCTGGAAGCGCAGATCTTCATGCTCGACTTCCAGGCCAGCCGTTGGCTGATGGAAAAAGAGGTCGCCGGACAGGCCGGGAACGACCACCCCACCGGCATTCCCACCGGCGTGTTCCCGACCAGTGACGGCCATATCAACATCGCCGCCAGTTCATCGCGCGTGTTCACCCGCTTTTGCGAGGCGATCGGCCGCAGGGACTGGCTGGACAAGCCGGAGTGGAAAACCCAGGTCGGCCGTAGCAAGGAACGCAAGGCGATCAACGCCGCGATCTCGGAGATCACCAAGACCCAGCCATCCGAACACTGGATCGAACTGTTCGAGGCCAACGGCATTCCCTGCGGCCCAATCTACTCGATCGACCAGGTGTTCGCCGATCCGCAGGTCAAGCACCTCGGGATGGCAACGAAGATGAAAAGCCCGTATGTCGGGGAGAAGGAGGTCGTTGCATCCGCGATCAACATCTCCGACTTCTCCAAGGCAATCCGGAACCACACCCCGGATGCCGGCGAGCACAGCGACGAAATTCTCAAAAGCGTCGGCTACACCGATGCCGAACTTGATGACATGCGACAAAAAGGAGTCATTTGAATGCTGCCGGATCACGCGGAGACCCGCGAATTTGCAGGCGGGAAAATGTTGGCGGCGAAGGATGACGGCGTCGGCCTGATCACCTTCAACCAGCCGGAAAAGCGCAACGCCATTTCGATGGAGATGTGGACCGGCCTCGGCGACATCCTCGACGAATTTTCCGAAGACAG
>DATARX010000053.1:0-4020 GCA_036263955.1 Rhodopila sp.
CAAAGTGAACGCCGGCCTCGAGTAGCTGGCGCATTGAAAAATCGGGCATCGCCATGTGCGTGCTCCTTTCCTGTCGTCCGGTTGATGCCTCCGCGGGGGTTGCTTTGCAGCACCGGACCCGAACCATTTTCTGGCCGGGAAAGGCTCCCCGCGTGTGAATTACCGGCAGGCGGGGAGGCCCCGACTGCCGGCGGGCGGGATATGGCGGAAAACGGTGGTGATTGCAAGGTGGTGTTGGGAAGGGAAGGCCGGGCGGGTTTTGCCCGGAAGCGGTGGGCTGCCCGGGCCGGCAAAGGGGCCGACGGCCCCTTTGATCCCGATAATCTGGGGTTCCAAGGGCGGTCGGCCCCTGGTGGGGTTCGGGGCTAAGCCCCGACCTTCCATTCCAACACCGGCTCGCCACCACCCATGTTCCCGCCATTCCGGTCTTCTGGCTATGGTGACGCGCGGCGCGCTTTCGCGGTTCGATGGGCGGCTGAGCTGGAGATGATTGGGCATGACGACACGGGTGGCATTGGTGACGGGATCGTCGCGCGGGATTGGGCGGGAGACGGCTTTGGGGTTGGCGGCGAAAGGGATCTCGCTGTTCCTGGCCGCGGAAGGCACCGAGGCGGAGCTTGAGGCGGTGGCGGCGGGATGTCGCGCGGCGGGGGCGCCGGAAGCTGTTTTCCGGATTGTTGACCTGTCAGTGCCGGATGCGGCGGAGGCGATGGTCGCGGCGGCGCTGGCGGCGTTCGGGCGGGTGGACGTGCTGGTGAACAACGCCGGGATCCGCTGCCGCAAGGCGTTCGGGGCATTCACCCGGGAGGATTTCGCGGTGATGATCGAGGTCAATCTCGCGGCGGCATTCTTTGCCAGCCAAGCGGTGCTGCCGGCGATGCGGGCGCAGGGCGGCGGCCGGATCATCCATGTCGCCAGCCAGCATGGGTCGGTGGCATCGGAGGAAAACGCGCTGTACGGGACGACCAAGGCGGCGCTGATCCATCTGGCGCGGAATATGGCGTATGAGCTGGCGGCAGAGGGAATCCACGTGAACACGGTCAGTCCGGGGCCGATCGCGACACAATATAATATTGATACCTGGGGCAGCCGGCCGGGCATGCTGGAGAAGATGGCGGGGCGGGTGCCGGCCGGACGGATGGGGCGGCCGGAGGAGATCGCCGAGGCGATCGTGTTCCTGGCGACGACCGAGGGCGCCTTTATCCATGGCCACGACCTGGTGGTGGATGGGGGGTATATCATCCATTGAGGCCAGGCTGATCCGCGGGGGATCCACCGGCGACGGTGGGTTCGCCATACGACCGCTGGCCAGGACGGGGCGGGCGCCGTATATGCTCCGCCCCGTTTCCCATATCCGGGCCTGTCACGCTCCATGCTCTCGCAATTTCGCCGCTACACGGATTCCTGGATCGCCCGAGGATTCTTTATCATCATGGCGATCTCCTTCGTCGGATGGGGGATCAGTGGCGACCTCTTCCGGCTGATGGGTCCGCCCACCTGGGTCGCCAAGGTGGGTAGCCAAACCATTGAGGTTCCTGCCTTCCAGGCGGAATTCCAGCGGGCGCTGGCGCAGCAGACGCGCGACCTGCCGTCGGGACAGGAAGCGCCGGCGGCGTTGCGACGCCAGGTCGGGCAGCAGACGCTGCAGCAAATGATCGCCCAGGCGGCGTTGTGGCTGGAACTGAAGAGCCTGCGGATCGTCACCCCGGATGAAGCGGTGGCGGCCACGGTGCGCGCGATGCCGGCGTTCCAGGGCTCCGACGGAAAATTCAACAAGGCGATGTTCGACAATGCCTTGCGCAATGCGGGCTACACCGAGACACGCTTCCTGGACGAACTGCGCGCGGATATCGCGCAGCGGCAGCTGTTGTCGACGGTGACCGGTTCGGTGGCGGCGGCGGATGCCGAAGTGAAGCCGCTGTACAGCGCGGAATTCGAAAAACGCTCCGCCGATATGGCGCTGTTCCCGTTCTCCGCCGCGCCGGAACCGGCGGCGCCCGACGACGCGGCGCTGCAGCGGTGGTACGAGAATCATCCGGACAGCTACACGACGCCGGAGTACCGGCGGATCAAGGCGGTCGAACTGTCGCCGCAGTCCCTGGCGTCGGAGATCACCGTCACCGACGCGGACCTTCAGGCGGCCTACGAGTCGCATAAGGCGGAGTACGTGACCCCGGAGAAGCGGTCGGCGGAGGTGCTTTCCGTGCCTGACGAGGCGAAGGCCAAGGCCTTGGCGGCGACATGGCGCGGCGGGGCCGAATGGACGGCGATGCAGGCGGCGGCGAAGGCCGATGGCGCGTCCGGCATCGAGGAGGACGATGCGACCCGGGTGCAGTTTCCCGATCCCGATCTGGCCAACGCGGTGTTCGCGGCGCCGGCGGGTGCGGTCCTGGAGCCGGTGAAGGGCCAGCTTGGCTGGTTCGTGGTGAAGGTCACGAAGATCACCGGCGGCGCAACCACGACGTTCGACCAGGTGAAGGAGAAGCTGCGGCAAGAAGTGCTGGCCGGCAAGGCGGCGGATCTGATGTACGACCGAGCGAACAAGCTGGATCAGCTGCTGGGGAATGGGAGCGGGCTGGATAACCTGCCCGGCGACCTTGGGCTGGCGGCGGTGGCGGGGACGCTGGACGCCAAGGGCAATACGCAGGCGGGCATGCCGGCGCCGATCCCGGGGCCGGCGGAACTGAAGACGGCCATCGTCACCGCGGCGTTCCTGGCGCACCAGGGCGACCAGCCGCAACTGACCGAGGTGCAGACTCCATCCACCGGCGGGTCGGCCTATTATGCGCTGACGGTCGAGAGCATCATTCCGCCGGGTGAGAAGCCGTTCGACGCGGTCAAGGACCAGGTTGCCGACGACTGGAAACAGGACCAGCGGCGGCGGTTCCAGGACCGGGCGGCGACGGCGATGATGGTGGCGGTCCAGGGTGGAAAGTCGTTTTCGGATGAAGCGACGGTGGCGGGCGTGACGCCGCGGCTGAGCCCGCAGGTGACACGCGACCAGGGCAATCCGGCGATCTCGCCGGATCTGCAGCGGGTGCTGTTCGGCATGAAGAAGGGCGACGCGACGATGGTGGAAACGCCCGAAGGGTTCGTCGTCGGGCAACTGGTGGAGATCATCAAGCCCGATGCGGCGGCGGACAAGATCGGCTACGATCAGGCGCGTTCGGCGGTCGCCAAATCGATCAGCAACGACGTGGCGGAGGTGTTCGTGGATGCGGTGCGCCGGCGCGCCAAGTCGCAAATCAATCAGCAAGCCTTCGATAGCGTGGTTCAGGCCCAGTAGTCGTTCGGGCCCAGTCGTCGTTCGGGCCCAGTTGTCGTTCGAGCACAGTAAGAGAGAGATATGAACGTGTCGGTCATTCCGGGTTTCGCCGCCTTCCGCCTGGCTTACGAAGCAGGACGCGGCAGCCTGGTCTGGCGCAAGACGGTGGCGGACCTGGAAACGCCGGTCGCGGCGTTCCTGAAGCTGGCGCATGGGCAGCCGAATTCGTTTCTGCTGGAGAGCGTCGAGGGCGGCGCGGCGCGCGGGCGGTATTCTGTGATTGGGATGCAGCCGGACCTGATCTGGCGCTGCCAGGACGGGCTTGCGTCGGTGAACCGGCACGCGTTATCGGCGCCGCACGCGTTCGTTGCGGAGACGAAGGCGCCGCTGGAGAGCCTGCGCGCGCTGATTGCGGAATCCCAGTTGGAGATGCCGGCGCATTTGCCGCCGATGTCGGGCGGGCTGGTCGGGTACCTGGGCTACGACATGGTGCGGCAGATGGAGGTTCTGCCGGCGACGAACCCCGATGTCGTCGGCGTGCCCGAGGGCATCATGATGCGGCCGACACTGTTCGCGATCTTTGACAATGTGAACGATGAGCTGACGCTGGTGACTCCGGCGTATCCGACCGGGGATGTTTCGGCTGAAACCGCCTGGCAGCGGGCGCAGGGTCGGCTGGACGCGGCGGAGGGGTCGCTGGAGCGGCCGCTGCCGCATCAGCCGCCGCCTGTGATGCTGCCGGATCCGCCGGCGCC
>DATARX010000407.1:0-6189 GCA_036263955.1 Rhodopila sp.
GATTCTCTAGGGATTTCAGTGGTCAGGGCCGGGTCCAGGTCCCCCAGCCAGCCCGGCGAAATGGCCCAGCGCGCCGCAATGGCTCAGCCCGGCGAAATGGCCCAGCCCGGCGAAATGCCCCAATTTCAGGACAACGGACGACAACGGCTTCTCGCCGCCAGCCAACCGCCGCATCGGCCACAGGTAGGCGCCAGACACAGCGTGACGCGCCAATCCATCGTGGTTCTAGCAATCTGCCATTTGTGGTTGTGACTATAGCTCGACTGCAATCACCGTCGCGGTAAAGTCGTCCTGGCCAGCCAGACCAGAGGCACGATCGGTCGGCATTTCAGTGGATTTGTCTATTATCCCAACGGTATCATCACGATCGGCGGCAATCCGACCGACGGCTCCAGCGGATGAGCCGAAATTGTCGCGCAGTCCGTTACTCTCAGCGGAAACGCCAATAACCTGCCCACGTATGGAAGCCTGCAATCCACCAGGCTGGTTCGATCGCGGTCCCATGAGGCATCCGGCGCGCGGGGCAGCGATGAGCCCCGGCGCTGACGTTACCTCTACAGGATGGTCGCCATTCCTTTTCTATCGACATAGCAACGACAGTCGATCAGGTAGCATCTTTTTATTACCCACTAGAGACGATATTTTGTGCGCAAAACCTGAGCGTTAAATGGCAGCGCGTTCGCACCAGTTCTTGGAAGGCCTGCACGCAACCTTATGCCACATCCTCCGTTCAAGCCCTGCGGCCGAACGGTCGCCTGAAAAATCAGGAGCAAGGAAATGGATAAGGATCGAGTCGAAGGGGCCGCGCGCCAGGCCAAGGGCACCATCAAGGAAGCCGCCGGAAAGGTGACGGGCGACAAAAAGACTCAGGCAGAAGGAAAGGCCGAAAAAGCCGCCGGTAAAGCACAGAACACGGTCGGCGGCGCCAAGGACGCGGCGAAGGATATGGCCGGCCGCTAGCGTCATGCCCGCAAAGTTCGCCGCATGATGTGGCGGATGGAGGGGATAAGCAGGTCACCGAAAACAAAGAGCCGCTGTCGCGCGGCAGCGAAATGCGATCCCTCGCTTTGCGTTTGGACTACCCATTTCGCGTGACAAATCGCGGTCGCGATGCGGGCACGAATATCCACGATCCAATACCAGTTCCGGACAGGAGGGTGAGTCCCCGCGCCCTCCGCCCAGGTCTCACCCAGACGTTTCAGGCATCGCCCAGGCGTGTCAGGCCTCGCCCAAAAATTCCGCGACCCTTGGCAACGCCTTCAGCCGTTCCAGATCCTCGGCCGACGGCAACTGGGGCCGGTCGCGCTGCACGTTGACCATGCACAGGAACCCAAGCGGCTCCCCCGCCAACGCCCGGAACTGGTGCCATTCCCAGGCCGGAATCGACACCAGGTCGAACTGCTTCACCGGCCGCACCTCATCACCCACCAGACACGTGCCGTTGCCGCGCAGAATCATCACGCCATGCGCATGTTCGTGACGTTCGAGTGTTGAATATCCGCCTGCATCCATCTCGAAATAGCGCAGTTCGCAGCCCAGCGCCGCCTCGTGGAACAGGATCTGGCGCGAGATGTCCTTGAACGGCGCGCTGCCATCTTGCTTGTAGGGCTGGTGCGCAACGTCCTCCCAACGGAACCCTTCCCTGGCCGGACGAAAATGCGGACGTTGTTCGGAATCCATTTCGCTAACCTCGTACCATCGTCAGAAGAACGTCACCGGCCCGACCGCAGCATCACGCGCGATAATCACCCACCGCGCGGGTGAAACGGGCCGTTTCCTCGGTGATCCGGTCCCCCGCCAGCAGCAGGTTGCCACCGATCAGCAACATTGTATCAGCACCGTAGAAATCAAGGATTTCCGCCACCCGAACCAATGTCATCCCGCCCGCCGGCACCGGCAGTGCCGCCTTCAACCCATCATCCGTCCGCCGCGCATTGTCCGCCAGCTGCCCGCACGTCGCCCGCGAATACCCGAACCGCCCGCCAAAGCTCGGAAATATCACCACATCCGAACCCATCAGCCGGAACAACCCGCCGATCAGCAATTCCGGCGCGATCCGAACCGCCCCGCCCATGCTGGGATGCGCGAACAACACCATCTCCGGAAACGCCCGCCGCAACGCCTGCAGCGCCGGGAAGCCGCACACCATCGGCGCCACCATGACGCAATCCAGCCCCGCATCCCGAACCAGCTCGATCTGCCGCGTCATCGCCGCCAGATCCCCCGTCACGCTCGGCACATACCGCGTCGGATGCCCGGTCGAGCGCACCCCGCGCGCCACCCCCGCCGCGCAAGCCGCCACCCGATCGGCGAACCGGCTGTAGCGCTGATCCGCCAGCCCGTGATCGTCCTTGATGAAATCCAGCCCACCGCGCGCCAACTGCTCCGCCAGCATCCCAAGGGCGTCCGGCGCCATCCCCTGCGGCTTCAACGCCGACCCGGTCAGCGCCCGCACCGGCAGCTTCAACCGCCGCCGCAACTCGACCACGTCATGCCGAGGCCCGCCAAACACCTGGCGAAGACTGTCCGGTACAGAAACGTCCTTCAGCACCACATCCTCATGCAGCGACGTATTCCCGAAGATCATGTTCAGGAACTGCCCGGCATCGTCACCAACAGTCTCGGTCGCCAACCCGATCCGCACCTCGAACAGCCCGCCGCCAATGTCGGAAATGCCCTCCACCGCGCCAACGATATCCGACAGGATCGCCGCATCCTGAATGGCCGCCAGCGGCATTTCCACGCTCTGCTCGACCGCGATGCCCTGCGCCCGCGCCTCGATCTCCGCCGCGCTGCTGCGAACCCGATACGTGACGATGAAGCGCTCGCTCATGATCGCGGAACCACGAGCGCATCGACCGCGATAGCCCCGGCGCTGCCCAGGATCACCGGATTGATATCGATTGCTTCCAATCGATCGCCCAAGGCCAGTGCGGCGTCCTGCAAGCCCATCAGCAGATCGACGAACGCCTCGCCCGTCCCCGGATGTTTCCACCGCGGACTCGCCAGCACGCGCCCCAAAGACCCCTTCGCCAGCCCAGCCTCTACAAAATCCCGACAGACCGGCAGCGGAAACGTCGCCACATCATGCAACGCCTCAGCGAAAATCCCGCCCAGCCCGGCGATCAGCACCATCCCCACACCATCCGCCCGAGTCACCCCCGCGATCGCCTCCAGGTCACCATCAACCATCGCCTGCACCACGACGCGGGAACATCCAACCGCCGCGAACGCACCCGCGACCGCATCCGGATTGCGCAGACCAACATGCACCAGCCCCAGATCGCTCTTGTGCGCCACGCCCTCGGCCACGCCTTTCAACACCACCGGATACCCCAACCGAGTCGCCGCCGCGATCGCATCCGCCGCCGAGTCACACGCGATCGTCGGCACCGTCCGAACCCCGAACGTGGCCAACAACCGCAAACTCTCCGGTTCCGTCAACGCCCGATCGGGCAGGGCAGGGGCGTCCCGTCCAGCCACCGCGGGAATCGTCGCCGGCGGTGCCGTCATCAGCGCGCCGATTCCCTCCAGCAGGATATCCGTCTCGGTGAACACCTCGATCCCCCGTGCCAGATAGGTCTGCCGCTCCGCCTCCGGCATCCCGCCTGGCGTCACCACCAGCAGCGGCTTCTTCGACACCTCCCGAGCCACGCCCATCGCCGTTCGGTATGGGTCGCCCTGCCACGGGTTCATCGAATGCACCAGCGCCAGCCCCACCGACACGCCCGGATCCTGCATCAGCAACGACGGCACATCCCCCGAGCGCCGCATGCCGCCAAAAATCCCCATATCCAGCGGATTGCCGATCCGGGAGAACATCTTCTGCCGATCGATCGCCGCATGCGTCTCCGGCGCCAGCACCGCCAGTGGCACGCCCAGCGCCGCGCATCGATCGGCGATCAGCGACGCCCCCGCGCCGGATGTCGACAACGAGCCCAGCTTCCCCGGGCAGCGCCCATATTTGTCCAACAGCGCCGCCGCCATCATCAGCCCTTCCAGCGTCTTCACCGTCGCCACGCCGCTGGCCGCGAACAGCGCATGATAGGACGCGTCATCGCCCGCCAGCCGCGACGAATGCGCCACCGCCGCGGCCGCCCCGGCCTCCGACCCGCCGATCTTCAACGCCACCACGTGCTTGCCCGCCGCATAAGCCGCCGACGCCAGCCGGCGGAACCGCGGCCCGTCCTCCAGGCTGTCGATCAGCAGCACGATCACCCGCGTCGGCGCGTGGCTGATGCCGTATTCCATGTAGTCCAGCACCGACATATCGGCCTCGTTGCCCGCCGACGCGAACAGCGACAGCCCCGCCCCAAGCATCGCCAACCGGCCCGCCATCGCATCGAACAACGCGCCACTGTGCGAGAAGATGGAAATCCCGCCGGCCGTCTGCCGCTTCGCGTGCGAAGTATTGAACCCGATCGATAGCGGATGATGCGCATTATAAACGCCATTACAGTTCGGCCCGACGATCCGGATGCCTTCCTCCCGCGCGATCCGTTGCAGTTCCCGCTGCCGCTCCGCCCCGCCGGCATCCAGGCTTTCCGCATAGCCCGCCGATCCCACGATCACCGCCTTCAAACCCGCCCGCGCACAATCGCGCACCGCCTGCACCGCCGCCTCGGCCGGGATCGCCAGGAACGCGGTATCGACGGGCTCTGGCAACGCCGTCAGATCGGCAAAGCACGGGATCCCATCGACATCCTTCAGCCGCCGGCTGATGCCATAGATCCCGCCGCGAAACCCGGTGTTCCGCACATTCGTCAATACGATGTAGCCATGCTTCGAGGTGTCGTCGGAGGCCCCGATGACGGCCACCGCGCGCGGGTGGAACAAGGCGTGCAATGCCTCCTGTGTGGCAATCTGGACTGGCATCCGGCGTGTTCTCCTGCGTTTCTCCGACTGCCATTTAGAGCAGATCCCGCTCAGATTGCATACCTGAGCGGGTGAAGATGCTCGCTAATACAATGTGCTAGAGCCGATTCGGCGAGCCAATGCGAACGGAAATGGCTCCTAGTGCCCCGTCCCCCGCCATGTCCACGCACGCAAAGCTCGGTTATCCTGTCCCGATAGTCTGGGGAGACAACGATGACCGATGCGATCCTGCTGTCGGAACGGCGCAACCACATCCTGGTGCTGACGATCAACCGCCCGGAGCGGATGAATTCGCTGTCGCCGGAATTGTCCGAGGCCCTGATCGAGGCCTTCGTCGAAGCCAGTGCCGACATCGACATCCGCGCCATCATCCTCACCTCGGTCGGCGACCGCGCCTTCTGTGCAGGCGCCGACCTGAAAGCCCGGGCGCAGGAGGATGCGGAGGGAAAACCGTTCCAGCCGTTACTGTCTCGCGTGCAACGTTATGTGTTTGAAGTGGTGTATGAAACCATCAAGCCAACGATCGCCGCGTTGAACGGATCCGCCGTCGCAGGCGGCCTCGAAATCGCCCTCGCCTGTGATATGCGGGTCGCCGCGGAACACGCGCTGCTGGGCCTGCCCGAGGCGAAGCGGGGGAAGGGGGCCCATTTCGCCAACGTCATGCTGCCGCGCATGATCCCGTCCGGCATCGCCTACGAAATGCTCTACCTCGGCGAGTATCTCAGTGCCGAGGAAGCCAAGCGCTGGGGACTGGTCAACCGCGTCGTCCGGCGCGGCGAGGCCCTGAACGAAGCCCTCCGGATGGCCGAAGCGATCTGCGAGAACGCCCCGGTGTCCCTGCGCCGCATGAAGGAAACCGCGATCCGCTCCAACGGCCTGCCGGTCCCCGCCGCCCTGCGCCTGAACGAAGGCATCAGCCCCTACAGCAGCGAGGACCGCGTCGAAGGCATCAAGGCCTTCGTCGAAAAGCGCAAACCGGAATGGAAAGGCCGGTAGCGGCACTGTCCCTCCCGTGTCACGACCGGACAAGGACGCATGCGAGCGCGGGCTACCCCCGATCGCCCCATCCCCGTGTGTCATGACCGGACAAGCACGCATGCGAGCGCGGGCTAACCCCGATAGCTCCATCCCCTTGTGTCATGACCGGACAAGCACGCATGCGAGCGCGGGCTATCCCGATAGCCCCATCCCCCTTGTGTCATGACCGGGCTTGGCCCGGTCACCCACGTCTTTTTTGCTTCTCGGCCGCGACGCGCTGGCCTACGCCAACTCCAACCGCACCGCGACCGCCGCATTGGCGATCACCGCGTTATC
>DATARX010000482.1:0-3387 GCA_036263955.1 Rhodopila sp.
ACATGAACAGCATGTTCCGCTTCGGACCGCCGAACGACAGGTTGGCGCACACCTCGGGCAGCCGGATCCGGCCCAGCAGCTTGCCCGCGGACGACAACACCACAACGCCCGCATAGCCGAGCTCGGTGTTGGAACTGATCCACAGGTTTCCGAACACGTCCGCCCGCATCCCATCGGGGCCACATTTGACGCCATCCACCATCATGTCGGTGAACCGGCGCATGCCGCCCAGCTTGGTGCCCTGGACGTCGAACGCAAAAATGTCGCCGTCGCCGCCGGCACCCTGGTCGCCCGGCCCCTTGCCCGTGCTGATGACGTAAAGCGTCTTGTAGTCCGGCGAGAAGCAGATCCCGTTCGGATCGGGAACCTGGTCCCCGGTAACCACCACATCCAACCGTCCGGCCGGGTCCCACCGGTAAACGTTGGCGGGCAGTTCCCGCTTCTTGCCGCCGATCACACCGACGTCTGGGGCGCCGATCCGTGGATTGAACAGGCCATTGGGATTGGACGGTCCGCCGGCGTCATCCGGATGGCCCTCGGACAGTGTTTCGCCATAGGCCGGATCGGTGAACCAGATGCTGCCGTCCGGATGCGGCACCAGGTCGTTGGGCGAGTTCAACCCCTTGCCCTCGTACTGATCGGCAATGACCGTCATCGTGCCGTCATGCTCCCAGCGGATGACACGGCGATTGAAGTCCTGGGTGGACAGTTGCCGTCCCTGGAAGTCGAACGAGTTGCCGTTGCTGTTGTACGAGGGATCGCGGAACGCGCTGACGTGGCCGGTTTCCCAGATGTAGCGATACTGCACGTTGCCCTGAACGTCGCTGAACACCAGGTACTGGCCCTCGCTGGACCACGCAGGCCCCTCCGCCCACTTGAACCCGGTCCCCAGGCGGCGGATGGCGGTGATGCCAAGCAGGTACTGCTTGAACGCCGGATCGATAACGATGATGTCGGGATCGGGATAGATGTTGGGCGGGGCGCCTCGCCCCCACTGCCGCGGCGGGTTGGAAATGACGCTGGGTGGCGTGCCAACCGTGTCGGAGCGCGTTTGAGCCTTTGCCCCAACTGTGGCGGCTCCCACTGTGGCGACCGTCGCCGCACCAGCAATAATCGCACGGCGCGAGACGCCGCGAACATGCTTTTGCAAGATATTTCCTCCGTTTCTTCTGCCCTTCGGGCGCCCCCACCATACACCAGACCGGCATAATCGGAACCCCGTATCGTTGCCCTTGCAACGGGCAGCGACGCGGCCAGTAGCCGATCGCAGACCACCGTGAACTTGCGACGCGGCGACGCTTCGCCGCGTAAGCGGCTGCTGTAGGCCAACAGCGACGTATCGCGCTTGTCCGATGCGCGATGGTAGTGTCCTGCCCCTGAAGTCCGTTGCATTTTGCGGCGAACGTAAGTGCCCAGCATTGCCTCGACAACCCACCGGAGGACCTCGCCCATGTCGCTTCCCCAGACGATGACCTACGTCGAAACCAACGGCGCCGGCGGCCCCGAGGTGCTCCGTCTCGCCACCGGCCCGGTTCCGGCGCCGAAGCCGGACGAGGTGCTGATCCGCGTCCAGGCCGCTGGCGTAAACCGGCCTGATGTGGCACAGCGGCAAGGCTCCTATCCGCCGCCGCCTGGCGCCAGCCCGATCCTGGGCCTGGAGGTCGCCGGGGAGGTCGTCGCGATCGGCGACCAGGTGAGCACCCTGGCCGTCGGCGACCATGTCTGCGCGTTGACCAACGGCGGCGGGTATGCCGAATACTGCACCGCTCCGGCACCGCAATGCCTGCCCTGGCCGAACGGCTACGACGCCATCCACGCCGCCGCGCTGCCGGAGACTTCGTTCACCGTCTGGGCGAACCTGTTCCAGATGGGCGGCCTGGCGAAGGGGCAGACGGCGCTGGTGCACGGCGGTTCCGGTGGCATCGGCGTCACCGCCATCCAGTTTGCCCACGAATTCGGCGCCCGTATCTTCACCACCGTCGGATCCGACCAAAAAGCCGCCGCCTGCCTGAAGCTGGGCGCCGACGCCGCCATCAACTACCGCACCCAGGATTTCGTCGCCGAGGTGAAGGCGCTCACCGAGGGCCGCGGCGTCAATGTCATCCTCGACATGGTCGGCGGCCCCTACATGGCGCGCAACGTCCGCAGCCTGGGCATGGACGGCCGCCTGGTCATCATCGCCTTCCTGCAGGGATCGAAGGTGCAGGACTTCGACTTCGTGCCGGTGCTGGTGCGCCGGCTGACCATCACCGGCTCCACCATGCGGCCGCGCACCACCGCGCAGAAGGGCGCCATCGCCACCGACTTGCGGACGAAAGTCTGGCCGGTGCTGGATGCCGGACGCTGCAGGCCGGTGATCCACGCGACCTTCCCGCTGGCCCAGGCCGCAGAGGCTCACCGGCTGATGGAGTCCAGCCAGCACATCGGCAAGATCATGCTCTCTATCGAGTAAATTGCGCCCCCGCATTACCTGCCACGCATGACGGGTAAGACACGGCCGACTCGTTTCTGGTCAGCGTAAGCTGCCCCGGCTTCACCGCGAACTCCGGGCGCTCCGCGGCCTCCGCGTTAGGCGCGGACTTTACGCCGGTACCGGTGCAAGCGATTTCCCGGGGAGGGGCCGCTGCCGTGTTTTTTTGATTTCAGCACCGCTTTAACGCGGAGGTCGCGGAGCCCCCGGAGGTCGCGGAGAAGTCCCAACAGGCCTGAATCCCCTCCTATCCGACAGCGGCCATACGATCGCCGTGAGCTATGTCGGCAGCCCGGCCTGGCGGGGGAAAGTTGAGAATGACACCGAATTGCCCGACTTGGGCACTGAGCAGGCAACGATCCAGCCCTGGGACGCGGCCAGGGTCGAGGTGTTGCGACTACGCGCCTGCAGCCAAACTGAGCGCGGCGATATAGGCCGACCGCGTCTGTCGCGCCGCACGCGCTTGCGCATCGATGCGTGCCAGCACACGGCGCGGGATCGTCACGTTGATGCGGTCGACCGTGTCATCCAGCAGGCTGGGGTCAACGTTGATCAGGGCCACGATCCAGCCGGGGGCACGGTCAGGCTCGAAATCTCGGACGGGCGCGGTATCGCCTCGCCGTCATCGATCGTGGTGTCGATCCACAGGGCAGCCGCTTCTTCCGCGTTGAGCAGCACATCGTCGAGCGTATCGCCCGCCGAAAAGCAGCCCAGAAAATCCGGCACGGTCACGCCATAGGCATGGGTCTCATCGCCCGGCTCAATCAAAATGGGATAGCGCATATCAGAGTCCTTTCGCCGCCTTGCGTATGCCGGCGACAGTGCCCGCCGGGAGGTCTTTCCTCGGGTGCGGGGCCACCACATTGCCCTCGGCTTCGTCTGCCGGTGCGCAGATGGCCGGGACGAGCCCGGCCATG
>DATARX010000492.1:0-3287 GCA_036263955.1 Rhodopila sp.
AAGAAGGACCTCCTGGCAGAGATCCTGCGCGTCGAAGGCTATGACGCCGAGGACACCACCATGGTCGGCGATCGGCTTCACGACATCCACGCGGCGCAGGCAAACGGGCTCCGCTCGATCGGCGTGCTGTGGGGTTACGGCGGCCAGGCGGAATTGCAGGCGGCCGGGGCGGACGTCATCGTCGGATCGCCCGCCGAACTCGTCGGCCAAATCTAGAGCAGATCCCGCTCAGATTGCATACCTGAGCGGGTGAAGATGCTCGCTAGAACAATGTGCTAGAGCCGATTCGGCGAGCCGATGCGAACGGAAAAGGCTCTAGTGTCCTGCCCCAGACGTTCACCGCATGAGGCGGCGGACGGATGGGATAAGCAGGCCACGAGACCAGCAAGCGGCTTCGCCGCCATGGCAGCAAGCCCGGCTTGCTTGGCATGGCGGCGTGATGCACGCGCCGTATCTGCGTGCCAGCCAGACCTACGTGCCAGCCAGACCTACGTGCCAGCCAGGGTCGGCTTCGCCCATTGCCGGGAGGACGCCGTTCCCGGCGCGGTGTGACGCGACACCTCACGAGCGATGTGGCCCGCCAGGCGTGGCGCCGCGAAGCCGGCGCCATAAGCGAACCGCATCATCGGCCCGAAACTGTTCGATGCCGCGGTGCCGACAAAATGCAGGCCAGGTATCGAACTTTCGAACCAGCGCGACAACCGCGGCGTGCGGTTCACGCAGTCCAGCCGGTCCAGCACATCCGGTCCGAAAAATGGCAGGCGCCGCATGTCCACCCGATAGCCGGTTCCGGCGACGACGTGATCCACCGTCACCATCCGCTTGCTACCGTCCCGAAGATCGAGTTCAAGCCGCACCCGGCTTCCGATCGTCTCGGCCTGGGCGATCAGCGCGCCCGTGATTGTGGGAACAATGCCCTCCACCTGGGGCTGCAGGGTCCATCCGGGGGCCGCCGGCAGGTGCTTCTTCACGATCATCACACGGAACGCCTCCGGCATCGCGTGAAACACCATCGGCATCGCGCAGCACGCCCATGACCGCCATCCGGTACCCAGGCCGGATTCCGGTTCCTTGATCCGGTCCCACAGCGTCCGTTCGGTCGGCGGTCCGCAATAGTCGATCGCCGGACGCCGAACGATCAATGTCGGCTTCGCGCCGGCGCGGAGCAGGATCGGCGCCAGGTTCACCGCCGACGCACCGCCGCCGATGATCGCAACCTCGGCCCCGGCGAATTGATCCACCGTGACGTGCCGCGCGCTGTGCGACACCCGTTCAGGCGGCAAGGCTGCCAGCTTCGGCGGCATATATTCGTAGGCTCGAATGCCGGCCGCAACAATCACCCGGCACGCCTGCACCAGTTCACCGTCCTGCAGATGCAGATCAAAGCCGTAGGCAGCCGGCTTCACCGCGGTGACGATGCGATCCTCCAACCGCGGCACGTAGCGCTGCTGGAAGGCGATGCCGTAGTCGATGAAGGTGGACAGCGGAATCGGATAGCCAACGTCCTCATACGGAAGGCCGCGATCGGCACAGAAGCGTGCCAGCGTGAACGCGCCATCCGGGTCGTAGAGATTTGATCCATTGCCTTCGGACTTCAGCACCATGCCCTCCGGCATGGACGTCCGCCAGGTATGCATCGGGCTGCCGAAAATACGGAAATTCACCCCGTGTCCGGCAAGGTGGGCGGCCACCGAAAGTCCATAAGGCCCCGCACCGATAATCGCTACATCGACGATCTCAGTCATGATACCCGCTATGTTAGAAACAATTGTTTTATCGGAAGTTATATCGAATACAACAACACAACTTACTGAGAGGCATTCAGTGTTAACGAAATATAAGACCGGCCGTTCATTCCCACGGCCGCACCGCCCCGTAATGGCCGGTACTAGCCCAATCCCACGCCAGCTCAATCCAAGCCAGCCCAATCCAAGCCAGCCCAATCCACGCATGCCCGTGGGCAAAACCACAGCCGGCACCGTTCTGTATCAAGAGACCTTCTTGATAGGCCAATAAACTCTGTGTGGTGAACGATCCGGCACCGCCGAATCGTAAACGCCCGATACATCTCCGCAACACGGCGGAAATATCCACCCGATTCCCGAATTGCCGCCCAGATCACGAAACAGATGTTGTGCCGTAACATTAACCCCGCGCGGCACCCGCCGTTACCGCGGCGGCATCCGCAGCGCGCCGTCCAGCCGGATGACTTCGCCGTTCAGGAACCGGTTGCGCACGATGTGCTCCACCAGTTCGGCGTATTCCGAGGGCCGGCCAAGCCGAGCCGGGAAGGGGATTCCGGCACCCAGGCTGGCCTGCACCTCCGGCGGCAGCCCGTCCACCATCGGCGTATGGAACAGCCCCGGCGCGATCGTCACCACCCGCACCCCGACCCGAGCCAATTCGCGCGCCGCCGGCAAGGTCAGGCCGACGATACCGCCCTTGGAAGCCGCATAGGCAGGCTGCCCGACCTGGCCCTCATACGCGGCGATCGAGGCGGTGTTCACGATCACCCCGCGCTCGCCCTCCTCCAGCGGGTCGGCACCCGCCATCTCCGCCGCCGCCAGCCGCAGCATGTTGAAGCTGCCGATCAGATTGACCCGGATAACCCGTTCGAACGCCTCGAGCGTCAGCGGCCCGTCGCGGCCGACGATCCGTCCGGCGGTGCCGACGCCCGCGCAGTTGACCAGGATCCGCACCGTGCCGTGGGCGGTTCGGGCGGCGGCGAACGCGGCCTCGCCGGACGCCGCGTCGGCAACGTCGCAGCCGATCCCGATGCCGCCGATCCGCGCGGCCTGGGCCGCGGCCGCGGCCTGGTTGATGTCGACCACCGCCACCTTGCAGCCCAGCGCCGCCAGATGCGCCGCCGTGGCCGCGCCAAGCCCCGAACCGCCGCCGGTCACCACCGCCGCCAAACCGTTGATCTGCATCATGTCGCCCTCCCGTTTAGCGTTCCACAAACCACCCGCCACCACCGCGCGCAAGTCTGTCTTGACCGCCAATCGCTCCAGCCGGACAACCGCCGTAACGAATGGGGAGCAATGCGCCATGACCACCGCACACGCATACGCGGATGCCTACGGCAACTGGATGCGCGATCCCGATTCGTACTGGGCGGAAGAAGCCCAGGGCATCACCTGGACCAGACAATGGGACGCGGTGTTCGATCCCACCCTGGGCGCCTTCGGCCAGTGGTTCGCCGGCGGCATGCTCAACACCTGCTACAACTGCCTCGACCGCCACCTGGCGACCGGCCGCGGCGACCAGCCGGCCTTGATCCACGACAG
>DATARX010000239.1:0-11237 GCA_036263955.1 Rhodopila sp.
CGCGTGCTGGAAGTGATCCGTATGCGCGTCCTCGGCCAGGTTGCGCGCGAAACACCTCTTCGGCGGCGCCTGTTCCAGATGGCGTTGACGATCGGCCTGAAGCGGCTGGATGGCGCGAAACTAACGGTGCTGGAGCACCTGCTGGACCCGATCCTGAATCGGCTGGTGCGCGCCAAGGTCCGCGCCCGATTCGGCGGACGCCTGGTCGCCGCAATGTCCGGCGGGGCCCGGCTGGAGCCCGAGGTCGGACGCTTCTTTCTTGCCCTCGGCCTGACGATCATGCAGGGCTACGGCCAGACTGAGGCCGGGCCGGTCATCAGCGCCAATCCGCCCGACAGGATCCGGATCGACACCGTCGGCGTCCCGTTGCAAGGCGTCGACCTGCGCATCGCCGAGGACGGCGAGATCCTGGTGCGCGGCGGTCTGGTCATGGATGGCTACTGGAATCACCCGCACGACACCGACGCCGTGATCGACGACGGCTGGCTGCACACCGGCGATGTCGGCGAACTTGAAGGCGGGTACCTGCGCATCACCGATCGCAAGAAGGACATGATCGTCCTGTCAGGCGGCGAAAACGTCTCGCCCGCCAAGGTCGAGGGCATGCTCATGGCCGAAACCGAGATCGCCCAGGCCGTCGTCACCGGCGAAGGCCGCAGCGGCGTCAGCGCGCTGGTGGTCCCGGCGGAGGATTACGACGACGTCGCTGTCGCCCTGGCGGTCAACCGGACCAACCATCGTCTCTCGGTCACGGAGCGAATCCGCAAACACGCGATCGTCTCCCCGTTCACCATCGAAAACGGGCTGCTGACACCCTCGCAGAAGATCCGACGGCTATTGGTTATGCGCGCGAACGCCGATATCGTGGCCAGGTTGCATTAGCGCCTGACCACCCTGGGCAGAATGCCCAAAGTTCGCGAATCATACGATCAAACAAAGAGATAGGCCATTTCCAAGCAATACAGACACCGCGAAACGGCTCTGGCGACGACGACGCCCGGCTGCATAAGCCATTGCGACGGATCGGGCGCTCTGCTAGACGGCGCCGCTCGCGTTTTTGTCCAATCGTGGATTTTTGTCATGCCCCGCGCGGTCCGCGGGGCACATGTCGTTAGAGAAGGGGCGTCGTCCCATGGCTGTACCGAAAAGAAAGACTTCTCCGTCGCGCGCCGGCATGCGCCGCAGCCATCAGGCGTTGCCGACCGAGGCGCATGCGGAGTGTGCGAATTGCGGGGAACTGAAGCGGCCCCACCACGTGTGCAGCCATTGTGGCCACTACGATGGGCGCGAAGTGGTCGCAGCCGGGAAGCCGCTGCGGGGCGCTGTCCGAGTCTGAGGGCGGGTCGCGGCGTGCTTCTGGTTCGCCCGTGACCGGTCCATTCACCCTCGCCGTGGATGCCATGGGGGGCGATAACGCCCCGGACATGGTTATCCACGGGCTGGATCTCGCCGCGGAACGCCACCCCGCAGCGCGCTTTCTCCTGATCGGCGATGAGCCTGTGCTGACCGCACTGCTCGGCCGGCATAAGCGCGCGCGCGCCGCATGCACCGTTCGGCACGCGCCCGACGTCATCAGCAACGACATGAAACCGACCGCCGCGCTGCGCAGCCGGCAGTCGTCCATGCGTCTGGCGATCGACGCCGTCGCGTCCGGCGAAGCGTCGGGCCTGGTATCCGCCGGCAACACCGGCGCGCTTCTGGCCTTGGCGAAGATCGTCATCAAGTCGCTGCCGGGAATCGACCGGCCGGCAATGGCCGGTATCGGTCCGTCGGCGCGCGGCGACGTCGTGATGCTCGACCTCGGCGCGAACGTGCAATGCGATGTACGGAACCTGGTCGAATTCGCGGTGATGGGCGACGTATTCGCGCGCACCGTCCTGGGCCTGACCGCGCCGACCATCGGCTTGCTGAACGTCGGGTCGGAGGAGCTGAAAGGCAACGACACCGTTCGGGAGGCTGCGGAGATCCTGCGCGCCAGCCATATCGGACCACAATTCCACGGCTTCGTCGAAGGTCACGACATCGCCGCCGGGACGACGGATGTGATCGTCACGGATGGTTTCACCGGCAATGTCGCGCTGAAGACCGGTGAAGGCGCGCTCAAGCTGATCGTGGAGTTCCTGAAGCAGATCTTCAGCAGCAGCATCGCCGGAAAGATCGCCTACCTGCTGGTGCGACCTGGTCTGGACCGGTTGCGGGAATGGCTCGACCCCCGCCGGTACAACGGGGCTGTGATGGTTGGCCTGAATGGCGTGGTGGTAAAGTCGCACGGCGGGACCGACGCCCAGGGCTTCGCACACGCCATCGACGTCGCCATGGACATGGTGGTGCATCGCTTCAACGACCGCATCCGCGAGGATCTCGTGCGGATCGCTCTGGACAAACAGGCGCCGGCGGAGAAGAACGGCCAGGATCGCAAGACCGCGGGTGCGGCCGGCGATTCCCCTGTCTCCGAATCGGGATCGGGCGCTTCGCGGCCGAATTCGACCGACGACACTCATTTCGCCACTGCCTGATCGGGATCGTTCATGTCGCCTCGCTCCATCCTCGCCGGCTGTGGCGGCTATTTGCCCGAACGCGTGGTCACCAACGACGAACTGTCGCGCACAATCGATACCTCCGACGAATGGATCCGGGAGCGGACGGGGATCCGCCAGCGACATTTCGCCGGCGCGCATGAAACCGCCACCTTCATGGGATCGGCCGCCGCTCGGGCGGCGCTGGCAAATGCCGGGGCGACCGCGGCGGATGTGGACGCGATCATCCTGGCGACCAGCACGCCGGACCAGGCATTCCCTGCCACCGCGCTGCGGGTGCAGGCCGAACTGGGCGTGACGCGCGGCTTCGGATTCGACCTCTCCGCCGCCTGCGCCGGCTTCATCTATGGCTTGTCGGTGGCCGACGGTATGATCCGCACGGGCCAGGCCAGGGGCATCCTGGTGATCGGCAGTGAGGTCTATTCGCGCATCCTGAACTGGCAGGACCGTGGCACCTGCGTGCTGTTCGGTGATGGTGCCGGCGCGGTTTTCCTGCGTGCCAGCGACGGACGTGACGACGACCCCCGTTACGATAACGCCAGGGGCATCCTGTCGACCCACATTCATGCGCAGGGCACCTTGGGCGATATCCTGTACGTGGACGGTGCCGTCGGCCAGCCAAACAAGCCGGGCCATCTGGTGATGAATGGCCGCGAGGTCTTTCGTCACGCCGTCACGCGCCTGGCGGAGGCCGTCGAGGAAGCCCTCGCGGCAAACGGCCTGACCCATGCCGACGTCGACTGGCTGGTGCCGCACCAGGCCAACCTCCGCATCATCGATGCCATGGGGCGCAAGTTGAAACTGCCGCCGGAGCGTGTGGTGGTGACAGTCGACCGGCATGCCAATACTTCGGCGGCCTCGGTACCGTTGGCCTTGGCCGAAGCCCGCGCCGACGGGCGGATAAAGGCCGGAGACCTGGTGCTGCTGGAGGCGCTCGGCGGTGGCCTGACCTGGGGATCCGCCCTCGTCCGGCTGTGATCGGGGTGGCAGGATCGTCCGCAAACCCCTGATCCGGTAAGATTTTTTCGCACGCAACCTTGACGTGCCGATTCGATCTGCATAGCGTCTGACTATGCTTACGATCACCCGCGCCCATATTGCTGAGATGATTTACACGCAGGTCGGGCTCTCCAGAAATGAGTCCGCCGACCTGCTGGAGAACGTTCTGGATCGCATTGCAACCCATCTGGAGCAAGGTGAATCTGTTAAAATCAGTGGCTTCGGAACCTTCTCTGTGAGGCAGAAAGGGCGCCGTATCGGCCGCAACCCGAAGACAGGCGAGGAAGTGCCTATCCTGCCGCGGCGGGTCCTCGTCTTCCGCCCAAGTCACGTGCTGAAGGCACATGTGAACGGTACGGCACCCGGTACGGAAGATGATGAATGAGGCCGCCCGCATAGGGATTGAGCCAGGCGGTGGTCCATGGACCTCCCCGTGAGCGATGACCCGACCGGTGGGTTCATCGATCATGGGTCTCGTTCGCGGCCCAAGAAAGCGCCGAACGCTTTTCGTACAATCAGTGAGGTAGCGGACGATCTTCATATCCCGCAGCACGTACTGCGGTTTTGGGAGACCAAATTCCCGCAAGTGAAGCCGCTGAAGCGTGGCGGCGGCCGACGTTATTACCGTCCGGACGATATCATATTGCTGCGGCGGATCGCCGATCTACTCTACACTCAGGGTTATACGATCAAGGGCGTGCAGCGCCTGCTGCGAGAGGGCGGCGGCCAATTGTCTGACGATATTCCACCCCCCACGGCCGACGAACGCGCCGCCGCCGAAGCCGAGAAGGCCGGCCTGTCGTCGGACGAGCCGCCCATCCCAGGTTTGGAACTCGTATCGCCGCCGCAGGCGCTGACCCAGATTGCTCGTGTGCCGCCGCGGTCGAAGCCCGACGGGGAGAATGAGCGGCTGCGGGCCTTGCTCGAAGAGGCGCTGCGCGAACTCGAAGCGCTGCGGGCACTGCTGGGATAGGTGTTGCCGGGCGCGTTTCGCACCAATGCCGGCCCAACAAATGTTTGGCGTGAATTTCAGCACCCTGCCGAAGTAAGCATCACTGGTTCGTGTCCCAATCGGTACAGCGAAACCCCAGCTTCCGGCAGGTAACGGCCCTGCCGCCCACGTCGGCACGGGGCTTGCTAGGCAAACGTCATTCGACGGAGTTTCCTCGTTTGCCATTCAATATTTCGCGCCGCCTCGCCCTCGCCCTCCCACTCGGTCTCACCGCCTTCGCTGAAGCCCGCGCTGCAACCGAGCCCAAGCGCGGCGGCACAATGGTGATGATCGTCCATCCGGAGCCCTCCACACTCGCCCATTATTCCGTTTCCGCGGGCAACATTCCGCCGATCGCGACGCAGGTCTACGAAGGCCTGGTCACCTATGACTGGGATCTGAACCCGCAACCGAACCTGGCGAAGTCGTGGGAGATCGCGCCCGACGGCAAGACCATCACCTTCAGGCTGCAGGACGGAGTGACCTTCCACAACGGCCAGAAGTTCACCAGCGCCGACGTGCAGTACTCGTTCATGGAGATCCTGAAGAAATACCATCCCACCGCGCCTGTGGTGCTGGCGGAACTGACCGCGGTTGAAACCCCCGATCCGCTGACCGCCATCCTGCATCTGGCGAACCCGGCACCCTACATCATGAAAGCGCTTGCCGGCCGCGACCTGCCGATCATGTGCAAATCGGTGTTCGAGGGCACCGATGTGCTCAACAATCCCACCGCCAACAAGCCGATCGGCACCGGTCCGTTCAAGTTCGGCCAGTGGGAGCGGGGTGAGTATGTCCGGCTCGACCGCAACGACAAATACTGGAAGCCGGGCCTGCCATACCTCAACCGCATCGTCGCCCGGTTCATCCCCGACGCCGCGACACGGTCGGCGGCGATGGAAACCGGGGAAGCGCATTTCGCCGGCTACAGCGCGGTGAACTACGCCGACCTCGCCCGCATGAAGTCCAACCCGATCCTGGGCGAGACCACCAAGGGCTATGAAATGACCCCGGCCCTGAGCGTGCTGGAGTTGAATGGCAAGCATCCGCACCTCGACAAGAAGGAGGTACGCCAGGCCATCGCCTACGCCATCGACCGCCAGTTCATCGTGGACAACGTGATGTACGGTTACGGCCTGCCGGCGACGGGGCCGCTCAGTCGGCTGTTTAAGACCGCGGGCTTATATACTGACGATGTACGAAAATTCGACGTGCCGGACCGGCTCGACATCGCCAACAAGCTGCTGGATGGCGCCGGCGCGCCGCGCGGGGAGGGGGGGATCCGGTTCGGACTGCACCTGGAGATCAACTCGTTCGGCGAGCAGTGGCTGCGCCAGGGGGAATACCTGAAGCAGGCGTTGGGACAGGTCGGCATCGAGGTGACGTTGCGGTCCGAAGACACCGCGACCTGGCTACGCAGGGTATATACCGACTACGACTACGACATAAACGAGCCATTCCTGAGTCAGGGCGTCGACCCGGTGATCGGGCTGAACAAACAATACCTGACGTCGCAGATCCGCAAGGGCGTCACCTTCGTCAACGACAGCTTCTACGCCAACCCCGAGGTGGACAGCCTGCTGGCCGCGGGCATGCGGGAGCAGGACCCGGTGAAGCGCGGCGACATCTACAAGAAGGTCCAGCAGATCCTGGCCGAGGACTGCCCGCTGATCTGGCTGGTCGACGTGCAGTACGTCAGCATCTTCAACAACAAGCTGCACGATCACACCACCGGCCCGCTCGGAACGCAGCAAGCGTTCGAACGGGCGTGGATGGAGAGCTAGAGCATGATCACGCTGCGCGGAATGTTCAAAGCATGTGAATCATGCGAACAAATAAAGGGTAATATGTGAGGCTCGCGCGTTATGTGGGGTACCGCCTGTTGTTGGCGGTACCGGTCATCCTCGGCATCGTCGTCCTCAATTTCTTCCTAATTCATCTGGCACCCGGCGATGCAGCGTCGGTGCTGGCCGGGGAGAGCGGCGCGGCGACGCCGGAATACATGGCCCTGCTGCGCCACAAATTCGGGCTGGACCAGCCGATGAGCACGCAGTTCTTCGTCTACCTGCTCAACATGGCACACCTCGATCTGGGCTACTCCTTCCGCAACGACAGTCCGGTGGCGGCGTTGATCCTGGACCGGCTGTGGCCCACGGCGCTGCTGATGCTGACCGCCTTCGCCAGCGCGCTGGTGATCGGTACCGGGCTGGGCCTGGTGGCGGCAACTGGCCGCAATTCCTGGCGTGACAACGTGATCTCGCTGGTCAGCCTGGTGGCCTACGCAACGCCCGGCTTCTGGCTGGGGCTGATGATGATCGTGGTGTTCGCCATCCGCCTGGAATGGCTGCCGACCAGCGGGTTCGACACGGTAGGCGCCTACAACGAGGGCTGGGCCGAGGTTGTCGACGTGGCCCGCCACCTGGTGATGCCGGCAGTGGCCTTGGCGCTGTTCTACCTGGCGCTCTATGCCCGTGTGATGCGGGCCTCCGTGCTGGAACAGACCGGCATGGACTACGTGACCACGGCCCGCGCCAAGGGCCAGACCGAACGGCGAGTGATGACGGGGCACGTGCTGCGCAATGCGCTGCTGCCGATCGTGACAATGGCCGGCGTGCAGGCCGGGAACCTGATCGGTGGCTCCATCGTGGTCGAGACCGTGTTCGGCTGGCCGGGGATCGGCACTCTGGCGTTCAACGCGTTGCAATCGCGGGACCTGAATCTGTTGCTGGGCATTTTCTTCGTCTCGGCGTGCCTCGTGGTGCTGATCAACCTGGTCGTGGACCTCGTCTACGTAACGCTCGACCCGCGGATCGAGATCTGACATGCGCGCCGGTTTTTCGCGATTTGCCCGCAACCGCCTGGCCCTTGTGGGCGCGGGGTTGCTGCTCTGCCTGGTGCTGCTGGTCGTGCTGTCGCCGCTCCTTTATCCCGGTGATCCGTTCCGGCTGGCCGGCCCGGCACTCCGCCCGCCTGGCGGTGCGTTCCTTCTCGGCACCGACACGCTGGGCCGCGACGTCGCCGCCGAGGTCGCCTACGGCGCCCGCACCTCGCTGCTGATCGGTATCGGCGCCACGTTGGGCGCGATCGTATTTGGCGTCATCGTCGGCGGCCTGGCCGGATTCTACCGCGGGGCGGTCGAGGTTGCGCTGATGCGGCTGACCGAATTCTTCCAGACCATTCCGGCCTTCATCCTCGCCATCCTGATCGTCGCCATCCTGTCGCCGTCGGTCACCAACGAGGTCATCGCCATCGCCGCGGTGTCCTGGCCGGGAATCGCCCGTCTGGTGCGCGGCGAGTTCGTTGCCCTCGGCGGGCGCGAATTCGTGCTCGCCTGTTCCGGCCTCGGCGCCGGCGACGCGCGGATCATCTTCCGCCATCTGTTGCCCAACTGTCTGTCGCAAATCATCGCCGTCGGGTCGCTGCTGATCGGCACCTCGATCCTGATTGAGGCCGGGTTGGCATTTCTGGGACTGGGCGATCCGAACGTCATGAGCTGGGGCCTGATCATCAGCGCCGGCCGGGCGGTGCTGCGCTCCGCCTGGTGGATCTGCACCTTCCCCGGTATCGCCATCCTGCTGACGGTGCTGGGCATAAACCTGACCGGGGACGGTCTGAACGAAGCGTTGAACCCAAGGTTGCGCGACCGATGAGCGACGCTGTTCTGGAAATCGACAAGCTGACCATCGCGTTGCCGCCGGGCGGCGACCGGGCGAACGCGGTGACCGACGTGGACCTCGTGCTGCGACCCGGCGAGGTAACCTGCCTGATCGGCGAAAGTGGTTCCGGCAAGTCGCTGGTGGCGCGCTCCATCCTCGGCCTGCTGCCGGCGCCGCATGTGCGGATCGGCAGTGGACGCATTCTGTTCGAAGGGCAGGATCTGGTCCGCACCAGCGCCGCCCGGATGCGCGCGATCCGCGGCGCGAGGATCGCGATGATCTTCCAGGAGCCGATGACCGCGCTCAATCCGCTCCACACGATCGGGCGGCAGCTTGATGAGGTCCTGCGCATCCACACCGATCTGGGCAAGACAGCCAGGCGCACCCGCATCGTGGCGTTGCTCGACAGTGTGCACTTGCCGGATCCATCCCGGATTGTCCGGTCCTTCCCGCACCAGTTGAGCGGCGGCCAGCGGCAGCGGGCGATGATCGCGATGGCCCTGGCGCTCAATCCGCGGCTGCTGATTGCCGATGAGCCGACCACGGCGCTGGATGTGACGACTCAGGCGCAAATCCTGCACCTGATCCGGGAACTGCAACGCGAGCACGGCACGGCCGTCCTGTTCATCACCCACGATTTCGGTGTGGTGGCCGACATTGCCGACAAGGTCGCCGTGTTGCAGAAGGGAACCTTGGTTGAACAAGGCACGACTGCGTCGGTTCTGGGCACGCCCACCCATCCATATACCAAGGCACTGATCGCCGCCGTGCCGAAACTGGCCGCGCCACCCGTGCGGCCGCCGATCAAGACGCCGTTCATCGTGCAGGCGCGGGAGGTCAGGAAAACCTACGGCGCCAAAGGCCTGTTTCGCGGACGGACGACAAAGGCGCTGGATGGCGTGGATATGGAGTTGCGGCGCGGGGAGACGCTGGGTCTGGTCGGCGAAAGCGGATCCGGTAAAAGCACGCTGGCCCGCGCGGTCACCCGGCTGATGGCGGTGGATGACGGCGAGATCCTGCTGTCGGGCCGCGACATCGCCCGGCTGACCCGCTGGCAGCTGCGACCCTACCGCAAGCGGGTCCAGATGGTGTTCCAGGATCCATACGCGTCCCTCGATCCGCGCCAGCGCGTGGTCGATATCATCGCCGAGGGGCCGATCATCCACGGCACCGAACCCGGCCAGGCTCGGTCGGACGCACGCGAATTGCTGGGCATGGTAGGTCTGGACGCCGCGGCGGCGGAGCGGTTCCCGCATGAATTCAGCGGCGGGCAACGTCAGCGGATCGGCATCGCCCGGGCCCTTGCGCTGAAGCCCGAGGTCCTGGTGGCGGACGAACCGGTTTCGGCCCTGGACGTGTCCGTACAGGCCCAGGTGCTGGCATTGCTCGCGGACATCAAGGCGCGGTTGCAACTCAGCATGCTGTTCGTGACGCATGATCTGCGGGTGGCACTGCAGGTGTGCGACCGCATCGCGGTGATGCAACGGGGGCAGGTGGTGGAAGTCGCCCCCACCGCGGAGATTTTCGCCTCTCCCAAGCACCCCTATACCCAGGCGTTGTTCGCCGCGGTCCCCGGGGCAGGATGGCAGGACCGCGGCGAGCGATAAGATTCGCGGCCCAGGATCAGGCCTTGACCAGTGGACACCCGCCCGCGTCCAACGGACGGAACGCGTCTTTTCCCGGGATGGTCTCCCCGACCTCCAGCAGATCCCATTCGCTGCGCGACTGTGACGGCGCCTTGGCGCGCAGCAGGAACATATCCCGGATCACGCAGCCATCGACTCGCAACCGGCCGTTCCTGGTCATGAAATCGTTGATCGGGACGTCCCGCATCTTCTCCATAACGGGTCCCGCCGCGTCCGTCCCCGCCGCCTGGATCGCCTTGAGGTAGTGCGTGACGGCCCCCCAGGTGCTGGCCTGGAACGCCGTTGGTGGCCGGTTCTTGTGTTGCTTGGCGAAGCGGGAGGCGAAGGTGCGGGACGGCTCGTCGTGGTCCCAGTAGTACGGCTGGCTGAAGATCATGCCCTGAGCCGCCGCCAACCCGAGCGAATGGATGTTGGTCAGGGAGCAGTTCAGCGCCGCCGGGACGACGCCGCGGCGGATCAGGCCAAACTCGCCCATCTGCTTGGCGATATTGATGAAATCGGCCCCGCCGGCGGCGATCCCGACCGCCTGTGCGCCCGATGACGCCGCCGCCAGCAAGGCAGCCGAGTAGTCCGTCTCGCCCAACGGCACGAGGCTGCGGCCAAGCACCGTGGCGCCGAGCCCCTGCAGGATCGCGGTAGCGTTCTGCTCCAGCGATTTGCCGAAAGCGAAGTCGGACGTGATGAAATACCATTTCGTCTGGTGCTGCTTCACCAAGGCCTCCGCCGGCCCCTTGGCGGCGGAGTAGTTGTCGTAGGTCCAATGGACGCCATACGGGGAACAGCCAGTCCCGGTCAGATCCGTGGTGCCCGCAGCAATCACGACATCGACCTTCTGCCGCTGCTTGCAAAGATCCTGCACCGCGAGCGCGACGGCGGAGTTGCCGAGGCCGAAGATCGCATCGACTTGCTCCTCGTCGATCCAATGCCGGGCGATCGACAGGCCGACATCAACCTTGTTCTGCAGGTCCGCCTGAATGACCACGATCGGCGCGCCCAGCACGTGGCCGCCGAAATCCTCCGCCGCCATCCGGGCTGCGACATAATCGCCGAGGCCCTGCTGGTCGGCGAAGACGCCCGACATGTCGTCCAGTACGCCGATCTTCACCACACCATCGGAAATTGCGGCCGCCGTCGCGCGTCGTGGCCGAAAGACGGAGGCAACCGGTGCAGTGGCGGCGGTGGCGAGAAGCTGTCTGCGGTTCATGGCGTTTCCCTACACATCGTTTCTTTGTTGGACCCAGCATGCCGCCGGTCCTTTTTGTCATCAAGCCGGGAAAGGCAGCGAAACGCCAGGGCAGAGGTCGTTGCCCGGCGCCAGGCAGCCCGCCGATACCATTGCTGTCAGGGAAGATGCCCGCACACGTGTGGGCGGTGACCGCCACCGGTTCTCGATCAAGAAGACCCTGCG
>DATARX010000500.1:0-17276 GCA_036263955.1 Rhodopila sp.
CGACTGTTCGTGGAGCGGGTGCGCGCGGCCGAACCATCGTTTTCACCTGACGCTCGGGTAGGGGCCGCGATCGCCGGAATGTGCCGCCGCCTCGACGGTATCCCGCTGGCGATCGAGCTTGCCGCCGCGCGCGCCGCGGCCCTCGGGATCGAAGGTGTTGCCGCCCGACTCGACGACCGTTTCCGACTCCTTGGCAGTGGCCGTCGCACCGCGATGCCGCGTCATCAGACACTGCGAGCCACACTTGACTGGAGCTACGAACTGCTAACCGACACCGAGCGCACGGTTCTGTGTCGCCTGGCGATTTTTCCGGGCGGCTTTATGTTGCCGGCCGCCAGTGCGGTCGCGGCGAATGATGAGATCGCAGCGTCCGAGGTCGTCGATTGCGTTGCAAGCCTGGTCACGAAATCGCTCCTGACGGTGGACGCCAGCGGCGCCGGGATGCGCTATCGGCTGCTTGAGACCACCCGGGCTTATGCGCTCGAGAAGCTTGTCCAGGCCGGCGGGTTCGATTCGGCCACGCGCCGCCATGCCGAATTCTATCTCGATCTTTTTGCCGCTGCCGAAGCGGAAGCGGAGACGCGACCGACCGACGAATGGCTGGCAGACTACGGCCCACGAATTGACAATGTGCGCGCCGCGCTGGACTGGGCGTTTTCACCCAGCGGCGATCTGTCGATCGGAATCGCTCTCACCGCCGTGTCGGTGCCCTTGTGGCTTCAATTGTCGCTTATGGAGGAATGTCGTGGGCGCGTCGAACGGGCGCTTGCCAGCCTCGGCGCCGGATCAATCCAGGCGCAACATCGCGAGATGCGGCTCCAGGCGGCGTTGGGCGCGTCACTCATGTATACCAAGGGACCAGTGCCCGGGACGGGCGCCGCCTGGACGCGGGCCCTCGAACTCGCCGAGGCCCTCGGTGATGAGAAATTTCAGCTGTCCGCGCTCTGGGGCCTGTCGTTTTATCGATCGATCGGGGCTGCGCATCGGACCGAACTTTCACTGGCGCAACGATTCTGCCGCATTGCCGCGAACCGGATGGACCCGGCAGATTTGCGCGTTGGCGATCGGATGATGGGAACCGCGCTGCATTATCTGGGAGACCAGGTCAACGCGCGCCAACACATCGAGCGTATGATCGCTCATTCGGCACCGTCCCTCGATCGGGTACGATTATATCGGTTCCAATTCGACCAGCTATCCGCGGCGCGTTGTATCTATTCACATGTATTATGGATTCAGGGATTTCCCGATCAGGCGGTCCGCACCGCGCAATCCAGCGTGGAGGGCGCGCAGGCCAGTGATCATGCGCTTTCGGTGTGCAATGCGTTGGCCCAGGCAGCGTGTCCGATCGCGTTCTTCGTCGGTGACCTGGGAGCGGCCGAACACTGGGTCAACATGCTGATCGAGCATTCGGAACGGCACGGCCTGGCGCTTTGGCAGATTTGGGGCCGTTGCCTGAAAGGGGTGCTGCTGCTCAGGGGCGGAGAACTCGTTGCCGGATTGCCGCTTCTTCGCGGCGCCCTGGAGGAGCTGCGGGAAACCGGTTACGTCCTGCGTTATACGCGATTTCTTGCCGTTTTGGCGGAGAAATCAGCGGATGCCGGCCAGATCGCCGAGGGGCTGATCACCGTTGAAGACGCGCTGGCACGAGCGGAGCGCGATCAAGGGCACTGGTGTACGTCTGACCTGCTGCGGGTCAAAGGTGAAATTCTCCTGCTGGATGCGGCGCCGAACGCCGCCTCCGTAGCTGAAGAGCACTTCCAGCGGGCCCTGGAGTGGGCGCGCCGACAAAGCGCGCTGTCGTGGGAACTGCGCGCGGCAACGAGCCTGGCCAGGCTTTGGCGGAGCCAGTCGCGGGCGGACGCCGCGCGCGCACTGTTGGCACCGGTATACGATCGATTTACCGAGGGCTTTGCGACGGCCGACCTGACAGCGGCAAAGGCGTTGCTCGACGATTTGTGAAACGCCCGGACGCCGCGCAAAACCCCCGGGATCGTCGGGCGACGGGCGCCGGGCGCCGGACCGCAGGTCGGTCGCCGCGTGCGGTCTGGACAGGTCAGCAGTCATTGGGACGATCCGTGCGTCGACCGCCATCATGCGACGCCGGCATCCCTGTTTCCAACCTACGCCACCGCCCTCACTTGTGAATTCGCCAAAATTCCCGCCGGTTGATCCAGGTCAATGCGGCATTTACAGTCAATGGCATGCTTGCGCACTGGGTCGGTGAAAGTAACGGGGAATACGACATATCGTTGTATTCTGCGCAGGCCTGACTCCAGGCATGACAAGGGGGATGGCACGTGAATCCGAATCTGCGGCTTCGTCAGGATGCGAAGCAGGTGCTGGGTTCGCATCCCGCGATCGATACGGGATGTAGCGAAAAAGTCGGCCCGGACTATCCAGCCATGCTGACGAAGCACGAGGATGATATGGGCCTCGTCACCGACGTGGAACTCGCGCAATCGGCGCGGGCCGCAATCGAGCGGAAGGCGTCGGCCGTTGCCGGCAAAGTCAGGGCGGTTGTCAGAAACGGATGGTTGATCCTGGAGGGTGAGGTCACCGCGCCCGTTCACAAGCGTGTGGTCGAAGAGGCGGTCCGGGGGCTGAACGGAATTCGCGGTGTAAGTAACAATATTCTTATTGAAGGCGAGACGATGTCCCGCCGGGTCAGCCAGAAAATCGATGAAATGTTCACGCGCGGCGCTCGGCTGAGCGCGCATCGCATCGCCGTCACGACACGCGATCATAAAGTCATCCTGTCCGGATCCGTCCGATGCGGGGCTGAACGGGAGGAAGCGGAAGCCGCCGCGCGGGCGGTCCCGGGGGTTGCCGAAGTAATCAATCGGATACGCACGCGGTCGTAACGATCCTGGTTTTGGCTCGGTCGGGCGCATTCTTGCACCGGCGCGGGCCCTTGGTGTCGACGCCTTTCTATCCGTGGCCGGGCGAAGGTAAGATCAACGCGATTCCCCCGCCAGCGCTAATACCCGACCAGCGCTAATACCCGACCAGCGCTAATACTCGAACTGATAGGTCAGGCCGACGCTGGCCGCATCCGCATTGCTCGTTGCGCCGGTGGCCGACGTGGTGCCCGACCCCGCGGTCGTCTCCAGCTTCAGGCCCTTGGCGAGATCCACCTGCACCGTCGCCTGTGTCCCGCCGCCGGACGCGCTCTGCTTGGCGCCGAGGTAGACCCCGCGCGCGAGGTAACTGCCGGCTTCCAGCGTTGGATTGCCGGTGCTGCTGCTGCCCACCGACAGCCGGTCCAGCCCAAACGTATTCCGCAGGCGCTCCAACGGATCGAAGGTCCCCGTCGCCCCGGACATCGAAGCCAGCGCCGCCGCGATCTCGGCAAGCTGGAACGGGCTGAGCTTCGCGGTGCTGGTGTTGAACAAAAGCTGAGCCAGGATCTCGTCCTGCGGCATGTCCGGCACACTCGACAAGGCGATTTTCGGGTCCTTGGCGGTGCCGCTGATCGTCAGCGTCGCCACCATCGTCGCCGTCGTCGAAGTCGCAACGAAATGGATGGACGGGTTGGCGATCCCGGCGCCGGCAAAATCGATCGTTCCCTCGGTGAAGGTCAGCGTGCTGCCGACGATGCTGAACGTCCCTTGGCGCAGCTGCAGCCCGCCATCAGGGATCGGGTTCGACGTGGTGCCGCGGATATGGATCGTCCCGCCCAGTTCCGCCACCAGCCCGCGGCCGCGGACGAATACCTGCTGCGGCGCGTTCAGCGTCAAATTCAGCGCGATCTTCGACGGAGGCTCAGCCGGCGCGGGTGGAGGAGGCGGCGCATTGGCGTCGCGCACCGGCAGCACGGCGATGCTGGGCGGCAACTTGTCCGGAATCCGGATGTCCGCGCGCCGGACATGCACCGTGCCGCCGGCCTGCATGTCACCTTTGACATTGCCCTGGACGGTCAGGTTTGCGTCGATCGACGCAGTCATCAGATCGCTCGACAGCGGGCGTGCGTTATCGGCCGTGAAATGCAGGTCGATCGGCATCTGGTCGGCAAGACCGATCGTGCCGGAGCCGCCGATCGTTCCGGGGGCCGCCTTGCCGGTGAAACTGACGAGGCGGATGGTGTCTCCGGTCGCCTGGATTGTCGCCGCCAGGTCGCTGACATGGGCGCCCAGCGTATAGTCCGCGACATCGCCCTTGCTGAGTTGCGCGCTACCCTGGACCCGCGGCGCCGCGATGGTCCCGGTCACCGCGGCGTTCAGCGTCACGTCGCCGCGCGCCCTCCGTCCCTGCGCCGTCAACAGCGGGTCGAGCATCGCAAGGTCGAGGTGCCCGTCGGTTTTGAGATCCAGCGCGCCGCTCTCTGCCAGCGGCACCGAACCGGTGACGGCGACATGCGACGGGCCGGCGATCAGTTTGGTATCGATGCGCGCCGAGGTTCCCAGCAAGGTGGCGTTGGCGGTCAGGTTGGCGGCCGGCAGCGCCTGGCCTGGCCCCTGGCGCTGCCGCAGTCCGGTCGCGGTCAGCTTGATCGTGCCCTCCGGCCGGGCACTGGTACCGGTCACCCGAACGTCTGCGCCGATCACGCCGTCCGCGGCGAAAGCCGGGTTGACGATGGCACCGACATCAGCCGGCAGATTGCGCAGCGTCGCCGTCAGGTCGAGCGTGCTGCCTGCCTTGCCCGACACGTTCAACTCGGCCTGGCGGAACCCGACGCGCAGCCGGTCCATGGCAACGCCGTCGGCGAAATTGAACTTGGCCGGCGCCAGCAGCCTCAGCACCTGTTGTTTCCAGCTTGCCTCCATCCGGTTCAGCGCCAGGGCCTTGTCCGTCACATTCAAAGTGCCCGCTGTCGCCAGTTTCGCGGGCGCGTCCGCGATCGACGGCGCATCCGCGGTGATCGTGAACCCCAACGCATCGATCGGTCCCTTGGCGGTCAGGCGCGCCGAAATCGATTTTGCGCTGGCCGCGGACACACCGTCGGCGGTGAGCGTGCCGTCCACGCTTTGATGGCCGTTGGGGTCGTTGATAGTCGCATTCAGAACCATTTTGCCGATCGCGGCGGTTCCCGGTAGCGCCGCATCGCGGACCGTCAGCGCCAGCTTTGCCGCCGTGTCGTCTGCTTCGAGCGTGGCCGTCGCCTGGCCGGTGATCGGACGTCCCAGCAATGGTTCCAGATCGGCAAGCCGGCCCAGTTCAACATTCAACCTGCCGGCCGGAATGACGGCCGGTGGGGTCAGGCTCACCGCGCCAGCCGCTTTCAGCGATTTCCACGAAGCCTGGTCGATGGTCACTTTGACCGCGCCGTTGGTTTCATCGCCGGTGAGCGCCAGCGTCAGCGGCGCCCCCAACAATGTCCCGTCCGCGTTGACGGTGGCATGCGGCGCGGCGGGCAGGCCGGTCGCGTCGACCTTCACGGCGAGATGGCCCGATGCGTAGCCCTTGGCCGCCAGATCGGCACCGAGATCCGCCTGGACCGCCAGATCATCCAGCTTGCCGCCGGCGTGGCCCTTGGCATCCAGTGTGCCGGAAAGGCTGGGCTGCAGGGCCGTCAGGTTCGCCAGGGCCACCGACCAGTTCAGGTCGACGGCCCGGTCCGCCATGCCGCCCTGGGCCGAGACGTCGAGCGCCTTGCCGTTTATCGTCAGGTGCGACAACGTGACGTCCTGCACGTGTAGGGAGGCCGCGACGTCGATCCGGCCGTCATCCCCGATCAGGGCCGGCACCGGGGCCATGCCGCCGGTCACCGCCAGGCGCCCCTTGACGGTCGCGGTGGTCGTGTCGTTCCGCATCGCCGCCGTCACGTCGAGATCGGTATGTCCGCTGAGTGCGATCCCCCCCGCCGCCGCCAGCGGCGACAGGTCGGGCAGGGTCAGGTGTGCCTGAACCTGCTGGTCTCCCTGCGTTTGTGCGGTTCCTTCAATGGCGATCAAGGGGTGATGCAGCGCGAAGGTCACCGGCCGGGTTGGCGCATCCAGGCGCGCCGAGGCGTCCAGTGCGATCGGGTCATGAACCAGCAGGTCCGGCTTCGGACCCGGAATCAGCAAGCCCCCAACCTTGGCGTGCAGGTCAACCTGACCTTGATCTCCGGTGACGTCGGCGCTCAGGTTTCCGATGGTTGCGCCACCGGCGTTCAACTGGGTGATTTGAATCGTGCCGTTGGCGTCGGGCTTGGAGAACGGCCCGTGCACCTTGGCCTCCACCATGACGGATTGCCATGAAACGCCCGCGGCCGGTGCCATGGCCGGTGCCTGCGCCCTGACCGCCAGGTCCGCGGCCTCATGCTCCAGGTCTACGGTGCCGGATGCCGCGGCCGTCAACTGCCCCGCCGTAATGCCGATTTGCGTGCCCAGGTTGTCCCGGGGCCCACTGGCCGAGGCCTGGATGGCGATCGCCCCCAGTTCGGGCAGATGCGCGATCGCGGAGATCAGCCCCTTGGCCGGCTCATTGGCTTTCACCGCAACCTGGATGTTGTTCGACGTGACCTGTCCGTCGATGACATAGTGGCCCGGACTGTCGAGCCGGTTGACGTCGATCTGCGCGGTGCCCTCGGTCAACGTCGGCAGGTTGGCCGAACCGTCCAGCGCCAGCGTGGCCGGCACCCCGACGACCGGTGGGTCGATCACGGCCTGATCGACGTGCAGATGTCGAACATCGACCTGAAACGGCAGCTTGAACGTTCCGCCACCCGGGCTCTTGTTCGTCTCGCTGTCTGATTTGGGCAGCCGACTCAGAACCAACCGGTCTGCCCGAACCTGATCAATTTGTGCTATTTTCTGGACCAATTTCAGCGGTGACCAATCCAGGACCAGGCCGGTGATGATGACGTACGGGCCCTCGGCGTCCGATACCTGGATCTGGCCAACCCGCAATGCGTCCGGAAAGCGCCCTGCCAGCCCTTGAATGCGGACGATGCCGCCGGTCAGGCTGGCGGTCTCCTGCTCGATAAACCGCCGTCCAGGATCGACATTGGCCGCGACCATGACCAGCACGACCGCCAGAACCGGGATCGCCAGCAGCACCAGGACGATCCCCGCCGTCCATTTCAACACGCGCCGGGTCAAAACGCCTGTCCCAGAGTCTGTTCCAGTGTCTGTTCCAGTGTCTGTCCCAGTGTCTGTGCCAGTCAAAACGCCTGTCCGATCCCGATATACAGTTCAAACGAATCGCCGCCCGGCAACTTGTTCAACGGCACCGCGATATCCAGTCGGATCGGACCAATCGCCGTGTAATAGCGCGCCCCAACACCGGCCCCGGCATGCCATTGACCGGTGAACGGCGCCCCGTTGGTCGTGACCTGCCCGACGTCCATGAACCCCACGACGCCATAGTTACCAAGAATACGCTGGCGCAACTCCACGGTTCCGGTCGAGATCGCCGTGCCGCCGGTTGGCTTCTCGTCCGGGAACTGCGGACCCAGGGTCTGGTATCGATATCCACGCACCGTCGCGCTGCCGCCGGCATAAAACCGCTGGTCCGGCGGCAATCCAAACACCCCGGTTCCCGAAACCTGCCCAACCAGGCCGCGCAGCGCCACGATACTGCGCCCGTCGTTGAATAGATCGAGATAGGTCGATGCGGAAAGTTGCGCGATCAGGAATGTCGCGCTGGGCGTGCCCAGCGATTCGGTGGGCGTGAGCAACAGAGCCGCTCGAATGCCCCGGGTCGGATCGAGCGGATTGGTCGTGTTGTCAAATCTCAGGCTGGCCGGGATGCCCACCAGGTTATAATGCCGCGTCACGTTCTCCTGCAGGATCGACTCCTGTTCCCCTGACAGGCCAAGGCTGGCAGTCCAATGCGGCGACAATTTGCGGTTGAGCGCGATTTTCTCCATCAGCGCGGTCTGGTCATAGGCGTAGAGGTCCTGCTTCACGGCATTCAAATCCAGCTCCAGCGTCTGGTCGCGTGACATGAAGTCGGGTTTGAGGAATTGTGCCCCAGCCTGATACCCGGGCTGCAGAATCGCATCCCCGCCGGCCTGGTATGCCGCGGTCAGGTTCAATTGCTCCGCGTTGCCGAACAGGTTCCGGTCGTGCCAGCCGGTGGTGAAGTTGGCCCCGAGATCGGTCGAATAGCCCACGCCGACGTCCACCGCATGCAACGGCCGTTCGGTCAGGTCGAACTTGATCGGCAACTGGCCCTGCGGGTCCAGCGCCGACGCCGGCACCGCCCGCACCACGGAAAATACCCCGATCGACGACAGGTCGGAACGCGCCGCTTCCACCGCCTGGGGGCTGTACGCCTCACCCTGGTGAAGCAGCAAGCGGTTGCGGACGAACGACTCGTTCATATTCTTCAGGCCGCTGAGGCTGATCGGGCCGATCGTGGCCTTGGGTCCGGTCTCCGGTTGGAATGTCACATCCAGCAGGTTCTGGTCCGGATGCAAGGTCGCGATCGGCGTCGGCACCTTGGCCAACGCATAACTGTCGGCCCGCAGCGCATCCAGCAGCCGTCCCTGCGCCTCCAGGATTTGCCCCGCCATGGCCGGTTGGCCCGGCTTCAGGCCCAGGTGCCCCGGGATGTCGGGCGGCACGGGAGTAGCGATCGTCACCGATCCCAACTTGAACTGCGGCCCAAGGTTGAATGACGCGACGACCTCCAGCGGCGGATTGGCCGGCGCCGCATCGATGGTGCCTGGCAAGGTCGGATCGCTCAGCGGATGCCCACCGATCGTCGTGGCAACCGTCGCCTTGTAGTAACCGAAACTGTGCAGCGCCGTTTCGAACCGATCGGCGTCCTGCCGCGCCCGTTCGGTCAGCGCGAAGCCCGCGACCGGCGCCGATGTCTGCAGCGAAATCAGCGTCGAACTGCCGCGCAAGGCGGCGTCGAGCGCGCTGTCCCCGGTGGGCTTCAGGGTCACCGTATAGGGCTGCGGATCGGCGGCAAGCGAAGGCCCGATCGGTGTGGTGCTGGCAGTTGCGACAAAGCAGAGGGCGAGCCACCGGACGGCGGCCGAGACAGGAATCCGGAGGCGGCGCATGCGGGAAGCTTACCTTAAAACAGTTCCGACGGGTTTCGCTCAACGGTCACGGTTACGCCATTGTCCTGTCGCAAATTCGGGATTATCCCAAGCGTCATGGGACGAGACTCCAATCCAGGCCAGGTCGAACGCGCAAGGCAGCGGTCCGGTTTGCTGGCGGATCCAGACCGCGACCCCGGTTTTTTGCTGCGGCTGCCACAGGGCCGTGAAGGCTGGCTGGTGGCGCGGCGCGTTCGCGTGATCCGGCGCGGCTTGGCTGTGTTGGCATGGACGCTCCCCGCCATGTTGATCCAGGCCGTGTGCCTGGTTTTGCCGGGCCATGCGAAGGTTGGCTTTGCCCGCGTGTACTGGGCGGTTTTCGCTCGTCTCATCGGTATCAAGGTCCGAGTCATCGGGACGCCGGTGAAGCGTTCGGGCGGCCGCCGGGTGATTTACGTGTCGAACCATTCCTCCTGGATCGATGTTCCTGTCGTTGGCGGTGTACTTGACGGTTGCTTCGTCGCCAAGAGCGACGTGGCGGGTTGGCCAATCATCGGCACCATCGCACGCCTCGGGCGGACAGTATTTGTGTCGCGCAGCCGGGCGTCCACCGGGAAGGAGCGCGATGCCATGCGCGCCAAGCTCAAGGCCGACGATAATCTCATCCTGTTCCCCGAGGGCACCAGTTCGGACGGCTCACGCGTGTTGCCGTTCCGCACATCGTTTTTCGCGATCGCGGAGCCTCGTGGCGGCGAAGATCCGACGCAACTGCCACTGATTCAGCCGGTATCCGTGGTGTACGACCGGCTGGGCGGACTGCCGGCCGGTCGCGCCAGCCGCCCGGTCTTCGCCTGGTACGGCGACATGGATATCGCCTCGCATTTCTGGCGCCTGACGCAACATATTGGCCTGCGCGCGACGGTCCTGGTGCACACGCCACTGGACCCGGCCCGCTTTGCCGACCGCAAGGCGCTGTCCCTGGCGGTGTGGCGGATCGTCGCCGACGGCGCTTCCACCCTCAGGCAGAACCGTCCCGCCCGGCCGCTGGATGTCGCAGCGGACCCCGTTGCCCAAGCCTCGGCGACGGATCAGGCTTTCGCTTAGAGCGACGATCCGCTCGCGTTGCAGACTGTGTTTGAAAACGCATTGGCCGGTGAGGAGCGTAGACAGATTTTCCACAGGACGGGCCACGGACCCTTTGTGTCATGGTCGGGCTTGGCCCGGCCACCCACGTCTTACGTTATATCAATCGCTTAAAGTCGTGGATGGTCGGCACAAGGGCGCCCCCTATCATTGGAGGCGAGGCGACCGTCCGCAATCATGGAGAATCCTTCTCCACGTCCGCGGCCATGCGGAGTTTCCGCTCAGCCTGGTTGGCTCGTGGACATCCCTCTCATAAACGCCCGAAGTCAGTGTCCCTCGACCTTCACCAGCCGATGCTGCTTGCGGCCCGCCGACAGCTTGATCGCGCCATCGCGTAACTGTTCCGCCCCGATCAAGCGGCCTTCCTCGCTGACCACCTCGTCATTGACCTTCGCGCCGCCGCCGCGGATCAATCGCCGAGCGTCCGCGTTGCTGCCCGCCAGGCCCGCCAGCGCAAACAGCCGGAATGCCGGTATTCCTGCCGCAAGCTCCGCCGACGGCACCGTCACGCTCGGCAGGCTCGCCGCGGCCTCGCCGTCCTCGAACGCCCGGCGCGCCGTCTCCGCCGCCAGCGCCGCCTGTTCCGTCCCGTGCGCGAGGGCCGTTGCCGCGGTCGCCAGGATCTTCTTCGCCTCGTTGATCTCCGCCCCGCCGAGCGCCTCCAGGCGCGCGATCTCGGTCAGCGGCAGGTCGGTGAACAGACGCAGGAAACGGCCGACATCGCCATCCTCCGAATTGCGCCAGAATTGCCAGTAGTCATACGCGGACAGCCGGTCGGCGGTCAGCCAGATCGCCCCCTGCGCCGTCTTCCCCATTTTGCCGCCGGATGCGGTCGTGATCAGGGGAGTCGTCAGTCCATAAACCGCTTTCGCATCGGTTCGCCGCGTCAGCTCCATGCCAGCAACGATATTGCCCCATTGGTCAGATCCGCCGATCTGCAACGTGACCCCGTGCCGGCGATTGAGTTCGCGAAAATCGTAGCTCTGCAGGATCATGTAGTTGAATTCGAGGAAGGTCAGCGGCTGCTCCCGCTCCAACCGTAACTTGACAGAATCAAATGACAGCATGCGATTGATGGTGAAATGGACACCGACTTCGCGAAGCAACGGAATATAGCCCAGCGTATCCAGCCAGTCCGCGTTGTTGGCCAGCATGGCATCGGACGGCCCGTCACCGAAGCGCAGGAACGGCGTAAAGCACCGCCGGATCCCGGCCATGTTGGCGGCGATGGTTTCGTCGGTCAGCAATTGCCGCGATTCGTCCTTCCCGGACGGATCGCCGATTCGCGTCGTCCCGCCACCCAGCAGCACCACCGGCTTGTGCCCGTGCTTCTGCAGCAGCCGCAGGATCATGATCTGCACCAGGCTGCCGACATGCAGGCTGTCCGCCGTGCAATCGAAGCCGATATAGGCCGATATCCGGCCATCCCGCATCGAAGCGCCCAGCGCCTCGGCGTCGGTGCATTGGAAAACGAACCCACGCGCGGTGGCTTCTTCAAGGAAGGAGTTGGCAGTCATGGCGGCGAACCCGTAATTTGCCAGCGCGGGTTATCACACGGCGAGGCGGGGGCAAATGCCGAGAACGATCGGTCTCATGAGCGGAACCTCCCTCGACGGCGTCGACGCCGCCTGGCTGGACACCGACGGCGAGACCGTCGCCGCCTTCGGCCCGACCGTCACCATACCCTACAATGAAACGCTGCGCGGCCAGCTGCGCATGATCCTCGATCTCGCGCCCGCCCTCACACCGGACGACGAGAGGCTGACCGACGCCGTCCAGCGGCTGACCGATTGCCACGTCCAGGCCGTCGAGGCCCTGGGACGCTCCGCCGACCTGGTCGGCTTCCACGGGCAGACGATCCTTCATCAGCCGCATAACCGGCGCACCTGGCAAATCGGTGACGGCGCCGCACTGGCGCGCCGGCTGGGTGTTCCGGTGGCCTATGATTTCCGGTCCGCGGACGTCGCCGCGGGCGGGCAGGGGGCTCCGTTCGCCCCGCTCTATCATGTCGCGCTGGCCACGAAGCTGCCGAAGCCGCTTGCTGTTCTCAACATCGGCGGCGTCGCCAACGTCACCTGGATCGGACCCGACGGCGTGCCGCTGGCCTTCGATACCGGCCCGGGCAACGGCCCGCTCGACGATTGGGTCCTCCGCCACACCGGCCAGGCCTTCGACGCCAACGGCGCCCTGGCCCGCACTGGCCACGTTGACCCGGGCGTGCTCGGCCGCCTCATGGCCGATCCCTATTTCGGCCTGCCGGGGCCAAAGTCGCTCGACCGTCTCGACTTCACCAACACCCTGGCCGGCAGCGGGCTGGCCAACCTGTCCGCCGCCGACGGCGCGGCGACGTTAGCGGCCTTCACCGTCGCATCCATCGCGGCTTCGGCATTCCCTGAACCCCCGATCCGTTGGCTCGTCACCGGCGGCGGACGGCTGAACCCGGTCCTGATGGAAGATCTACGCCGGACGCTTCGCGTCCCGGTCGATCCCGTGGAAGCGGCCGGCTGGAACGGCGACGCGTTGGAGGCCCAATGCTTCGGCTTCCTCGCGACCCGGGTTGCCGCGGGCCGGCCGCTCAGCCTCCCCTCCACGACGGGCGTGCCGGTCCCAATGCCGGGTGGGCGGATCGCGCTGCCAAACTGACGAGTATACCAGCCACGATTATACCAGCCACGATTATACCAGCCACGATTATACCAGCCAGCGCTCGCGCCGACCGATAACGAGACTCCCTTTTCGCGCGCCGCCGCCGGCCAACCCGGCGCGCATACCGGTCAGTTCAAGCGCCGAGCGGCATTACTCCGGCGCCGCGGTCAACATCGCCTCGCCGCCCTGATCGCTTTTCACCGTCGCAGCCAGGACCCGCCAGCCCACCTTGTCCTTCGCCGCCAGATATTCCCGATCGTGGATCGCACTGACCTGTGGGTCGTCCCGCTCGACCACCAGGCGGAACTTCAGACCCGCTTGCCGGAATCCAGCCTCCAGCGCTTCGGTCACCTGCGCTTCCGTCGCCCGATCCGTCACCGCCGAACAGATCCCATCGTCCGACGAGACCAAAACCAGCTTCACGCCCGCCGCCGACGCATCGAACGCCTGACCGGGTGCCCCATGCAGGAATATCGCCCGTGCCTGTTCGGGGACCGCCGCCAATCCCATGTGCTGAGCCCAGTCGCGCAAGGCCTGCGCCTTCCCCGCGAACGGCAGGCAGCCCTGGATGAACAACCCCACAAGCTCCTCGGGCGCCGCGGCGTGGGCCGCCGCCGGCGCCAGGAGACCGAGCACCGCCAGGACAATCGCCGGCTTCAGCGGCGCAACTCCATCTGGATCGGACCTTCGCGCCGCCCGTGGGTGAACTGGTCGACCTCCGGATTGCCGCTGTCCATCAGCTTGTCAGCCGGACCGGACCAGATGATCCGCCCGTTCAGCAGCATTGCCGCCTGGTCGCCGATCCGCCGCGCGCTTGGCATGTCATGGGTGATCGCCACCGCCGTACTCCCCAGTCGCTTCACGCAATCGACGATCAGCCCGTCGATCACCGCGCCCATGATCGGATCGAGCCCGGTCGTCGGCTCATCGAAAAACATGATGTCCGGCTGCGAGGCGATCGCCCGGGCCAGCGCAACCCGCTTCTGCATGCCGCCCGAGAGTTCCGCCGGCGACAGGTCCCCCACGCTTGGGGCCAGGCCAACCTGCTGCAGGAAATCGTCCGCCAGGGTCCGCGCATCGGCCCGTCGGGCCTTGTGCCGGGCAATCAGCCCGAAAGCGACATTTTCCCAAACCGGCAAGCTGTCAAACAGCGCGCCGTTCTGAAACAGCATACCAATGCGAGCGCGCGCCAATTCACGTTCGTTGCCCGGCAACCGCAACACATCCTTGCCATCGATCTCGATGCTGCCGCCATCCGGCTCGATCAACCCCAGGATGCATTTCAACAGCACGGACTTGCCCGATCCCGATCCACCGATGACCACCATCGAGGTGCCGCGCGGCACATCAAGGTCCACGCCATCCAGCACCTGCTTGGTACCAAAGCGCTTATACAGGCCGCGAATACGGATCGTTGGTGTCTGTTCGCTCATGGTCGCGTTGATGCCGCGTGGCCCGGATTTGAACAAGAGGCGGATCGAACAAGCGGCCGAGGTAGCGAACGGGGGCGCCCCAAGGGGCGGCCAAAGGGGCGGCCCAAGGGGCGGCCAAAGGGGCGGCCCAAGCGGCGGCCAAAGGGGCAGCCAAAGGGCGGCCAAAGGGCGGGCAAACGCTGTCACGCGTGTCGTGAATTGCCGCCGGCCAAGGATGGGCCTTAGCTGTATCGGCGCGCGCACCGTCACGAACAATCCGGCGTGCGCGCCCAAAATGGGAGAACACTCATGGACGACGTCACCGGGACGACCCAGGCCGGAAAACTGGCGCATGCAACCGTGGATAACGCCACTTACGTGGCGGGTCGTCGATCCTTCTTCAAATACCGCGATCTGGGTGTCACCGACGCCACCGACGGGAAGATGCGCGCGCAGGTGACATCGGCCACGCAAGGCCTCGGTGAGCCCACGGGATGGCATTATCACGTCTGCGATCACCAGCTTGTTTACATGCTCAAGGGCTGGGTCGATCTCGAGTTCGAGGATGGCCGCAAGATCCGCCTGCTGCCGGGTGACTCCCTGATGATCCCAGGTGGGATGCGCCACAACGAAACCGGGACCGCCGACGAACTGGAACTGCTGGAAGTATCCGTCCCGGCCGCCATGAAAACCGTCGTCTGCGAACCGCCGGCGACAATCGGCTAGCGGCAAAGGTTCCCAACGGCGTGTGGTCTCAGCTTGTGTCCCGGTCCGCCTGACAGGTCGGATCCGGCGCATCCTTTATGGCGCGCATCCATCTGGCGATCAGTCGCGACTTCCTTTACCCAGCCGAACATCGGCGTGCCTCGCCTCGTCCCTCCCGGTAGGAGAGCCATGATCCTCGCCTTCACCCTCGCCCGCCGCGAACTCCGCGGTGGTGTCCGCGGCCTATGGATCGTCCTTTTATGCCTCGCGCTCGGTGTCGGCGTCATCGCCGCGGTCGGCACTCTGCGTGCCGCGGTCGATGCCGGCCTGTCCGCCGATGGCCGCACCCTCCTTGGCGGTGATCTGGAAATCGATGGCGGCTCCCAACAGCTTCCCGATCGGCTTCGCGACTGGCTTCATTCCGGCGGCGCCGCGACATCCGATATCGCCCAGATGCGCTCACTGCTTGTCGCCCAATCCGGCGAGCGCCAGTTGGTCGAGTTGAAAGCCGTCGACGACCACTGGCCGCTCGTCGGCCAGGCCACCGCCCAACCGGCCCAACCCATTGCGGCCGCGCTGGGCAAGCGCGACGGAACATACGGCCTGCTTGCCGAACAGATCGTTCTCGATCGCCTCAATCTGCATCCGGGCGATCGCGTCCGCCTCGGCACCGAGACGTTCCGGGTCGCCGGCACCTTGACCCAGGAACCCGATCGGGTCGGCACCGCCGCTCTGCTCGGCCCGCGCGCGCTGATTTCCGCCGAGGCGCTGCCCGCCACGGGCCTGGTCTCACCCGGTGCGATGGTTCGCTACCAGATCCGCGTGGTCGCACCCAACCCCGCCGCCATCGCACGCGACATCCGAACCGTGTTTCCCGGCCAGGGCTGGCGCGTCCGCGATCCCAGTCAAGCCGCGCCCGGCGTGAACCGGTTCATCGACCAGACGGCGTTGTTTCTGACCCTCGTCGGTCTGACGTCCCTGCTCGTCGGCGGCATTGGCGTGGCCAACGGCGTGCGGGCCTGGCTCGATGCCCGCGCCCGAACGATCGCCACGCTGCGCTGCCTGGGCGCGTCCGCCGGCCTCGTGTTCGCCGTCTGCCTGGTGCAGGTGCTGACCTTGGCCGCGAGCGGGATCGTCCTCGGTCTGATCGCCGGCGCCGCGCTGCCGCTGATCGGCGTCCGTTTCCTCGCACCGATTTTACCCGTCCCCCCCGTCCTCGGCATCTATCCCGGTCCGCTCGGACTCGCGGCGCTTTACGGATTGCTCATCGCGCTCTGCTTCGCGCTCTGGCCGCTGGGCCGAGCGGCGCGCATTCCGGGCGGTGCGTTGTTCCGGGATGGGCTGATGCCGGAGGCGACGCGGCCGTCTTTCGCCTTGATCGCGGTCAACGCCCTGCTCGCCGTCGCACTGGTTGTTTTGACCGTGGCGACCGCGACCGACCGGATGTTCGCGTTGTATTTCTGCGTCGCCTCCGGCCTGACGCTGGCATTGTTCCGGGCCGGTGGATCGGCGGTGATGCGGCTCGCCCGGATCGCCCCCCGGTCGCGGTTGCCATCCATTCGACTGGGCGTCGGCAACCTCCATCGTCCCGGCACGCCGGCGCCGCTTTTGCTGCTGTCGGCCGGCCTGGGCCTGTCCACGCTCGCCGCCGTCGCGCTGATCCAGGGCAATATGCAGCATCAGATCCAGGAGCAGATTCCCACCGACGCCCCCAGTTTCTTCTTCATCGACATCCAGAACGACGAACTCCCGCGTTTCGAAGCCGTCGTCCGCGGCCAGCCGGGCGTCGAGAACATGCATCAGGTGCCCTCGCTTCGTGCCCGTATCGTCGCGGTCAAGGGCGTGCCGGTCGACCAGGTGGTCACGACGCCCGACACCGCCTGGGCCCTGCGTGGCGACCGGGGCCTGACCTATGCCGCGACGCCGCCGGAAGGCACACACCTTGTTGAGGGCAAATGGTGGCCGTCCGACTACAGCGGACCGCCGCTGGTGTCGTTCGATGCCAATCTGGCCAAGGGCTGGCATGTCGCCATCGGCGACGTGATCCGGGTGAACGTCCTGGGCCGCGACATCGACCTGAAAATCGCCAATTTCCGCGACATCGCCTGGCAATCGCTGGCGATCAACTTCTTTATGGTCGCCAGCCCTGGCCTGCTGTCGCACGCCCCCCACACACACATCGCCACGGTCCGGATCGCCGATGCGGGGCAGGGCGCCTTGCTGCGTGCGGTCACGGATGCGCTGCCCAACGTCACCGGCATCCGCGTCGAGGACGTGTTATCCGCGATCGCCGGAATTCTTGACCAGGGCGCCGCCGCGCTGACCGCCACCGGCGCGCTGACCCTGCTCGCCGGCGCGTTCGTCCTGGTGGGCGCCATTGCCGCGGGCCAACGGCGCCGCACGCGGGAGGCAGTGATCCTGAAAACCCTCGGTGCCACGCGCGCGCAGAT
>DATARX010000517.1:0-1634 GCA_036263955.1 Rhodopila sp.
CTCGATCAGCGCCGTGAACCAGGCTTCGAAGCCCTTGCGCAGCCAGTCCCGGCCGGGCCACAGGAAGACATTCTTCGCGGTCTGCATCGAGATGGTGCTGGCGCCAAGCAAACGGCCATGACCGCTTTGATAGCGATCCCAGGCTGTGGCGACCGCACCCCAGTCGAAGCCGCGGTGCCGGCAGAACCTGGTGTCCTCGCCCGCCATCGCGGCGCGGATCAGCTGCGGGGAAATCTCATCAAGCGGACGCCAGCTTTTGTCGATGCCGTAACCTTCGACAAGACGGATCAGCATCAATGGCGTCCCCGGCGGCGGCAGGACGCGATAAAGCGCGACCAGTACGATCGAGCCGATGATAAAGCCGATGGCGCCGTAGAGCGCGATACGGCTGACCCGCCGCAGCAGGCCGGATTTGGAACGTGCGGCGCTTCCCGATGCAAGCCGCGGATGAGTGCGCGGCGCTGCGCCGCGCCGGGATGCAGCGCGAGAATTCATCATGCCTGCTGAGGGTGCGGTATCGGACGGCGGACGTCCCTCGGCGGCTTGTCCTCGCGCAGGCCTTCATAGACGACCTGGCGCAGCAGGTTGTCCTCGGTCCAGGTGAGGTATTTCACTTCCGCGACCAGTTCTGGCCGCACCCAGTGGACTCGGCTTAAGACGAGCGGCGATCCGAAGCGGCTGTCGCGGGGCGGCGGCTTGTCAAGTGGCATCCTGGGCGTCGCCAACGGCTGCAGGCGGCGCCATAGGCGCTCAAGCTCGGCATGGCCGATGCCGGTGCCGGCGCGGCCGGCGTAGATGAGCCGTCCGTCCGGATCGTAATAGGCGAGCAGCAGGGCCCCGAGAAAGGGACGCGTCCCTTCGGGATCGGTCCAGCCGACCACCACGAACTCCTCGCGGTTCAGACATTTCACTTTAAGCCACAGGCCGCGATTGCCCGGAGCGTAGGGCGCATCGACCCGTTTCGAGACGATCCCTTCGACTTTCAGCGCGCAGGCGCGGTCATAGAAGGCTCGCCCGCGCCCGATCTGGTGATCGCTGAAATGCAGCGGCGAGCCCGCACCCGACAACAGCTCGTGCAGGCGTTCCTTGCGCTCCGTAACCGGCATCGGGGCGATCGCTTCGCCATCGAGGTGGAGGAGATCGAACAGAAAAAAGACGAGTGCGCCGCTGTTACCGGTGTCCGATGCGTTCTGGATCAGGCTGAACGAGGTGGTGCCGTCGGGCGAACGCCGCACAGTTCGCCGTCAAGATAGGCCTGCCGCGCCGGGAGCGATGCCACCGCAGCGGCGATCGCCGGGTATTTATGCGTCCAGTCGAGCCCGGTGCGGGTCAGCAGCCACACCCCAGCCCCGTCCAGCCCGGCATGCATCCGGCAGCCGTCGAATTTGAGCTCGTGCAGCCATTCCGATCCGTCCAGCGGCTGGTCGACCAGTTGGGTGAGTTGCGGTTTCACCCAGGCGGGCAGCGCCGTCGCTTCGGTGCCCCGTCTTCCAGCGGACGACCGTGTCCTATGAGAAGGCACTAACGCCCATTGAGATCGATTTCTAGCCGGCCGGATTTACCGGTTCAGCTGCCGCATAATGGTTGTCCATCGGTCGACGATCGGCAGCACCTTGTCCGCCTTGTCGGGCGGG
>DATARX010000088.1:0-47985 GCA_036263955.1 Rhodopila sp.
GTGTCCGACGACAACGCGAAGATGTCGAACTGGGCGTAGAACCCGGCGGTGTCCTGGCGATGGCCGGCGAACCGGACCCGATCGGCGATGCCAAGCGATGTCGCCAGCGCCTCCAACGCCGGACGCTGCGGTCCATCCCCGACGATGATCAGGCGCCCGGCGGACAGCGTGGCGAGGGCGCGAAGGAGCCGGGGAATATTCTTTTCTTCGCGCAGCGCGGCGACGGTGCCGATCACCGGCTCGCCGGCTCCGCGCTGCGACCCATCGGTCGCGAAACGGGCCAGGTCGATGCCATTGGGCACATTGCGGATCAACCTGGGCGACAGCTTCCAGACATCGCGCGCGATGCGGACCAGGTTGTGCGACGGTAGCACAACCGGCGTGCGACTCAGCGCGAGCCGCCGAACCAGCACCCGCCGGCGGATCTGACCCGCGCGCTCCTCCGGACCGAAACCATCGACGACATGCAGATGCCGGGTGACCGGAACGATATTGGCCAGGGCGAATTCGATCGCACCCCAGTTGCAGGTGACCAGCACATCCGGCTTCCATTCGTACAACAGCCGCCGGTATTTCCATGCGTTGGACAGCATCGCGTGCTTGCCGGCGACGACTTCGGGAAATGCGACGTCCAGATCCGGGGACAGCCGCTCCCGGCATGCCAGGTTGCCATCCAGGGAGACGACGATATGCCGAAATGCCGCACCGAAATGATTGGCGACGGCGGCAAAGCGCACCTGCGCGCCGCCCACCGCGAAAGTCGGGAAGACATGCGCCACCAGCGGCGCCAAGGCGTCTCCGCGTGTCTGTCCGGTTGTCGGTCTCACCTTGACGTACCTCGCGCCTTTCGCCGACATCGGCAGCCATGACCAGGCTATGCCATACCGCGATCGCTTTCGCCGCCGCAATGCTTTGCACGTCGCCCGCGAACGCCAGGGAGTTGGCGGTGGGCCCTGGCCGCGTGCTGAAGCTGCCAAGCCAGGCCGCCACGATCGCGCGCGACGGCGATGTGGTGCGGATCGATCCCGGCACTTATGCCGACTGCGCAATCTGGAACGCGTCCCACCTGTTGATTGAGGCGGCCGGCCCTGGGGTGCGCATCGCCGGCAAAACCTGCGCGGAGAAGGGTATTTTCATTACCCAGGGATCCGACATTACGATCCGCGGCATCACTTTCGCCGACGCCAGGGTGGTGTGGCACAACGGCGCGGGAATCCGGGCGGCCGGTTCCAACCTGACGGTTGAGCACAGCTGGTTTCTGAATAATGAGAACGGCATCCTCGCGGGTGGCGGTCCGAACAGTGTGGTTCGGATCACCGACAGTACATTTATTGGCAATGGCGCCTGTATCGAGGCCTGTGCCCACGGCGTGTATGCCGGTGCGCCGATCTACCTGCTCGACATCGAACATTGCGTCTTCCTCGATACGAAAATCGCGCATCACATCAAGTCGCGCGCGCTCAACACCGTGGTGCGCAACAGCCGGATCGAGGATGGTCCGACCGGGACGTCCAGCTATCTGATCAATGTTCCCAACGGCGGTAACGTGCTGATCCAGGGTAACACCATGGAGAAAGGCGCCCAGACCAGCAACGCCGGGGTGGCGATTTCAATTGGCGAGGAAGGCGTTAAAAATCCCACCGGGGTGCTGATCATCCGAGACAACGTTTTTCACAGCGACGTTCCACGGCGTACGATGTTTGTCAGGAATGATACCGAGACCGGCCTGGAGCTCACGGCAAATTCGATTACCGGGAATGTGGCGATGCCGGCAGGCGCCAACGGCGCCGATTCGCCGCCGAAGTAATTCGGCGGCCCGATACCGCGTTTGCCGCTGACGCCGATCGGGTCAGTCGCTTTCCGGGGGAATAACGTTCTGTGCCCGAGGGCCCAGCAATGCGGCGCGCATCGTTTCAGCCGACTTGCTGCGGATGTCGTCCCAGGCTTGCGGCGTGTAAAAGGCGGAATGTGGCGTGATGATCAGCCGTCCCAGGGTCCAGTCCTCGTGTGCGCGATACGCCCGCATCAGTTCCGGGACCGGCTCGACCGGTGGCTCCACGGGAACCACGTCGAGGCCGACGCCCGCGAGATGGCCGCTTTTCAGCAGTGCCGCAAGCGCATCGATATCAATGATCGGGCCGCGCGCGGTATTCACCACCACCGCACCCCTGGGCAGCAGCGATAGTTCCTTCAGTCCCAGCATGCCACGGGTTTCCCGGGTTAGTGGCGTGTGCACCGACAGCGTATCGGTCTGGCGCAGCAACTCTTCCAGCGTGGCGACACGATGGACACCAAGCCCAAGTTCCACGCCGTTCGGCAGGTGCGGATCGTAAAACACCACGCGGAATCCGAATGCTTTTGCTCGCAACGCAACCGCCGTCGCGATCCGGCCCATGCCGACGATGCCGAACGTCTGGACGGACGAACGGCGGATCAGCGGATCGTCGACATAGCGCCAGATCGCCGGCGGCTTCGCCCGTTGGGTTTCATGGTGCAGAAGCAATCCACGCCGCAATGAAAGCGCGAGCGCCATCGCATGGTCGGCAACCTCCGTCGTGCCGTAGTCCGGCACGTTGAGGATCATAATCTGCCGGTCCGCCGCGGCGGCTCGGTCTAGGTTGTCGTAACCGACGCCCATGCGGCAGATCGCGCGCAATCGAGGGAAGCGCTTCAGGTCATTGGCATTGACCTTGAAGCGCAGGATCATCAGGCCTTCGGCCGCCGCGCAATCCGCGTCCGACAGGTCTGCCAGGGACATCGAAGTCTTCGGGAAGATGACCCGAACGTCAGGACCGTAGATCCGCCGTTCCACGCTGTCGTCGGGATAGGTGTTTTCCGAATACAGAACGGTGGCGGCGGTCATGGCGATCGTTTCCCTGCTTGGCTTTCGTTCCTCCTATAACGCGTTCGTTGCGGGACGCAATCCGCTGGCTACTGCGACTTCGACTTTTCGGCTTTCTTGCTTTGGTGATGCCCGATCGCGGCGCCCGTCGCCGCCCCGGCGACCGCATGCCCGCTGCCGACTTCATGCCCGGCGACCGCACCGACGGCAGCGCCTTTCGCCGTGCCGGCTGGTTGCTTGTCATCGGCCGCATGGGCGGTGATGGTGACACCGAAAAGCATGGCCGCCAGTATGATTCTACGCATCATGATTCTACGCATCGAGGTCTCCTTCGTACATGCCGTCCCGATTCGGCTCTCCATCGTGGTTCGGCGAGACAGAACCATCGGGTGATAAGCGAACCGCGGTGAATCGCGAACCGGATAGGGATTTAACGCAGTTCGGCCCTGAATGTTTCCTCGGTCAATGTTTCCTCGGTCAATGTTTCCTCGGTCCATGTTTCCTCGGTCAGGGAACAGCGCGACCCGCAGATGCAAATTTGTTCACTTCTGATACCGGCGAGGATTGGCGCGGGCGTCGGCTTCCACGCGCGAATGATGATTTCACGCCTTCGTTATTCCTAATTATCAGTCACGGAAGAACCGGTCTTTCAGGGTTAGAAATCTCTTCTCGTAGTAGAGAAAACTCAAAGTCGCCAAACCGCAGGCCACCGCGGTGCCACCAATGAACGTGGCCGTCGGCGAAGCCTCCAGGTGGGCAACCAGCATGCCTCTCCGAACGATATTCACTGACAGCATATGCAACATATACATGCCGTAGCTCACCGTCCCGACCCAAACGATGGGCTGCCAGCGCAACGCCCACGCCAGATCGTTGTCTTCCCGAACAACGGTTGTGGCGACCAGCAGCAGGAACGCCACCGACATCAGAATGTCACCGGCAAAGCCGATTTCCGGAGAGACGATGGCCGAAACGACCAAAAAACCGACGCTGCCGACCGCGCTGCCACGGTGGCCGATAAATCGATAGGCCAGACCGAATGATTTTTCCGCGTTGAGCCCATGCGCCAGGCCGGTTCCGAGCAGAAGACCGAGAGCTGCACTGGCGAGAATGCGAACGGGCAAGTATGAGTCCAACCAGTGGTCGGATACGTGTGCCAGCGCGATCTGCGATGTCACGATCAGCAACCCAAGCAATGCCAGCTTTACCCGCCGCCACGGAACCAGGACCTCAATCAGCGGCCACACCAGGTAAAATTGCTCTTCAGTGGCCAGTGACCAGGAAAAGACGAAAATCGTCCGGTCCGCAGGCTCGACGAACCAATTGCTTGTGAAGGTGGCGAAGTAAGGCAAGTTCTGAAAAAACGCGACGCCGGCCGGCGAGTGATCTGTATAGCGCACAAGTAGGACGTAAACCGCCAGAACAGTAAAATAGATTGGGAATATACGTAGTGCCCGGCGCCCCCAGAATTTGGCAAGCGAGAAGCCATTGGGGCTCTCCTGCGATCGCAGCAGCAGCGTGACAATCAGAAATCCGCTAATGACGAAAAACAGGTTGACGCCATAACGGCCTTCATAAGCGATCGCGGACGAGAACGAGGTGGCCATGGTATGATGCCAGATGACCGCGACGATTGCGAACGCGCGCAGGGCGTCGAGCGATTGAAATCGCCGGGTTGCCTTGTATTGAGCGAATGACAGATCGACCGCACCCCGGTCCAAAACGAGGGTGTCCAAAGCGACCTTATGATTGTCGAACATCAAAATCCCTTACCGTATCCGCATCAAACGGAGCCACGCGGCAGAACGCTGAATTTTCCAGCGGTGGTTATATCCCACGCCGCGATCGCGTATTGGCACGAATAGGTGAGATTGCGATTCGCCAATAAGATCGGACAATGAAACCAAATCATCAGCCGGCGCGGCGCCGCATGTGAGGCGAGTCGTGTCGCCGCCTATTCAAAATTCAGTGTGATATCGCAATCAACACGCGGCCCGCCGCCTCAGGCCCGAAATCCATACCGGGCAAATCCCGAAGCGCGAGCGTCCGGGGTTGATCCAGATCCCAGACGTGAATCGCTTTCCCACGCAATAAAAACAGAACTGTGATTGGTTCGGCGTGAAGATATCATACTCTGGCACGCTGGTTTCCGTCGTCCAGCGCGTCATGCGCCGGACAACGGACCAGGACGCTAGCGCAGGCGTTCGTCCGGCGGCGCGATCACGGTTGCGAGATCGCGCAGCAGCGTCTTGTTCGGCAACGGCGCGAGGTGCATCTCACGGCCCTCAAGCCGAGCGGTGCAGGCGTACACGACCTTGCCGTCCAGCAGCATCATGCATTCCTTGCAAGCATTCGCGTTCAGGCACGAATACCGAAATGCAAGGGTTGGATCGACCGTCTCGCGAATGTGGCGCAGCCCGTCGAGCACCGACTGGCCGGATTCGAACGGTATCGCGAAACGATCGAAATGCCCGCCGCGGTCGATCACCAACGTCGCGATTTCGCTCATACCGGCACCGCGCGGTCGGACAATTCCAAGCGTTCATCGATCAACCGGAGAACCTGGTTTCGAGTCCAATTTTCATCCATCGACGGATAGTCCTCACGCTGGTGTGCGCCTCGGCTTTCTGTTCTCGCCGCGGCGGCGACGATCACACATTCGGCGACCAGCAGCGACTGACGCAGGTCGAACCAATCCACGCGCGCCAGATCGTGCGGCCGGGGCTTGCCGGGCGGCACGGCGCCCATCTGCGCCCGCAATGCATGTACGGCATCGCGCGCGGCAGCCAGACCGGCCGCGGTTCGGAACGGACCGACATTGTCCGACATAATGGCCTGCAGGCCCGCGAACAACGCGGCGGTCTCACCGGCCGGTCCCTCGGCATGGGCCAGTGCGATCGCCGGCCGCGCCGCTTCCGCGTTGAACGCGATGCCGCTGTCCCACCCGGCGGCACTGCGTCCCGCCGCTCGGCCGAACGCAAGCGCTTCGGTGATCGCATTGCCGGACAGGCGGTTGGCGCCATTGGCGCCGCCGACCGCCTCGCCCGCGGCAAATAGTCCAGGGACGCCGGTCGCCATCCGCGTGTCCACCCGGATGCCACCCATATGATAGTGCGCGGTTGGGGCGACCTCCAGGTCGTCGCGGCCCAGGTCGATCCCGGCCGCGGCCAGCCGATCGATGACCGGTCCGAATGCGTCGCGCAGCCTGGCCGGCTCGATGTGGCGGAAACTGAGCCATGCCCCGCCATGCGGCGATCCACGGCCGGCCTCGACTTCCTTGGTGATCGCGTAGGTCGCGAGGTCGCGGGTCACCACGTAGCGGCCGCTGTCCGTGCTGCCGTAGCGATCGACGAATTCCTCGCCGAGGCCGTTCAGCAGCCGGCCACCCAGTTTGTAACGAAACGGGTCCCACATGATGGGATCCATGCCGATCAGCCTCGGTGCCAGGTGGCCGATCGGGAAAAACTGCACGAACTCCATGTCGATCAGTTCAGCCCCGGCCCGCAACGCCAGCGCGTAGCCGTCACCGCCCATGTTGGCGCTGGCACTGTTGCGGCGATACAGCCGCGTCAGGCCGCCGGTCGCGATAATGGTTGCTTTCGCGCCGATGGTCAGCACGTCACCGGACTCGATGTGGACGCCCACGGCGCCGGTTACCGCACCGCCCTGCTTCACCAGGTCGGTGACCAGCGCGTCACCCAGACGGGTGATGCCCGGTGTTCGCTGCACCATGCCGCGCAACGTCTTGGACACCGCCGGGCCAGTCGACAGGAAATCCACGTAGACGCACCGCGGACGATCGTGGCCGGGTGCCTGAACCGACCGCAAATGATCTCCGTCACGCGCCCAGCCAACCTTCCATGCTTCCATCTGACGGATGACTTCAACGCCGTCTTCGCACAGCAGCCGGGCCAGCGCCGGATCGCACAGCCCGCGGCCGGCCGCCAGCGTATCGGCGAGATGGTGGCGCCAGTGGTCGGTGCCCTCGGGACCGACCGCGGCAGCCACCGTCATCTGCGCCATGACCGTGCCGCCACCCCGGCCGATCAGGCTGCGATCGACCAGCAGCACCTGCGCGCCGTTCCGGGCTGCCTCGATCGCCGCATACATGCCGGCCCCACCGGCACCGATAACCAGGACATCACAGGACAGATGCCGCATGAGCGGTTGCCACTCCAACAGATTACGATGGGATAGTGCGCCGTGTCCTGACGCGGTGTCACGACAGGGTTAGGTCCGCATTGGACGCGAGGGATAGCCGTGCGACCCCGGGATCGCGGCAAGATGGCGCAATACCTTGTGGCAAACGCTGGCCGATCAACCCAGCTATGATACAATGGCGTATCATCACCGTTGGTTGCGGCAGCAGCACGGCGATCGTGGTCGCCGAATGGCATCTGATATGTTTTGATGACGAAAACCGGAGGAATGGGCAGTCAAACGATGACACGACCGCGAAACATCCTGGTCACGGGCGCCGCCAGCGGTATCGGCGCCGCGATCTGTCGGCTGATGGCCGGGCCCGAAGCCGCGATCATGCTGCATACCCGCCGCAACAGCGACTCGGCCGAAGCGGTAGCCCAGCAGGTCCGTGCCGCCGGCGGCGTGGCGGAAGTGGCGCTGGGTGACCTTGCCGACCCGTCCGTGGCAGCCAATCTCGTGGCCAAGGTCGTAGACCGCTTCGGCCGTCTCGATGTGCTGGTAAGCAACGCCGGATTCGCCGACCGCACCGGGTTTTCGGCCCTGACGGACCAGGCATTCACGGCCTCCACCGAGACAATTCAGGGCGCGTTCTTTCGCCTCGCCCAGGCTGCCCTGCCCCACCTTCGCAATGCGAACGATGCCCGTGTCATCGCGGTATCCAGTTTCGTCGCCCATGCGTTTCGCACCGACCTGACCACTTTCCCGGCCTCCGCGGCCGCTAAGGCGGGGCTGGAGGCCCTCGTTCGGGCCTTGGCCATCGAGCTCGGTCCCACCGGCGTGACGGTCAACGCCGTGGTTCCCGGATTCATCCGCAAGGACGCGGGCGCCCATCGGGCAATCGATCCCGGCGTGCTGGCCGCGCAAACCGCCCGCATTCCGCTCGGCCGTGTCGGATTGCCCGAGGATGTCGCCGCCGCGGTCGCCTTCCTGGCCTCACCCGCCGCTTCGTACATCACCGGCCAGGCGATTCACGTGGATGGCGGCCTGGTGATCTAGGATCCGATCGTCGAGACGCGTGCGTCGCACCGCCACTACGAGTCGCCGCGTGAATCGGATACTTCAAACTTAACACGAGGTATCGCGCCGATGCGCGGTACTAGGGAACCCTGAGTGCCCTGGCGTCCGACCCGGACCCCATCGCCGACGGAGTCACGCCGAACGTTTCTCGAAAGGCCGCCCCAAAGGCCGGGACGCTCGCGTAACCGACGGCCGCGGCCACCTGCGCCGGGGCCTCGTTTTGCGCAATCCGAGCCAGGGCCTCCGTCATGCGCAACTGTCGTCGCCACTGCTGGAAACTCATTCCGACCTCCGCCCGGAATAACCGAACCAGGGTCCGTACGGAGGCTCCGGCAATGACGGAAAATTCCGCGAGATCGCGCTGATCCGCCGGATCGGCGATGAGCGCCGCGGTCACCCGGACCAGCCTGGGATCCCGGCACGCCGGCAGCGACAGCGGTCTGGTCCCGGCCCGCCCGATTTCATGCAGCACCAGCGCGGCCACCAGCCGAATCGGCCCACGCGCATCCCACACCACCGGCTCCCCGCACACAGTCAGGATCAGTTCCCGCAGCAGCGGCGAGACCGCGATCACCGTGGTCGCCGACGGACCGGAGGCCGCCGCGTCCGCGCGCAGGAACAGTGCCCGCATCCGCACTTCGCCGTCCATGCGAACGCCGTGCAGCGTTTCGGCCGGCACCCATAGCCCGGCGCCTGGCGGCACGGTGAACAAGGCCGCCTCGGTCGTGACACGCATCACGCCGGCGGTGGCGAACAGCAACTGCGCGCGGGGATGGCGATGCAGGCCGGTTTCGTGACCCGGCGCATAGTCATGCGCGTAGCCCGCCATCGGCCGAGGCGCCTGCTCGAACGGCTGCATTCGGCTTTGGCCGATACGCGATAGAACTTGGCCAGACGTCGCCATGGCGACAGCCTATATTCACCAAAAGGCAAAAGGAAACCGCCATGACCCCGGCCGCTCGACAAATCGTCTTCATCAACACCGCGCACACGATCACGCATTACAGCCTGCTGATCCTGCCCACCGCGGTGCTGGCGATGGCGGTTCCCGGCGGGCCGTTCGGCGAGTCCTATGGACCGATCCTGGCGCTCGCCACCGGTATGTTCGTGCTTTACGGACTGCTGTCGTTGCCGCAAGGCTGGCTGGTGCAGCGCGTCGGCCGCAAGGCGCTGATGACAGCGTTCTTCCTGGGCACCGGCGGCGGTCTGATCGGCGCCGGACTGGCGCAATCACCGGCGATGCTGGCGGCAGCCCTTGCCTGCGCCGGCGGGTTCGCCGCGATCTACCACCCGATCGGCACGACGATGCTGGTTGAGGCAGCCGGCGACAAGCCGGGCCGATCGATCGGTGTGAATGGCGTATTCGGCAATCTGGGGGTCGCGTTGGCGCCGGTGGTCAGCGCGTTTCTGGCCAACGCGATCGGCTGGCGGGCCGCCTTCATCGCCCCCGGGCTACTGTGCGCGATCGCCGGCGTGGCCTGGATGCGCACACCGCTGGCGCCGGCCAGCACGCATGTCAGCCAGCGGCCGTTCCCGCCGATTCCGCGGCATCTGGTGCGGCGCGCCGTGATCGTGCTGATGCTGATCGCAATCTCGTCCGGACTGGTATTCAACGCCTTCACGTTGTTACTGCCGAAACTGATGCAGGAGCGTCTGGCCGGCAGCGCCACGCTGTTGCCGCTGGTCGGCCTGGCCGCGTTCCTGGTTACGCTTTGCGGCGCCCTGACGCAGTTCTCGGTGGGCCGGATGATCGACCGCAACACGCTGAAGAAGATCTTTCTGCCCGTCAGCATCGCGCTGGCGCCAGCGATGCTTGCCCTGTCCTTCGCACAGGGATGGCTGGTGTTGCCGCTGGCGGGTGCTGTCGCAGCCTCGATCTTCGGCCAGGTCACGGTCAACGAAACCATGGCGGCGCGCTACATCTCCCCTACCCTGCGCGCGCGTATCTACTCGGTGCGCTTCTTCGTCGGCTTCCTGGGGGCAGCCGCGGCCGCACCGGTGGTTTCGGGTCTCTATGAGCGCACCGGTAGCGTCGCCGCGGTGACCACGGTCCTGTCCGCGTTCTGTATCGTGACACTTGGCTGCGCCCTGTTCTTTCCGAACCGGCCGGAGGAACTGGAGCCGGAACTGTGGGGCGCGGCGATGCCGACCCCAGCGGAATAGCCGGATGGAATAGCCGGATGGAATAGCCGGGGCGGAATAGCCAACCCCCAGGGGATAGCCAACCCCCAGGGGAATAGCCAACCCCCGGGGGATAGCCAACCCTGCCGGCGGCTGACCGGACCGCGCGCGCATTGAAATCATCTGACCAAAAGAGGACTGTGCATTTGCAATGCGCCGCGAGACGCGCCACATCCCGCCACATGCTCCGTCGCCGCACGCTTCTATGTTCCGCCGCCGCGGTCCTGCCGCTCAGCCTGAGTGCCAGGGCCGCCCCGCCGCCCGCCGCCGCGTTGTCCGCCAACGACCAGGCGGACATCGCGCGGATCGAGACCTACCTGAACGGCCTGAAGTCGCTCAAGGCGCACTTCATGCAAGTGGCCGGGGACGGTGGCATCTCCCAAGGCACCGCCTGGCTCGAGCGACCGGGACGAATGCGATTCCAATATGATCCGCCGGCGCCATTCCTGCTGATCGCATCCCACGGCCAGCTGAGCTTTCACGATGCCTCGCTTGGCCAGACCAGCAACATACCACTCAGCCGCACCCCGCTCGGTATCCTCCTCGCGGACCATGTCCAGTTGTCCGGCCCGGTGACGGTGACCGCCGTTCAACGCCTGCCCGGCCAGGTCCAGGTCACGCTCGTGCGCACGAACAGCCCTGGCGACGGCTCGTTGACGCTCATTTTCGCCGACCAGCCGCTCGCCTTGCGGCAATGGACCGTGGTGGACGCCCAGCGGCGGGAAACCCATGTGACGCTCAACAATGTACAACTCGGCGGCACATTTGATCCGCAACTGTTCGAGCAGATCTTCGTACCCGGCGCCAAACCGGGGTGACGTCCTGAATTGCATGACGGTCATGTGGCGAGCGGGACGAAAAAGTCTTCTTTTTGCCATCAAACTAGGGGATGATCCTTCCCGAAATGAGGTCTCCCCGCGTCGTCAAGCCGCTGATCGGCATCAGTTGCTGCACCAAGCAGTTTGGTGTTTTTGGAATGCCGAATCACGCGGCCTCCGACACGTATGTCCGCGCGACCGATGAGGTGATTGGTGCCGTTCCGGTGCTGCTGCCCGCGAATGGCCCCACCGCCGACATCGAAACCCTGCTGGATCGTCTGGACGGGATCGTATTGACCGGCAGCCGGTCAAACGTGCAGCCCACGCTGTATGACGGGCCGCCCCATGCGGAGGGCACGCCGGAAGATCCCGCTCGGGACGGCATCACGCTGCCGCTGATCCGGGCCGCCGTGGCGCGCGGCGTTCCCCTGCTGGCGATTTGCCGCGGCTTTCAGGAACTGAACGTCGCCCTGGGTGGGTCCCTCCATCAGCGCCTGCAGGATCTGCCGACGCGCATGGATCATTCCACGCCCATGCAGCCGTCATCCCGCGTCCGCCAGGGCAAGGCCCATTCGGTCCGGGTGATCCCGGGCGGCTGGCTGCACCGCTTGGCCGGAACCACCGAGATCGCGGTGAATTCGCTGCACAACCAGGGGGTCAATCAACTCGCCCCTGGCCTGGTGATCGAAGGAATCGCCCCGGATGGCACGATCGAGGCGGTTCGCGTCGCCGCCAGTCAGGCCGGACCCGCCATTGGGTACGCGGTCGGTGTACAGTGGCATCCCGAATACGATTGGCCGACCGACGCGCTGTCCAAGGCAATCTTTGAGCAATTCGGCGCTGCTGTCCGCGCCTATGCGGACGCTGCTCGTCTTGGCGGGGTTTCGATCGCGGCGGACTAGCCTTCCTCGGCCTCTTCAAGCGTTTCCCCCCTTGTCAGACTGCCGGTTTGGACCGATGTAACAGGCGACAGTCCGGACCCCTCCGGTCCGGATTAGCGACCACCCAGCACAGGACAGGCCTCCGCCATGTTCATCGAAACCGAAAGCACACCCAACCCCGCGACCCTCAAGTTCCTCCCGGGACTCGACGTCATGGGCCTGTCGACGGCCGATTTCGCGTCGGCCGTTTCGGCAACCCGCAGCCCGTTGGCGACCGGATTGTTCGCCCTGCCGGGCGTCGCGCGGGTATTCCTTGGCGGCGACTTCGTCAGCGTGACGAAAACCGACGAAATCTCTTGGCAGGCGCTGAAGCCGCAGGTGCTGGGCGTCATCATGGACCATTTCGTCTCCGGTCGCGCGGTGATCGAGGGCGACGGCGCTGACCTCGATGAGGAAGACGTCGATGAGGCCGACCGTGAGGTTGTCGACCAGATCAAGGAACTGCTCGATACGCGCGTCCGCCCGGCGGTCGCCGGCGATGGCGGCGATATCGTGTTCCGCGGCTACCGTGAGGGCATCGTGCGGCTTCACATGCAGGGCTCCTGCTCCGGCTGTCCCTCGTCCAGCGCCACGCTGAAGCATGGGATCGAGAACATGCTGAAGCACTATGTGCCGGAAGTCATCGCCGTCGAGCAGGTCGAATTCTGACCGCTCGCACCGATCTGGATGATTGACGCCGGCGGGCGCATCTCTCACGCTGCGCCGCACTATACTCAGGAGTTGCCTATGACGATCGACGCCGCGGGTCTCGACCTGCTGTTCAAGGAAGCGCGCACCCACAACAAGTGGCACGACAAGCCGATCACCGACGAAACCCTACATGAACTTTATGACATTCTGAAGTTCGGCCCGACCTCCGCGAACAGCTCGCCCGCACGCTTCGTCTTCATCCGCACCAAGGAAGGCAAGGAAAAGCTGGCCCCGGCGCTATCCGCGGGAAATACCGAAAAGACCATGACCGCGCCGGTCACCGTCATCGTCGCTTACGACCCAAAATTTTATGAGCATCTGCCGAAACTGTTTCCGCACAACAAGGATGCGATCTCCTGGTTCACCAGCAATGATTCGCTGGCGGCGACCACGGCGTTCCGGAATGGAACGCTGCAAGGCGCATACCTCATGATCGCCGCCCGCTCTTTGGGCCTGGACACCGGTGCGATGTCCGGCTTCGACAATGCCAAGGTTGATGCCGCCTTCTTCGCGGGCAACGGCTGGCGGTCGAACTTTCTGGTGAACCTGGGCTATGGCGATCCGGCCGGCCTGTTCGACCGTTCCCCCCGCCTGTCCTTCGACGAGGCGTGCCTCCTCGCCTGATGCCCTGCCCCGATGTCCGCCGCATCGTGCGGCGTGCGTAGGGGCGAAACGGGCCGCTGAACCAACAAGCCAACGTCTCGATACCGGGGGCGCCGACGATGACGTCGAATTCGGGCGCGGGTATGCGATAGCACGCAAGCCGGCGACGCGCTGCGATCACGTTTCGTTGCGTCGATCGGCGCCTTGAGACCCTGCCCACGATCGCCCTTCTCTGATCGGCGATCGTGGGTCACGGAGCGATTGCCGCCCCGGCTATGCCGAATCACGCATCCGGGCTACCGCGCGGGATTGCTTCGCCGCGCGCGCGATGAGATGGAGGGCCATGCGGATACTTGCCCTTGATTCGGCCGTTGGCCGCTGTTCGGCAACCATCGTCGCCGACGGCGTTGTCATCGTGGGCTATCAGCACGACCTTGAACGCGGTCACGCCTCGGCGTTGCCGGTCATGGCACGCGACTGCCTGCGTGACGCCGGGCTGAAAGCCGCCGACCTGGATTTGATCGCGGTAACCGTGGGGCCGGGAAGCTTCACCGGCATCCGTGGCGGCGTGGCCCTCGCACAAGGTATCGCCGTCGCGGCGGGACGTCCCGTGGTCGGCGTCACGGTGGGTGAGGCGCTGGCCGATTCGCTGCCCCAGCTTGGCGGCCGGACTTTGTGGTGCGCCACCACCAGCCGGCGAGGAAGGATTTTCCTGGAGATCGGCGAGACGATTCTGTCGCTGGCGGTTACGGACCTGCCAAACCCGAACGGGCCGGTCGCCGTTGCCGGGGGCGCCGGCCTCGATGTCGCCAGCCGGCTCGCCGCGCGCGGCTGCGATGTCATGCTGACGGACGCCCGCCTGCCGACCGGACGGCATATCGCGGAGGTGGCGGAGCGGCGGTTTCATGGCCGGGTTCGCGCTCTGCCGGCCGAACCACTGTATGTCGACCCGCCCGAAGCGAAACTGCCGGGCGGCCGGGTGCCTCCCGCGCCAGGCATCTGAGCGCATGCCGCGTCAGGCATCTGGGCGCATGCCGCGCCAGGCATCTGGGCGCATGCCGCGCCAGGCATCTGAGGGCCTGCCGCGCCGCGCCACCGTGGCTGACATCGACGTTTTGGCCGCGATCCATGCGGCGGCGTTTCCTTCGCCGGATGCCTGGGGTCGCGACGTCTTCGACCTGCAGCTGGCGATGCCGAACGTGTTCGCATTACTGCACGAGTCGGGTGGAATGATCCTGGTCCGGATCGCGGCGGATGAGGCGGAGATCCTCACCCTGGCGGTAACCCCCGCCGCTCGGCGGCACGGCCTGGGTCGTATCTTGCTTGTGAAGGCAACCGAAATGGCGGCGGCGTGTGGCGTGCGCGTTGTGTTTCTTGAGGTGTCGGTGGCGAATATTGCCGCCCTTGCGCTTTATACCAGTTTGGGCTTTATCCAGGCTGGACGGAGGCGGCAGTATTATTCGGATCGGTCCGATGCGTTAGTGTTGCGACTCGATCTCGATTCCTCGGAATAGCTGCTTGCGTGGGCCGGCTTACCGCCCACGCCTGATCAACAATAGGCTGATTCCGTTTGTATCTGTCTCCAGTGACAACACCTCATGTCCTTGCTCCATTGCTGTGCGCGGAACATTCCGCAATGGCTCCTCGCCTTTGAGTTTGACCAGAAGAGTTTCCCCCGGCGCCAACTTGTCCAAGGCAAGACGGGTCCTGACAAATGTCATTGGACATATATCACTTGTAATGTCGATTTCTCGGGTTACATCTTGCATGGACGACACGATTCCTTTTTTATTCTGTTTGTCCAGTGGCTGTTACAAAACAGCAGGGACGCTTCATATGTGGACACAGCATAATAACTAGGAAGGTCCCCAGATGGCTGAAAAGCCGGTTGACTCCATTCTCCTTGGGCTGACTGCCCAGATCGTCTCCGCCCATGCCGCCAACAATGACCTTGGCGCGGGCACGCTGCCGGTCGCGATTCGAACTGTTTATGATACTTTGGCAAACATTGGCGATGCCCCCGCCGCCCCGGTCGAGAAGCCTCAGCCGGCGGTGCCAATTCGCAAGTCCGTGTTCCCGGATTACATCATCTGCCTGGAAGACGGAAAACGGCTGAAAATGCTGAAGCGGCACCTGTCCACGTCCTACAACATGACCCCTGAGCAATATCGCGCGAAATGGGGTCTGGACACGAGCTATCCAATGGTCGCCCCCAACTATGCCGAAAAACGATCGGAACTGGCAAAGCAGATCGGCCTGGGAACGCATCGTACATCCGGCCGCTGATCAATTCCCGCATTCCGCGCGACCCACGGTCCGGGACCGTCACCCGGGGCGGGGCGGTTGCGGAGCGGCAGTCGGGGGGCAGCCCAGGGGGGGCAGCCCAGGGGGGGCAGACCAGGGGGGCAGCCCGGGGGCGCTGCGTGCGGGGGCTGTGCCGGTTCGCAAGCCCGTTCGCGGCCTCCCTTCGGCCGGTTGCACGACCAGCCCTTCCCTGGAGATGCCTTGACATTGTATGCGGTTGCTTCGGGCTGACCCGGTGGGGGGGCCTGACGGACTGACCGCAAGGAATCGAATGGAATCGCGCATCGAGCGCCTGTGCATCGAACGTGGGCTCAAGATGACCGGGCAGCGCAGGGTCGTCGCGCGCGTTTTGTCGGAGTCCGGCGATCATCCTGATGTCGAGGAACTGTATCGCCGGTCGTCGGCCCTGGATCAGCATATTTCGATCGCCACGGTGTATCGGACGGTACGGCTGTTCGAGGAACAGGGAATCCTGGAGCGGCGGGATTTCGGTGGCGGCCGCGCCCGCTATGAACCCACCGAGGACGGTCCCCATTACCACCTGATCGATGTCGAGACCGGGAAGGTCATTGAATTCCAGGATCTGGAGCACGAACGGCTGATGCACGCCATTGCCGCTCGGCTTGGCTTTGACGTCGTATCCTTGCGTCTGGAACTGTTTGGACGACGACGCGACTCGACGGCGTCTCGTCGCCCCGCGGACGCTCCTCCGAACGCCTCTCCCGAGTCCGGCAACCCTGACCATGATCCACGGTTCGGCGATACGATCAAAGGAGCGAACCGATGAGCCAGGACACCGAGGCTGCCGTGCAATTCGCCGAAATCCGAAGCGGCAATCTAGGGGTCCGGATCGCCGCCGGGTCGGCGGAAATCGATGCGGTGCAGGCCTTGCGCTACAAGGTGTTCTACCAGGAGATGGGCGCCAACCCCGACGCCGCGACGATGGCGACCCAGCGTGATCGCGATATTTACGACACCGTGGCGGACCATCTTCTGGTCGTCGATCACGGCCTCGGCGAAGGCGGGGAAAGCGTTGTCGGCACGTATCGGTTGATCCAGCGCGAGGCCGCGCAACGAATTGGCCATTTCTACTCGTCGGACGAGTACGACATTGCCGGCATCGAAGCCATTCCCGGCCGGATTCTGGAACTTGGCCGGTCCTGCGTTGATAACGGCTATCGCAATCGGGCGGTGATGCAACTGCTTTGGCGCGGCATCGCCGCCTATGTGTTTCAGAACAAGATTGAACTGATGTTCGGCTGCGCCAGCCTGCCCGGCATCGACCCCGATGCCGTCGCGCTGGAACTGAGCTATCTGTATTATAATCACCTTGCGCCGGCAACCATCCGGCCGCGCGCCCTGCCCGACCGGCTTATCGAAATGCGCCGGCTCGATCGGAATGAGGTCGACGCGCGCGCCGCGCTCAACAGGTTGCCGCCGCTGATTAAGGGATATTTACGATTGGGCGGTTTCGTCGGAGACGGCGCGGTGATCGATCTCCAGTTCAATACGACGGACGTCGCAATCGTCGTCCAGACCGACCTGGTAACCGATAAGTACTACAAGCATTATGAGCGGCAGCGCCGGGAGACGCAGGACTGATCCGGCCATTGATAATACCGGCGCTGACCCACCGGTTGGCTACGCTGCGGGGTTGGCGCGCGGACGCTGTCGCAATGGCGTCCGGTGCGCTGACGGCGCTGGCATTCCCGCCGCTGTATATCCTGCCCGCGGTGCTGATCGGGATACCTGTGTTGCTTTGCCTGATCCAGGGCGCGCGTGGCCCTGTCGTGGCGGCCCGGCGTGGCTGGTGGTTCGGGTTCGGTCTCCATCTGGTCGGACTGTACTGGATCACCGAGGCGATCCTGATCGAGGCCGCCCAGTTCTGGTGGCTGGTCCCCTTCGCGGTCCCGGCGCTGTCGGCGGTGCTGGCGGTGTTCATCGCCGTTCCCGCCGCGCTCACCTGGTGGGCACGGCCCGGCTGGCGCGCATCGTTCACGTTGTCCGGCGCCTGGGTGCTGGCCGACCTCGCCCGTCAGTTCGTCGCCACCGGGTTTCCCTGGAATCCGTTGGGAAGCGTATGGGAATTCCCCGGCCGGCTGGGTGACATCATGATTCAGCCGGCTTCCCTGATCGGGGCGCACGGGCTGACCTTGCTGACGATCCTGCTCGCATCCCTTCCGGTACTGGGCTGGGCATGGCGCGCCGGCGGCGTGGCGCTGTTGGCGCTGTGGTTCGGTTTCGGCCTGGCCAGGATGAACGAGGCGATGCCGCCGGCACCGGACCTGACCGTACTGCTGATCCAGGGCAATGTGGCGCAAGGCCAGAAATGGGATCGCGCCCTCATGGTGTCGATCTTCCAGCGCTATCTTTCACTGACCCGCCAGGCGGTCGCCGAGGCCGGCGATCATCCGGCTGTCGTCGTGTGGCCGGAAACCGCCAGTCCGGCGCTGCTGCAGACCGACACCGAAGCCCGCCGCCTGATCGCCGAAGCGGCGAACGGTGCGACGGTGCTGGCCGGTTCGGTGCGATTCGATGAAGCGGGGCGCCCCCGCAACAGCCTGTTCGCACTCGGCGCCGACGGCGTGATCGAGGGCATCTATGACAAGTGGCACCTGGTTCCGTTTGGCGAATACCAACCAACCTGGCTGCCGCTGGGCATCCAGGTCGTGCCCGGCGGCGGCTTCGCCCGCGGCCCCGGCCCACGCACGCTGCATATTCCGGGCCTGCCCGCGGCCGGGATTCTGATCTGCTACGAGGCGATCTTTCCCAGCCAGGTGATCGATCCGACTGACCGTCCGAGGTGGATGGTCAACATCACGAACGACGCGTGGTTCGGCAACTCCTCCGGGCCGCGGCAACATCTCGCGGCCGCCCGACTGCGGGCGGTGGAGGAAGGTTTGCCACTAATGCGGGCCGCCAATACTGGAATTTCCGCCGGATTCGACGCCCGGGGGCACGAAATGGCTCGTCTAAATTCTGGTATGACGGGCATACTGCCGGTGCGATTGCCGCCCCCGCTTCCCGCGCCACTGTATGCACGCCTCGGCCTTTTACTACCAGGAGGCGCGGGCGTGGTATTCATGATTATTGGATTGCTTCGGAAATCGATAAAGGGAACCGCATTTCGTACTAATTTCTATACAAGTTGAAGAGTATGTTACTGCCTGACGTAAAATTTCCTGCGGGTTGACAATTTTTGGTTGCAGCGCTTGGAGAATCGCCTTAGGTTGCAGTATGGTTCCTTGCCCAAAACCGCATGGCGCGACGGGTGACGAACAGATTGAATTCGCCCACGGAGAGAGGAAAGCAGGCATGGCAGGGGCCGAACAAGCATTGGGCAGCGAACGGGAGAGCCGCCCCAGCCCTATTGACGTGCATGTAGGTTCGCGCATTCGCCTTCGACGCACGCTGCTCGGCATGAGCCAGGAACGCCTTGGTGAAGCGCTGGGCCTGACCTTTCAGCAGGTGCAGAAGTATGAACGCGGGGTCAATCGGGTGGGCGCTTCGCGTCTGTTCGATCTGTCGCGCGTACTCGACGTGCCAATCAGCTTCTTCTTCGACGACATGCCCGACAGCCTCGCGGCCAATTTCGGCGGGGTGCCGAACCGGCGTTCAGGCAGCCACACGGAAACACAGGATCCATTTGGAGACGATACGCTCAGCCGCCGGGAGACGTTGGAGTTGGTCCGAGCCTATTACCGGATCACCGATCCTTCGATCCGCAAGCGCGTGTTCGACCTGATCAAGTCGATGGGGCCAGCTGACTCCTAAGTCAGCACTCATCCTGGCGCAGTTGCGGATTATCGAAACGCGGGTTCCTGGCGCGATGCAGCGCGGTTTGCAGCGCTTCGAACAGCGACACCTTGTCCGCTTCGTGTAGGAACGCGCCGACCTCGCAGCCCCGGCCGTGGCTGCTCAGGACGACCCTGGGACTCCCTTTGGTGGCATCGAGGTCGATCCGCAGCCACGCCGCCGGCAGCGAATGATGTCTTCGACGCCCGGCCGCGTCCGTTCGGATCACCGTCAGCTGCGCCGAGTCGAGCATGATCAGTTCGCTCGCGCGTGCGCGCCGTTGGTTGATCGCGAGCAATACGGCGAGCAGCGGGACTTCGACCAGGCTGAACGCCGTAACCGGCCAAGCCCCCCATAGCCAGGAACGAACGGCGAGCGCAGCGGTCAAGGCAAGGCAGCCAGTGACGACGAACAACCGGCCTTTGCGCGTCAGGCTGCGATGAGGGACAATCAAGGCTTCGAAAGCCGGCGCTTCCGCGGGTGTCATTGTGCCACCCTATCAGACTCCAGCGCTTGGCATCCAGGGCTGGGCTCGGCGAACGCAGGGCAAGCGCATTTGGCCGGCGCTGGAATTGGTTGCGACAACCGCGTGTCGTTCGGCGGCTAAGGAAGCAAGACCCCAACACGGATTACACGGAAAGTACGAAGCAATTTCGTTGCCTCAACACGGATATCGCGACAGCACGGGCAGGAACATTCCTTCCCCGTAATCCGTGGCGTCCCTTCTTCGTCGTGTGATCCGTGTGAAATTCTTGCTTGCTCGTTCGCGCATGGCGCGCGACCATTTCGGACAACCCGGCTTGCCCTGCCATAAGCGGCCAAATGCGCTCGCCTTGTCGGCGCATCCGCTGGTGTCGCGCCTCCGCGAAGCCCGACCCGTCGCTTTGGGTTTAGGATATTCAATTCACGCGACCAATGGCGGCCGAACTGCCGCCCACGCTTCTCCGCGACCTGTTATCCCGTACGCCCGCCGCGTCATGCGGCAGGATGCTAACGAACGATTCCCTTGTCCCCGACACCAAACCCGCCAGCGGCATTGGCCAACCGTTGCAGGTCTGTACGGGAAACCAGCAGATTGGCAGCGTCGCCACAATTTCCCGTCGTCTTGGCCGTCGCCGACCCGGCCCAGTGAAGGCGATACTGCAGCGAGGGCTCGTTCTGCAGACCCTCGACGACCAGGCTGCCACCCTTTTCGGCCATCACATTCGGGTCAAGCGAGCATTCGGCCACCGGCGAACCCATCGCCGACACCAAGGTCGCGGGGATCGTCATCTGCCACATATCCGTATCTTCGGATCCTGGCTTGAACGCGACGATATCACCGACCTTGGGGCGGAATTCGTCCAGCTGAAGAACCAGGAAGGTACTCAGGCATCCCGTCACCATGATCGCCATCGCCGCCAGGACCGGCAGCCATGCCGCCAGGGATGTGCCTTCCGGCGTGCCGCCGCGGCTGGGTTCATGCTGGTCCGGTCGTCTCATGGTGCCCTGGCTCTTGATCACGATGTCGCGAGAACTTTCGCTCCTTTGATATTGTGCACCGCAACATAAAAGCAAGGACCGCATTTGGCATTATCGGCAAACCATCCAATACTGCGGCGCAAGTCAGGAAGGGCGCGCCCATGCGTTACGGTTTCAGTCTGCCTGTCCGGGGAGATCTGGCGAACCACGACGGTATCACGGGCATCGCCCGGCACGGAGAACGGCTGGGTTTCGTGTCCGCGACCATCGCCGACCATATCGTCTTTCCGACCGTGGTGGCGTCCCGATACCCGTATGATGCCAGCGGCAATCATCCGAGTACCGGCGATGCGATCGAGCCGCTGAGTTTGATGGCCTTCGTCGCCGGCTGCACCACGACGTTGCGGTTCATCACCAGTGTGCTGATCCTGCCGCATCGCAATCCGGTGCTGGCTGCGAAAATGATCGCGTCGATCGACGTGCTGTCGCAAGGCCGGGTGACCCTGGGGGTCGGGGTCGGTTGGCTGCGCGAGGAATTCGCCGCGCTGGGAGCCCCCGCGTTCGACCGACGCGGCGCCGTCAGCGATGAATATTTGGCCATTTACAAGAAGCTCTGGAGCCCTGGCCCGGTGGAGCATCACGGCACGTACTACAATTTCGGCCCGCTGCGATGCGAACCGCTGCCGGTCCAACGGCCGCATCCACCGATCTGGGTTGGCGGCCACAGCACGGCCGCGCTGCGCCGAACCGCGCGCTTTGCCGACGGATGGCATCCGATCGGCACTGTCGCGACCGCCGAACTACGGCCGCCCGAGTTTGCCTGCAAGCTGGCGGAACTGAAGCGGCTGGCGGCGGCGGAAGGGCGTGATTATACCGACCTGACCATCGCTTTCGTCGCGCGATTGCATGAGACATCGACGCCGATCGACGCCGCCGACCGCATGCCGTTCTCAGGATCCGCTGAGCAGTTGATCGGCGACGTTGAAACCTACCGGAAGCTTGGCGTCTCGCATCTCAGCTTCGATTTCCGCGCACCGACCTTGGTTCGGACGCTCGAGCGCATGGACTGGTTCGCGGCGGAGGTAATGCCGCACACGAGGTGATTTGCCCCCGACGCATCGACCAACCCAATCTCCCACAGCGCCGACACGGGCCGCCTCGGGGCGTTCCACCTTTACAGCGCAGCCCCGTCGTGCGCTGCTGGCGGCAACAAACAGAGGGGGGATCAATGGCCAACCAAGCCTCTTTGACGCGGCGCACGCTGCTTGCCGCGGCAACCGCCCTGCCGGCCGTGAGCATCGCGCGAGCAGACCCGGGCACAGTGACGTTCGCCATGATCAGCCCCCTTTCCGGCCCGTGGGCGCGCGAAGGCGAACTTCAGCGCGGCGGCGCCGAAATGGCGGTGGACGATCTCAACGCCGCCGGCGGTATCAAGGCGCTCGGTGGCGCCAAGGTGCGGCTGGTGCAATACGACGCCGGCGACTCTGCCGAAAAAGCCAAGAACGCGGCGCAACGAATGATCGCCCAGGAACCGGACGTCAGCGGCGGTTTCGGCGCCTGGCTGTCCACGTTCACACTGGCGGTGACCGAGGTAACCGAACGCGCGGAAATCCCGTGGTTCACGCAGTCCTATTCGGACCTGATCACGGGCCGCGGATTCCATTCGGTATTTCAATCCTCGCCCACAGCGGTGGATCAGGCCGAAAAGGCGCTTCCGACCATCCTCGATCTTGCGGAGCGGAGCACCGGCAGGCGGCCGAAGCGGATCGCGATGATTTCGGATAACACGGCCTCCTCGGTCAGCTTCCTCAAGCCGATCCGCGCCCATGTGCTGGCCGATCTTGGCCTGACGGCCGTGGTGGATGAAGTCTTCACGCCGCCGCTGACCGACGCCACGACGCTGATCCAAAAGGTCCGCTCCGCCCGGCCCGACTTCCTGCTGGCGCTGCCGTCGAATGTTCCGGACGACAAGATCATCCTCGACAAGCTGACTGAGTTCGGCCTGGGCGGGGGCAAGCTGCCGATCGTCGGCAATGGCGGGCACTGGGCAACCCCGGAACTGGTCGCGAATGCCGGCAAGGACGTTGTGCAGGGGATCATGATCATCACCGCCGGCGGCGCCGGAAAGGGGCTGGAGGACATCGAGCGGCGATACATGGCGCGGACCAAGGAGCCTTGGATGCTCCAGGAACCGATCATGGCCTATGGGCATATCATGCTGCTGGCCCTGGCCGTGGAGCGAGCCGGAAGCGCGGACCGGCGCAAGGTGGCGGAGCAAATACGAGCGTTCGATTTGCGCGACGGCCCTGCCCTGCTGTTTCCCGGCCGGCACGTGAAGTACGACCAAAGCGGCCGGCGGGTCGACGCGAAGCTGATGATCGTGCAATGGCAAAATGGCCGGATCGTCACCACGGATCCGCCGGAGATGGCCGAGACGACACCGATCTGGTCCAAGGGCTGACGTCCGGATCCGGCACCTGCCCTCGGTGTTCCGGCCTGACAAACCGAACGGCTGTCATCAACCGGACGCTTGCAGACTCCCCCACTCCCGCCTATGTGGGGGCGCCAAGGTAGCGGAAAGGCTCGCCCGCCCATGGCATTCGATAGTCCCCAGCAGACACTTGCTTCGCCGACCCTCGCGGGGCCGATCTCGCGGGTGGAGGAAGCCCTTGCGTTCGACGACGTTCTTGTCGTCCCCGCGTATTCCCAGGTGCTTCCGTCCCTCACCAGCACCGTCACCCGGGTGACGCGGAGCATCCAGTTGAATATCCCGCTGATCTCCGCGGCGATGGATACGGTCACCGAAGCCGAAATGGCCATTGCCATGGCGCAACTCGGTGGCATGGGCGTCATCCACAAGAACATGACTCCCGAGGAGCAGGCCGCGCAGGTCCGCCGGGTCAAGAAATACGAGTCAGGCATGGTGGTGAATCCGCTCACCATTCATCCGGACCAGACCTTGGCCGACGTAAAGGCGCTGATGGCGACGCATCGCATCAGTGGTATCCCGGTCGTTGAACGCGAAACCAATCGCCTCGTCGGCATCGTCACCAACCGCGATGTCCGCTTCGCGACCGAACCCAGCCTCAAGGTCTACGAGTTGATGACGCGGGAGAACCTCGTCACCGTCACGGCCGACGTCGGCGCCGAACGGGCGCGGCAGCTGCTGCACAAGCACCGGATCGAGAAGCTGATCGTGGTCGACGACGCCTACCGCTGCATCGGCCTGATCACCGTCAAGGACATGGACAAGGCCGAGTCGCATCCGCTCGCCAACAAGGATGAGTGGGGCCGCTTGCGGGTCGCCGCGGCAACCGGCGTCGGTCCGGATGGCGAGGCCCGCGTGCGGGCGCTGATCGCCGCCGAGACCGACATCATCGTCGTCGACACCGCGCACGGTCATTCGGATGGCGTGCTCCGGGCTGTGGAGGCGATCAAGCGCGCCTCCAACACCGCGCAGGTGATCGGAGGCAACGTGGCAACTCCCGAAGGGGCTCGCGCGCTGATCGAGGCGGGGGTCGATGCGGTCAAGATCGGCATCGGTCCAGGAAGCATCTGCACCACCCGGATTGTCGCCGGTGTCGGCGTGCCCCAGTTCACCGCGGTTCTGGAAACCGCGGCGGCGTGCAAGGAACAGGGCGTTCCGGCGATCGCGGACGGCGGCATGCGGACCAGCGGCGATGTGGTCAAGGCCATCGCCGCCGGGGCCGATTGCTGCATGATCGGCAGCCTGTTTGCCGGCACCGACGAAGCGCCGGGCGAGGTTTTTCTCTACCAGGGCCGTTCCTACAAATCCTATCGCGGTATGGGCAGCCTGGGGGCAATGGCCCGCGGATCGGCCGATCGCTATTTCCAGCAGGACATCAAGGATCAGCTGAAACTGGTGCCCGAAGGCGTCGAGGGCCGGGTTGGCTACAAAGGTCCGGTCGGCAATGTCGTCCACCAGTTGGTCGGCGGCCTGAAGGCCGGCATGGGCTACACTGGCAGCGCGGATGTCGCCGCATTACAGGCGAATACGCGGTTTCGGCGGGTGACCGGGGCCGGGCTGCGAGAGAGCCACGTGCATGATGTCGCGATCGACCGCGAGGCACCGAATTATCGCCAGGACTGATGCGCGCCGTTCGGGCGGCTGTTGCGGTCCGGCTACAGTTCCACCGCGTCGCCATGGTGCGGCCTGGCATTAACGGTTGGTTAACCAGGCCGCGGATAAATTGGCGCGCATGCTGTCACCCGCGACATTCATCGGAATCGCCAAGGCCGTCGCACCCACCGGCCAGCCTTCCCCGCCGCGACCTTCCCCGCCGCTATCTTCCCCGGCGCGACCGGTCCCGGCCGAGCCGTCTCCGGCGGCACCCGCTGGGTCTGCGCCGATTCAGCGGGCGCGGGTTCTCGCCACGTCGCCGCTTGCTGCCGTCACGTCCCCGAGTGTCGCCAAACCGCCCACGGCCACCTCGGCTGCTCCGACCGCGGCGCCCCCCCGCAATCTGCCGCGCGGGTCGTTGCTGGATCTGAGCGTCTAGCGCGTGATCACGCTAGGGGGTCAGCGTTTCGTTGGCGTCAGCCAAGCTGGCGAAACGCGAGGGGAACGTCCAAAGCGTGTCAATCATGCGATCAAACAAAGAGCTAGACCACGTCCAGGCCGTATACTCAGCCTGGACGTGGTTTCGTGACGCGCCTGGGCGACGATCAGGCGCGTGTGCATGCGGTTGAGGCTTGATCCTGATCAACGAACCCGTCACCTTCCGTTCCATGTCGTCGTTCGTTCGGCAAATACCCGAAGGTGACAACCGCGAGCGCATGGTATGCGCCGACTGCGGACACATCGCTTATGAGAACCCCAAGGTCGTCGTGGGCGCGGTGGTCGTCGCCGATGATCGTGTCCTGATGTGTCGACGCGCCATCGAGCCGCGAAAGAACTTCTGGACGCTGCCGGCCGGCTATATGGAGCTTGGCGAAACGCTGGAGGAAGGCGCCGCGCGAGAGGCGCTCGAAGAAGCCGAGGCGGTCATCTCGATCGACGGCATCCTCGGAATTTTCAGCATCGCCCGAATCGGCCAGGTCCAGGTGATCTTCCGGGCCCGTTTTGCCAAGCCAGGGCCGCCCGCATTCGCCGCCGGCGCGGAAAGCATGGAGGTGAGGCTGTTCGGAGCCGATGAAATTCCGTGGGATGAGATCGCCTTCCCGTCGGTGCACTGGGCGCTGAATGCCTGGCGTCGGTCCGGCGCGGGACCGCTTGGCCGGCCGGCCGGCAATCCACCGGACGACCGTCGCGGCATGCACCGAATGCCAGGGTCTGTTACCAGCATGCCGATGGTGCCGCCGGCATGAAATGGCTTGTGCTTTTGCCTGCGTTCCTCACTCTCGGATCGGCTGCCATGGCGGAAAACCTGCCGATCCCCCCGATTCCGCCGGCTCATCCGCTCATCGCCGACGCCGCGCCGATCCCGAACGTCGATGCCGAGGCCCCGGCCTCGCATGAGGTGGAGAAAGTCAGCGTCGACGTGCGGCTGTATCGGGTCAAGCTGTATGATCCCAGCCTCGGGTTTGCCCCGGGGTCGCGCTATCAAAGTACCGAAGATCGCAAGGCAATACAGACCCCCGGATTCAGCGTCAGCGTACCGCTCCAGTAGCCGGCGCGAAAATTGCGTTGAGGAACCCCCGCCTTAACCTCTCGTTCATGGTCGTGCCGGTAAAAGCGCGTCGGCTCGGCATTTGGCCGAGCGCAGCCACGGAGACCGCGATGCGGAGAACCAACAAAGGCAGTCAGGCGATCGACCAGCAGTATCCGGCCGACGCGCGGCCGCGGCGCATACCAGGAGCCACGATCACCTCCTGGCACGGCGCGCCGGAAATCGATCCCGACGCCATGTCCGGTGTTGACGCCTTGTTCGGCGTTCAGGCGAATGGCGCGACGGTCGCCGGCGCGGCGCTCGCCAACGCAAATCGTCCTTCGAACGGCACTGTTTCGATGTCGGACGGAGAGAGTATTACCTTTGTGTCGCCAAGTCAGTTCGAGACTGTTGTAAGGGTTTAATTTCTTCTCCAAGAGCCGCTATTCGCGTAAACTATCCGCTTCATAACGAAACGGTCGCTAAAACGTGAACTCCTGCAAGCGCGAAATGCTCTCGCATTAAAGCACGAAACCGTGTTGTTGTCCGTGTCGAAACCGGCATCGTGGCCGTTTGGAAACCATGGCCGGTTCGTTTCGGGCGAAGCGCCAGTTCACCAAAAAGGGTCGCGGGTTGCGTAAACGAAGGCCGGCGGCCATCATAACGACGGTACACATAACGACGGTACAAGTGTCCTTCCGTGCGGAAGCGGCGGATCGGAGCTTGCGGGCATGAAGCTTTCAACACGTCTCGTGCTGCTCATTCTGGGATGTCTGCTGCCTATTCTCACGGCGCAGGTCTATTCACAGATCAACTTGTATGCCGAGCGGCACCAGCAGCTTAGCGGGCTCGTGTTGCGCCAGGCTGAACTCGCGAATGCCGACATGGTCAGCATTGTCGACAGCGCGCGCCAGCTTGGCGCGGTAGCCGGGCAATTTCCCTCCTTGCGTACCGGAGGCGAGCAGTGCCGTGAGCGCCTGACGGCGTTGCGGCAGAGCCTGACCCAGTATCGCTTCCTCGCTGTCGTCTCGCCAATGGATGGCAGCCTGGCTTGTCTTTCGGATGGCGCGCCCGATGGACTGGCCCTTTCGCGCCCATCCTGGGCAGCCGACCTGCTGACAACAGCGGATCTGGCTGTCGGGGCGCTGGTAACCGATCCCGCTCGCAAGAGCCGGTTTCTGCCGATCGCCGTGCGCATCGGCGTCGATACCGGCAAACCGCCCCGTGTGCTGATCGCGGCCTTGGATACCGATTGGCTTGTGAAGCATCTCGAAGCCGCGCGGATCGATCATTCGGCGGCGATGCCCGGCGCCGCGCTGATCATCGCCGATCGCGACGGCAATATCATCGGGCGGATGCCTGATGGCGCCAACTGGGCCGGCCGGCCGGTGCCGGACTGGCTCCGCCCGCTGATCAGTCGTGAAAATCCCGATGTCGAATCCATCACTGACCCGGACGGCCATACCGTCATAGCGGCGTACGTGCCGAACATGGCGCCGCCAAGTGCGCTGAACGTTGTCGAAGCCCTCGTTTTGCCCGACCTGATGGCGGATATCGATCAGGCGACTTTTCAGGACCTTCTGGTTATCGGGGGCGCCGCGTTCGTGGCGCTGCTGCTGGCCTGGATCGCCGGCCGGCTCTTCATCTATCGGCCGACCGAGGCATTGCTGCAGGCCGCCCGGAAATGGCGGGAAGGCGATCTGGGCGCCAGGGCCAGCCTGACCGATGCCGGTTCCGAATTCTCTGCCCTTGCTCAGTCGTTCAACGCAATGGCGGCTGGCTTACAGGCGCGGGAGATGGAACGGCGGATGCAATCAAGCTTCCTGGAAGCCCAGGTCGCCGAACGCACACGTGAATTGTCAGAAACGAACAACCGGCTTCAGGTCGAGATCGCCGGACGCGAAAAGACCGAGGTCGCGCTGCACCAGGCACAGAAGCTCCAGGCCGTCGGCCAACTTGCCGGCGGAATCGCGCATGACTTCAATAATATGCTGGCGACCGTGCTAGGCAACCTGGAGTTGATGGAACGGCGCGTTTCACAGGCGGGTGACGACTGGGCGCAAGCCGACTGTGATCGGCTGCTGCGCCTGATCGAACGGGCAACCGGGGCCGTCACGCGCGGCGGTCAGCTGACGTCGCGTTTGCTCGCGTTCTCCCGCCGGCAACGGCTGGCGGCGCGGCCCACGGATATCAACGCCTTGCTCGGCGAACTCATTACCTTGGCGACAAGCACGCTCGGGCGACGGGTGCAGGTGGTGCCGGAACTGGCGGATGATCTTTGGCCGGCGATGGTCGATCCCAGCCAGGTTGAGGCGGCCATCCTCAATCTCTGCCTGAATGCCCGCGATGCCATGCCCGATGGCGGCCGCCTGACCGTGCGCACGTCGAACGTGACGGTTGTGGCGGGCGGCCGTTCCGGCTCCGACAATGAGCTCGCGCCGGGGTCTTATGTGCAGGTGTGCATTTCCGATACCGGAACGGGCATGACGCCCGAGGTCAAGGCCCGCGCGTTCGATCCGTTCTTCACCACCAAGGGCCCGGGTGCCGGTTCGGGGCTGGGTTTGAGCCAGGTCTACGGCATGGCACGTCAATCGGGCGGCAGTGTCGCGATCGACAGCACGCCTGGTGAAGGAACCCGCGTTACCTTGTCCTTGCCGCGGGCCATGTCCACCGAAGATTGCGACGCGGCCGACGCGGCTCCGGTCGAACTTCCGCGGCCGGGCATGTCGGGCGAACTCATCCTGGTGGTGGACGATGACAACGCGGTGCGGCAGGTCACGGTCGAGATGGCGCGAGACCTGGGCTGCGAGGTGGCACAGGCTTCAGGCGGCGAACAGGCATTGGCCTTGGTCGACAAGCTCACCCCAAAGCTGATCCTGCTGGATTATGCGATGCCGGGCATGAATGGGCTTCAACTGGCGCGCGCATTGCGGGAGCGTGGTTTGACCGCGCCGATCGCCTTGGTAACAGGCTATGCGGAACTGTCGGAAGCCGACATTCACGCCGGCGAACTCGCCGGGCTGTTGCGCAAACCGTTTACCATCCGGGAACTGCAAGCCCTGCTGACGCAGTTGCGCGCATCCGCCGATGCGGAACACGCCTGCCTTTGACCAGAAGTGCCGGATAAACCAAGTGCCGGATAAGCCGAGTGCCGGACGGCCCGCGGGCCGTAGAACCCCCAGCGCAACTTGGGGCCGCGGTTACCGCCTACCAGACAAAGCGCGGCAGCGTCGCGATCGGAGCGACCCCCGCTTCGCGCGCCACGGCCTCCGCTTTGGCGGTGTCGAAGGCCCCGTCGGCAGCCTTCAAGGCGGCGCGGTGAATGCCGTCCAGAACCCAGCAGGCCGCTAGGTCGACGCCAACCGCCCCGGCGATATCCGTCCGCAGCGAATCGCCAACGGCAAGCACCTGATCTGGCGGTAGATCAAGCTGTTCGAGCACCGGCTGATAAATTGCCGGATCGGGCTTGCCCAGGGAACGGACATCGCCGCCAAGTTCGGTGTAGCGCACCGCCAGCGCCCCCGCGCACAGCACGCGCTCACCGCCGCGGATGACCTCCAGATCGGGGTTGGCACAGATCATCTTCAGCCGATGCCGAGCGCATTCGACCAAGGTCGGCTCGAATTCCGCCAGGTCGCTGGGATTGCGATGATCGTCCGGACCGGTGTTCAGGACAAAATCGGCATCTCCTGGTGTCGTCACCACGGTCAGCGGCAATCCGGCCAGCACCGGCTTGTCGCGATCGGGACCGAGATGGAAGACCCGGCCACCGAGTTCGGTCCACCAGAGATCCGGCGGGTTCTGCAACGCCCGCCGAACGGCCTCGCCGCTGGTGAGGATGCCGGTGTAAAGCGCGTCCTCGATCCCCATCCGGCGCATCATGGTTTGCACGGCATCGTTCGGACGCGGAACATTCGACAACAGCAGGGTTCGCTTGCCGGCGGCGCGCAGCTGCCGCAGCGTGTCAACTGCGTGGGGGAATGCGTTGACCCCGTCGTGGATGACACCCCACAGGTCGAGGATAAAGCCGCTGTAGCGTTCCGCCAGAGGGGCGAAGCCAGACAAATGTTCCATCAGACAGCCAATTCCTCTGCGCGGGTGCCGATTGCATCCTGCACGGTCGCGAACCGTGCGTCACGAAGCGCGGTCAGCAGTTCCGCCTTCAATTTCGGGATCAGGGCCGGTCCGTGAAACGCGAAGCTGGCGTAGAGCTGCACCAGCGAAGCCCCGGCCTGAATTTTGGTCAGTGCGTCCTGCCCGGTGAAAACACCGCCGGCGCCGATCAGAACCAGACGGCCGCGAGCCAGCAACGAAGCGCGCGCCAACAGGGTAGTGGACAAAGCCAGCAGCGGCCGGCCGGACAGTCCACCGGCTTCCTGGGCATGACGCGACCGGAGGTCCGGCGGACGCGAGATCGTGGAATTACCGACGATCAGTCCGTGCACACCCGCTTCGACACATGTCTCGACGAGTGCGGCCAGCCCATCGCGCGACAGATCGTGGGCGATCTTGACGAAAATGGGCGGGCGAGGTTCGACGGCGCGGACCGCCTGCAAGATGGACCGGAGCTGGCCTTCGGATTGCAGATCACGCAGGCCCGGCGTGTTGGGCGATGAAACATTGATCACAGCGTAGTCGACCAGGGGCGTCACCGCCTCGATCAGCGCCGGATAATCGCGGATGGGATCGGCACCGACCTTGTTGATACCGACATTGGCCCCCAAGGGAATCGTTCGATCGGACAGGCGCGCCAGGTTGCGCCGGTAAACGTCGAGGCCAAGGTTATTGAAGCCCAGGCGATTGATCACGCCGCCGTCCTCGGTCAGGCGGAACAGGCGCGGGCGGGGATTGCCGGCCTGGGGGCGCGGCGTGACCGACCCGGTTTCCACGAACCCGAAGCCAAGCCGCAACAAGGCGGGACCCGCCGCGGCATTCTTGTCGAAGCCGGCAGCCAGGCCGAGTGGGTTATTGAACCGGCGTCCGAACACATCGAGTGCCAGCGCGGGATGGTCTGGGTCCGGGTTGCGTGGCGCCAGTCCGAGCGACAGGGCCCGAACCGCGATTGTGTGCGCCAGCTCAGGGTCGAGCAGACGCAACACCGGCAGGGTCATGGAGGCAAGGTGGGAAAACATTGGATGGCGCTTATGCCTGCAAGCATCACCGGCCAAAAGGGCGAAAGCGCGCCTGGTGTCACATGGCGACAGATAAGCCGGCGGCGACCCGATCGTCAGGCTTGTCGGGGACCGCGGATTCGCGGTTCGCACCCTTCCGATGGGGCGCCGCCGTGACGTCCCTTATAGAATTTGATCCGTCTTTCCATCATCTCGACGGAGGCCCGCAGGATGAGGGATTGCGCCATGACGACATTCAGCCGCTCCTGCAGCGCCTCCTTGTCGACGTCGCACTCCTTGATCAACTGGCGCAAGGACGCGACCTCGGTCACCAGCAAGGTACGAAATGCCGTGCGTTCCGCCGTCTCGACGGCCAACATTTCGATGTCGGTTTCAATACGCGCACGCTCGACGGCGGCGTTGATATTGCGTCGGCTCAGCAGCCACGTGCCGAGACCGCTGACGATACTCGACAGTCCGGCCCAGATCGAGGTCGCATGATCGGAGAGAAAAGCCCACGGATCCAAGGTATCATTCCGGTTATTGTCGACAACGGGTTACTCTGCCGGATCTTGCGGGCATGCACCGTGCCGCGGGAAGCAGCCAGGCATCATGGGATCGGCGGTTGACCGACTGACCGGTCGGTATGGACCAGGCCCTCCGGCGATAGACCGCGCTCATTGAAGAACGCGACCCATCGCTCCATGATTTCATTCGACGCCTTCAAAACGAGAATCTGGCCTTCGGCGGTATACAGGCGCTGTCGCAGGGTTTCCCTATCGGCCTCGCATTCCTTGATCACCCGGCGCATCTCAGAGACCTCGGACATCAATGAAGTGCGGAACGCCGCGCGCTCCTCTGCCTCGGCCTTCGACAGGTCCGCGTTCATCGCCAGGCGGGCCCGCTCGAGGGTGACGCTGATATTGCGCAGGCTCAGCAGCCAGGCACCAAGCCCGCTTAGGGCGGCGGCGAGCGCCGCCCAGATCGCGGTTGCGTGCTCGATGAGGAACGGCAGGGCATCCACAAGGTCATTCCCCGGTCTTGCGGATAACGACGATGGTATAGATCCCCTCGGGAATCACGACCGGCCCAAGTTTCGCCAATAGATTGAATTCGATCCCGTTCTTGCGCAGACCCCGCAGCTTGATGTTCTCGCTCATGTCACGCACGCGGGGATTTTCGGAATACGCGCGTCGGTTTTCGACATGGCGGCCACGAACCGCTTCGGGCATCAGCATCTCCGGAGTCCGGCCGATGACTTCCGATCGATGATATCCGAACATCAGTTCGAATTGCGCATTCACCGAGACGATGACGCCGGATTCGTCGGCAACCAGGATCGCATCCGGAATGGCTTCGGGAATGGCACGGCTGAGCGCCCCCTGTCGTAGCCAGGTTTCCGCATCCGAGATCGCCGCTTCGGCAATCTTGCGGTACTGCTCGACGAGCGCTTTCGCGTCGGCCGCTTGTGTAGTGGGATCTTCGGGCATGTCCAAATGATGTCCTTTGCAAAAGCCGGGCACCGACCCGCCGAGCCCAAAGGCCGGGAGATCCGGGCCGTCATGTCTGGCATCTCGATGCCGGCTTGCTTTCGCGCGCCGCATCGGGAAATTTGTCCGTGTGTGGAATCAGCCTTACCTGGAAACCTGTTGCCGTTCGGCATTGCACCGGCTTCAGCTCAGCGGCCGGTCAGGCCGCCCGCCCGACTTGCTGGACGGTCCGTGCCTGGTCCGCCTGGCGTCGATGGGATTATGCGACCAGCGCGCCGACCGGCGTTTCGTTATCAACGCGGCGGGCACATCACGGCATGGGACCGAAGTGCTGCGGCCCCGTCCGGTCAGGAAAGCGGCGCCGTGACCACGGTTTCGATGTCCGCCAGCGTCACACACAGGATGCGCGCGCCATCGGCGGCGGTCACCATAATCAGGTCGCCGGCCGTCAGCATGTCGCTGGCATCGGCGAGGTAATTCCCGCCGGCGACCGCCTCCAGCCTGTCCTTGCCTGATTTGTAATGCCAAAGCGTAAAGCCGTTCGCGTAGGCCAGCACGGATAAATTGCGGATGGCAAATGCCATTGTCGGCGCCCTTCCATAAAAAAAGCCGCCACCCAATGGGTAGCGGCTGGAACCAGTTCGAGGAGGAGATCTGATCAACAGACGCATCTCGCCCGTTGACAACGGCACATTAGAAGAACATCAAGGGCAATGTCAACGATAATTTTCCTAAATAGAAGAAATTAGCCCACGATTCCCTTGACCCGGAGCGGCCACTCAAGCCGCTCGAGCGCCTCGACCCACAACTGGCGATCGTGCCGTTCGGCGGCCATTACGGAACTCGGCGGCATCTGCCGTTCACCCCAGGCGCGCAGCACGCGTGCATGCGCCAGGTCGATCCGCCCTTGCCGATAAAGCCCGTCAAGGCATCGCACCACGTCATCCGGATCGCAGGGACGACTCACCGCCCCCCGGTTCGCGGAATAGCGGGCCCCCTCGCGCCGGGCGATCAGCGCCGCCATCGTCCAGAGCCAGGCGTGTTCAGCGGTGTCGAAGGGTTGGCTCCGGGCGGGGAGGCGCGGAAGCGAGCCGTTGGCGCGGATGGAATGACGGGCGGCGGTCAGCATGAAAATGGTGTTCCCGGGTAGGATTGAGCGCGGGTAGCGATGCGAAGATATATAACCATAGGTTGCATACAAAAGCAAGTAAATATGGTTGATTTTCCTATTTCCTTTGGCACCAATTCCTAGGATAATGGTCTGGAACCGAGTCCCCCAAACCACACCCCGCGGCGCCCCAACGCCGGATGGGTTCCAGCAACCGGAGCCGCACGATGAAGCACGAGGATGTCTGGCGCGCCATCGATACCCTGGCCGCCGAAAATGGCTTGTCCGCCTCGGGACTGGCCAAACGTTCGGGACTGGACGCGACCACGTTCAATCCATCCAAGCGCACCATGCCGGATGGACGCGCGCGCTGGCCCAGCACCGAAAGCGTGGCCAAGGTCCTGGACGCCACCGGGGCGTCGCTGGAGAGCTTCACCTCGCTGGTTTCCGGCGCGCGCGCACTGGCCAGCGGCGCCGGTGCCCGCTCGATGTCGCGCCGGGTGCCATTGATCGGCCTCGCCCAGGCGGGCGGCGAAGGCTATTTCGATGATGGCGGCTACCCGGTGGGCGGAAGCTGGGATGAGGTCAGCCTGCCGGAGATTGCCGATCCGAACGCCTACGCGCTGGAAATCAGCGGCGATTCGATGGAGCCGGTGTACCGTGATGGCGACCTGGTGATCGTGTCACCCGCCGCGCCGATCCGTCGTGGCGACCGCGTCGTGGTCCGCAATGCCGACGGCCAGGTCATGGCCAAGCAATTGGCGCGGCGCTCCGCGCGTCGTGTCGAGTTGAAGAGCTTGAACCCGGAGCATCCCGACTACAGCTTCGACCTGTCCGATGTGACCTGGATCCATCGCATCGTTTGGGCCAGCCAGTAGGTCCCCGGGTCCCTGCCCGGTCTTTTGGGGCGGATTTCCTTTGACGGAATGGCGCCGTTCGGCGTCAGATCGATAACAGGAAGGAGGCTGCGATGGGCCGGTTCGCCTTGGCTTCGATGGCCGCGTCTCTGCTGCTACCGTCGCTGGCCGCGACGCCCGCCTGGGCGGACGACGTCGACGTCGCCCTCGTGCTGGTCACCGACGTCTCCCGCAGTATCGACGACAGCGAATACGCGCTGGAAAAGAACGGCTACGCCAGCGCGTTCACCAATCCCAAAGTGCTGGAAGCCATCCATGGCGGTCCGGCCGGCAAGATCGCCGTCGCCTATGTTGAATTCGCCAGCAGTTTTGAAGTTCGTACCGTGCTGGATTGGACGATGATCGGCGATAGAGCATCGGCCCAGGCGTTCATCGATCGCCTGTCGGCGGCGCCCCGGTCGTTCTGGGGCCGCACCGCGATCAGCGCGGGCATCGATCAGGGCGTACAATTGCTGGCGGAATCCGGGATGAACGCCACCCGTCGGGTGATCGACGTCTGCGGCGACGGCACCAACAATGCCGGCCGCGAGGCCGCTGATGCCCGGGATGACGCGGTGAAGGCCGGTATCACCATCAACGGGCTGGCGATCATCAACGACCATCCGGTGTCCTGGACCTTCGCGCATGTGCAACCGCCCGGCGGCCTGCCGAACTACTACCGGGAAAACGTGACCGGAGGTCCAGGCAGCTTTGTCCTGGAAGTCCATGACTTCGGCAGTTTCGGCGAAGCGATGACCCGCAAGCTGGTCAATGAGATCGCCTCCGGATCGCCCGCACCGAAATTCGCAACCGGCCGATGACGCTGGAACCAGGAGACCTGCATGGGACTGATGATGAACGGCGTGTGGCAGGAACACGAGCCGGAGATAACAAAGGACGGCCATTTCGAGCGCCGTGAAACCGCGTTCCGCAACTGGATCACACCGGACGGACGGCCCGGACCAACCGGGCAGGATGGCTTTAGGGCGATGCCGGGCCGCTATCATCTGTATGTCTCGCTGGCCTGCCCCTGGGCGCATCGGACGCTGATCATGCGGGCCCTGAAGGGGCTGCAGGCGATCATTCCGATTTCGGTGACCCACTGGCTGATGGGCGACCATGGCTGGACCTTCGCACCAGGGGACGGGGTGATCCCGGATCCGCTGTACAGCAGCCGCTACCTCTACGAACTTTATGCTCGGGCCGACGAGTCCTACTCGGGGCGCTCGACCGTTCCGATCCTCTGGGACCAGCACACCCAGGCCATCGTCAACAACGAATCCGCCGACATCATCCGCATGCTAGGGACGGCGTTCGACCAGGCGGGCGCGAAGCCGGGCGACTATTACCCACAAGCGTTGCGTGGGGAGATCGATGCGGTCAATCAGCGCGTTTACGACACGCTGAACAACGGGGTCTACAAGTCCGGCTTCGCCGCCACCCAGGCCGCGTATGAATCAGCGGTCGGGCCGCTGTTCGATACCCTGGACTGGCTGGAAGACCGATTGTCCCGCTCCCGCTTCCTGTGCGGCGATCTGCTCACCGAGGCGGATATCAGGCTGTTCACCACGCTGGTCCGTTTCGATTCCGTCTATCATGGTCATTTCAAATGCAACATCCGGCGGATCGTCGACTACCGGAATCTATGGGCCTACACGCGCGACATCTACCAGGTCCCCGGCGTGGCGGAGACGGTCAATTTCGATCATATCAAGCGCCACTATTACATGAGCCATCGGCGAATCAATCCGACCGGAATCGTGCCGCTTGGACCGGTGCTGGATTTCGACGCCCCGGCGGCCCGTGGCCGCGACATCGACCGGCTGATCGTGTTCTGAAGATTTGGACGCGAGCAGCGGCAATGGAGCACATCGAATAGCTCACCGCGCCGCGGGAGACGGATTGGCGCCCGCGGTCCAGGCGCCTCGGAGAAGCGACACCGGAATCAAGATCCCATACAGCACCAGTCCCGCTGCCAGCGCCGCGAACAGCCAGCCCTGCGACCCGGTCAACCGAAGCGCCAGCCAACCACCAAGCGTCGCGACCACCATCCGCAACAAGCCTGCCAGTAACGGCCAAAACAGCCGCCCGGCGCCCTGCGACGCGAAGTACAGGGCAAAGCCGAGACCGTAACAGCCGTAAAACGGACCGACGGCGCGCAGATACGCGCTGCCGGACGCCAGCATCGCGGGATCCGTATCGAACAGGCGCAGCCAGGCTTCGGGCCAGACCGCGGCGGCCAGGCCGATGCCCTCGGTCATCACGAACGCCGCCGCGCCGCCCAGGAACGCGATGCGCAAGGCCCGCGCCGATTGGCCCGCGCCGATGTTCATGCCAACCATGGCAACCAATGTGCCGCCGATGCCATACACCAGCGGTGACAGCAGGTATTCGAGCCGAGCGCCGGTGCCGTAGCCCGCGACGTCGGCGGCGCCGAACCAGTTGCCGACCAGGGATGTGGTGATCGCGACCGTCAGGTTGGTCTGCAGCGAACTGATCGCCGCAACAATGCCGACGCGCAGGATTTCCCGGAACAACGTCCATTGCGGCCTGACCCAGCGCAAACGGGCGGCGTTTCGGCCACTGAGAATATACCAGGCGAAAAACGCAATCCCGCCGACGTAATACAGCACCAGCGCCGCGCCACCACCGGCGATACCCAGCGCCGGAAATGGTCCGATCCCAAAGATCAACAGGGGCGACAGCGGCACCAGCACAAACACGCCGCCACAGATCACCAGGGCCGGTACCAGCATGTTCCCGGTACCGCGGATAACGTTGGCAAGCCCGTTCATGACCCACAGCAGCACGACACCGCCAAAGACGACGTTGGAATAGCGCAACGCCGCATCGAGTGAGGCCCCCTGCCCGCCCAGCGCGCGATACAGCGAGGGTCCGAACGCCAGCACCGTGATCATGAAGAACGCGCCAAACACCACGTTGATCAGGATCGCATGCAGCACCAGCGCGTCGGCTTGCTCCTGCCGGCCGCCCCCGAGCGCTCGGGCGATCGCCGACGAAATGCCGCCGCCCATCGCGCCTTGCGACATCATCTGCATCAGCATCACGACCGGAAACACCACCGCCATGCCGGCTAGCGCATCGGTGCCGAGGCGGCTGATCCACCAGGTTTCGATCAGCCCGGTGCTCGCCTGCGCCAGCATGACCAGGATGTTCGGCCAGGACAGCCGGATCAGGGTGGGAACGATCGGACCATGCAAAAATGCCTGGGTCCGCGGATTGGAGCGGGACCTGGCAGCGGCCCCGGCCGGTTGTCTTATCACCGCCGCGTCGGACATCACGCGGCGACCCGATGCTGGTAAACCGATAGATGGGTGAACGCCGCGGCCAGCAACGGCGTATCAATCCCGGCCCGTTCCCCGCGCAGCAGCAGGTCGCCCAGGATCTGTTCCGCCTCGACCGGGCTGCCCTTCTGCAGGTCCCGATACATCGACGACGTCAGGGTGGAGCCCTTCTGCGTTACGGCGGCTTTGGTGGCCGCCAGAAACGCCTCGTTCGGCGCCACGCCGACGGCGGAGATGACGGCCGTGACCTCGTCAAGAAAACGCAGCGCGAATGCCGCGCCCCCCGGCGCCGCCTCGATCTCGCCAATACTCCCCCGCATCAGGCAGGTGACGCCGCCGAGCGTCGCGAGGAGAACCCACTTCTCCCACATTTCGCGCATGATCGCTGGCGACAGGCGCGCGTCGAACCCGGCCCCCTGCATCGCCCGGTCAAGCCGGCCGATCCGGTCGGACCGGGACCCGTCCATTTCGCCGTAAGCCAGATCCTGCAGCTTCGCGAGTTGCACGATCCGACCCTGCTCATCGACGATGGTCGCGACCTTGCAGGCGCAGCCCACCAGCGCCGGACCAAAGCGCCGGGTGATCGTACCGACGTGCTTCATCCCGTTCAGCACGGGCAGGATCATCGTGTCCGGCCCAACAGCGGGGGCAAGGTCGTCGAGCGCCGGGTCCAGCGAGAACGCCTTTACGGTCAGCAAGATGGCGTCGTAGGGCGCTTCGATGTGTTCGGCAGTGACAATGTTCGGCGTCAGGGTGACATCCCCGTGCGGGCTGATGATTTGCAGGCCGTTCGCCCGCAGTTGCTCCGCGCGGCCGGGCCGCACCAGAAATGTCACGTCCCGCCCGGCCTGCGCCAGGCGCCCGCCAAAATAGCCGCCGGTCGATCCAGCTCCCACAACCAGAATGCGCATTCTGTCTTTCCGCCCATTGGGTGTTTCAGTTGGCCAAGCGCCGTCCGCCGCATATATTGGCATATGCACCTATCGCACATTAGGGGTATGTGCCTATATTAGTCAAGGGGCGAGCGCCCCCGATTGAGATTTGGCAAGGGGGCAAGTACCCCCGGGGGCGATTTGGCGAGGCAATGCGGATGGTGCGGAACGACACGGGCTCTGATGCCGGCAAAATGCCGATCGGCGTCGACGATATCGTCGCGCTGCCCCAACCCAATCTCTGTAACGGCACCGCGCTGCGCAAAGCCACGCGCCGGGTGTCGCAGCTTTACGATGCCGTGCTGGCGCCCTGCGGACTTCGATCGACGCAGCGATCGATCCTCATCCACATCGCGCGTGCGGGAACCCCAACGATGGGCGATCTTGCGGCGTCCCTCGTGCTGGACCGGTCCGCTCTCGCGCATAACCTGAAGCCGCTGGAACGCGATGGACTGGTGGCTGTGGTGCCCGATCCGAAGGACCGGCGCAGTCGCCTGGTCGCGCTCACCACGCGCGGCAATGCCAAACTCCGGGAGTCGATGGAACTCTGGAAACAGGCCCAGGACCGCTTCGAGACTGCCTTTGGATCGGAGCAAGCGCGCGCCATGCGCGAGTCGCTGGCCCTGATCACCGCCCCGGAATTCGCCGCCGCATTTCAGACCGACACGATTACGAAGGCCTAAATCGCCCCGTCTTGCCGCAGCGCCTCAACGGCATCCGCCCCCAACCCCAGCCAGTCCCCGTAAACCTCCGCATTGTGCTGCCCCAAGGACGGGCTGGGGATGGGATCGACCCGGTCCGCCCCATGCAGGCGCAACGGCGAGTTCGGCACGATGATCGGCCCCAGCGACGGATGGTCGATCCGCTGCAGCATGCCGCGTTCGTGCATATGCGGGTCGTTCATCACCTCGATCGCGTTACGGACCGGCGCGGCGGGGATCTTGTAGCGCTTCGCCGTCGCCGCGACCTCCATCTTGCCCTGCCCGATCGTCCACCCGGTTACCAGCGCTTCGGTCGCCTCGATATTCTCGGTGCGAGCGGCGTTCGTGGCGAAGCGCGGATCCTCCATCAGGTCGGCGCGCCCCATCGCCCGCAACAGGTTTTGCCAGTGCCCCTCGGTAACGACATGGATGGCAACCCAGCCATCCTTCGTCTGGAATGCGTTGTACGGCGCGCTGGACAGCCCGGCCTGTCGATTTCCCGCTCGGGGCGGCACTTTGCCGGTGCGCAGATGGTAATCGTAACTAGAGGCAAGTGTCGGATACACCGTCTCCTGCATGGCCACCTCGACCAACTGCCCCTGCCCGGTCGCCGTGCGTTGCAGCAGCGCTGTCATCACCGCCGCATACAGATGGATGCCGCCCATGAAATCGACCAAGGTCGGGCCGGCCTTCATCGGCGGCCCGTCGGGATCGCCGGTGACGCTCATGATGCCGGACGCGGCCTGGATGGTGAAATCCATCGCCAGATTGTCCCGGTCCGGACCGCTGATGCCGAAACCGGTGCCGGTCGCATAGACCAGCCGCGGGTTGATTGCCTTCAGGACGTCATAGCCGACACCAAGACCGTCCAGCGTGCCGGGGGAAAAATTCTCCAGCAGCACGTCGGCGCGCTCCACCATCTGCTTCAGCAGGTCCTTGCCGGCCTGGGATTTCAGGTTGAGCGTCACCGCCCGCTTGTTGGCGTTCAGCATCGCCATCGGCAGCGTCGTGTCACCGCCCTGCGCGATCACCCGCCGCCGCAGTGGCTCGCCCCCGGGCGGCTCGATCTTGATGACGTCCGCCCCGGCCTTCGCCATCAGCATGGTGGCATACGGGCCTTGGTAGATCTGGCCGAAATCCAGGACGGTGATGCCCGCCAGGGGAGTGGTCATTCGGGTCAACCTCATAGCGTTCGCGTCGATTTGCGACGTTATGCTGGTTCATGACGATTGGCGACTGTCTCGGGGCGGCCACCGTTACGATGCCATCCGCTGGCGGGTCAGGCCGTCACGGAACCGCGGCGCCCCGCGTGTTGACGTACAGCGCGTAAATCGAGGTGCTGGCGCACATATACAGGCGATTTCGCAGGAGCCCTCCAAAGGTCAGGTTGGCGCAACTCTCCGGCAGATGGATCTTGCCGATAAGATCGCCATTCGCGGCGTAGCAGCGAACGCCGTCCTCCCGCGGGTCGGCCCAGCCCATGCTGGCCCAGACATTGCCCTCGATATCGACGCGGATCCCGTCGGTGAACCCGGGTGCGAAGTCATCGGCGAAGATTTTTCCGTTGGTCAGTGTGCCGCTTCCGACATCGACATCGAACACCCGGATATGCGCCGGTCCGCCATGCGTAATGCCGCTGTCGACGATGTAGAGGCGCTTTTCATCCGGGGACAAGGCAAGGCCGTTCGGCTGGATAAAATCGTCAACCACCTGCTTGATCTCACCGCTGCGTCCGTCCACCCGATAAACGCTTTGGGTCGGCTGTTCCTGCGCCGTTTGCAGGCCCTCATAGTTGCCGTCGATGCCGTAGGATGGGTCGGTGAACCAGATCGAGTCGTCGGAGGCCACGATGACATCATTGGGCGCGTTCAGCCGCCTGCCGCCGAAGCTGTCGGCGACGACGGTGATCCGGCCGTCGAGTTCAGTGCGCACAACCCGTCGTCCGGCGTGCTGGCAGGTGATCAACCGCCCCTGCCGGTCGATCGTGTTGCCGTTGGAATTGAACGCGGATGAGCGGAAAATACTCAGGTGGTTGTCGTCGTCGAGCAACCGCATCTGCCGATTGTTCGGAATATCGCTGAAGACAAGATAGCCTCCGGCGCGGACATAGGCCGGTCCCTCGGCCCACCGGAAGCCGGTGGCGACGCGCTCGACCGCGCCGGTGCCGGGGCTGCCTTTGAACCGCTTGTCCAGCGCCTCGATATGCGGATCGGGGTAGCGGGAGCCGGGCAACGGACCCAGCGGCAACCGCTCGCCCGCGGCCACCGGCAGCGCGATGCCGGTTTGGCCCAGGATGGGCAACGCCTGGCCAAACCCAGTGCGCGATGGAACGCTTGCGGTTGCATCGGGCGCTGACGAACGCTCATTCATGTCGGATCACCATCATGTTTCTCCCTCGGCCAATGATCCCGCCAGCTGTGCCGAGCCACGGCCTAACCCGCCGCCAGCCGGCTGAAACTGATGCATCCCGCCACGGCGGCCACGCCGGCCGCGATGAACAGTGTCATTGTCGTGCCGTTGTCGGGAAATGCCGTGAACACCAGCGCGACCAGTGCCGCGCCCATCGACTGCCCCAACAGCCGTGCCGTCGCTTGCATGCCGCTCGCGCCCCCGGTGCGGATCGGCGGCGCTGACGTAATGATGGCTCGATTGTTCGGCGTATTGAAGAAGCCGAACCCGATCCCGCACAGCGTCATCCGCCAGACGATGTCGAGGGTTGTCGGATGATCCGGCAGCAGGCTCATCGCCAGCAACCCCATCGCCATCACCGCCAGGCCGCAGCCCCCCAGCAGGCCGGCCGGGTATTTATCCGCCAGGCGCCCGGCGAACGGCGCGATCACCGCCACGACCAGCGGCCAGGGCGTCATCAGCAGCCCGGTCATCACCTGGTCGAACTGGAACCGGTGCTCGAACAGGAACGGCAGCGACACCTGCGCCGTCGCCTGGGCGATGAACGAACAGACCGAGGTTGTCACCGACAGCGCAAACAGCGGGATCCGCATCAGATCAACGGGCAGCAGCGGTGCGGTGCGGCTGAGTTGCCGGATCACCAGCACGAAGCCGGACACCGCCGCGATCACCAGTTCCACGGCGACATGCACCCATGAATCACCGTGACCCATCTCCGATACGCCGAACAACAGCGTTCCGAACGCCACCGCCTGCAGCGCCGCGCTGGTCAGGTCGAACTTGCTGCCGGACAGCGGAGTCAGCGGCAGCGTCCGCAGGGCGATGACCGCGCCCAGGATGCCCAGCGGCACGTTCACCGCGAATAGCCAAGGCCAGGGCGCAACCGACAGGATGACGGAGGCAACGGACGGCCCCAAAGCCGAGGCGATCGATCCAACCGTCGCGTTCAGTCCGACGCCGCGGCCAAGCCAGCGCCTTGGATAGATAAAGCGGATCAGCGCGCTGTTGACGCTCATGATCCCCGCGGCACCCAGGCCCTGCAACATGCGCGCGATGATCAGCGTCGGCAGCGACGATGACAGGGCGCACGCCAGCGAAGCCAGTGTGAACAGCACCAGCCCAGCCTGGTAGATCCGCCGGTAGCCGTAGATCTCCCCCAGCGACGACAGCGGCAGCAAGGCGATCGTCACCGCGAGCTGGTAGGCATTCACCACCCAGATCGAATTCGCCGGCGACGTGTTGACCTCACGCGCGATCGTCGGCAGCGCGACGTTGGCGATCCCGCCATCCAGGATGGCCAGGGTCAGGCCGAGCGCGATCGTCAGGATCGCCCACATCCGCTGCGGCATCGGCACCCCGTCCGGGGCGGCACCAGGGAGATGGTTCGCTGAGATCGAGAAATCGGGCATCAGCCGGGCAGTTCCTTCAAAACCGCCTCAACCGGCAGGTCGGCAAGGTCGGGCCGTTGCAAGATGCGCGTCCAGCGTCCGGTCGGGGCGCACTGCGACGGGTTGGAGTCGTTTGAAAACAAGGTGATGGAAGGACACCCTGAGACAGCGATTAAATGCATTGGCCCGGTATCATTCCCCACTGCGAACCGCGCCGCTCGGGCCAGGTCGCACAGGTCACCGAAGCTCGTTTGCCCGATCAGGTCGATGGCCGCCGGAATGTCGGCGGCCAATCCCTTTTCCGCCCCGGCGCCGAGGACGATCGATGCGATCCCCTGTTCGGCAAGGCGCCGGGCCAAGCCCTGGTAATGTCCGGCGGGCCATCGCTTGGCCAGCCGGTCGGGCGAACTTCCCGGCACCAGCAGCGCGAAATCGGCGGGCAGGCCAAATCGCGCGATCTCACCGGAACACCACGACAGATCGGCCGGCGGAAAATTCGTGATCCCGGCCTGCCGCAACTGCCCCTGTTGGCGCACCGTATCGTGCAGCACATTCCGCCGCGGGTCGCGGTCCGGATGCGAGCAGCCAAAGGCAATCCCCGACCACTCCGGCCGGTGCTTGGCGGGAAACAGCCGGAAATAGCGCGAGGAGCGGGTCGAGGTCTGCAGGTCGTAAACCCGGCTGAAATGCCCATCCGCCAGCATCCGTCCTAACCGGCGCGCGGTCCGCAGATCCCACCAGGCCGGGCGCGGATCGATAAGCACGTCATCGAAATAAGGGAAGCCGCGCAGCCATGCGGCATAGGTCCGGCTGGTCAGCACGCTGATCCGGGCTGCTGGATGATGCTGGCGGATGGCCGCGAACGCGGCAAGCGACAGGATGATATTGCCGAATGCCCCCAATTTGACGACCAGGATATTCTGGCAATCCTTGCTTGAGGGCGAAACATTCGAATTCGTCTGCGCGCGCCGAACCATGCAACTCCGTATCAGCGCGCCGGCAAGCCGGCAACGGTCGCGGCCGGCCGCGTGCATCGATCGCCCGCGAAATCCAGACACCGCGTCAGGCAAGCGTACGGTTTGATTCAGCAACAGCCGAACCACCGATGCCAGACATCCGTTTCCGGATCGGGCTCGCCGGCCCTCATTTTGCCATCCGCTGAATTGCGCTCCATCTGCCCCGCCCCACGCGTGCTGCCGCCAGGTTACAAGCCACGACCCGTCACCGCGAGACCTCCGTTGCGCATTGACGTTTGATGACAGTACGCCGAAAAGCCCGCTCATGTCTGACGTCGCTGCTCCCTGGATCATTACTGAGGGTCTGGCCGGTTTGCGCTCGCAGGCCCTCGGCCTGGCCGAGGCCGCCGGCATTTCGGCTGAGTTCCGCGAACTCAATCCCGCCGCGCCCTGGAAATGGATTGCCGCCAAGCTCTGGCCGAACCCGCTGGCGGCGGTGGCCGACGCCGTGAAGGCGCCGCTGCCCGGACTGGCGATCGGCTGCGGCGGCATGGCGGGAGCCGTGCTGGCGGCGCTGCGGCGCAAATCCATGTCCGTGGTGCAGGTGCAAAATCCCCGCATGGATATCGGCCGCTTCGACCTGATCATCGCCAATCACCACGATGAACTGACCGGCCGCAATGTGTTCGTGACCCGCACCGCCCTGCATCGCGTGACGCCGGAACGCCTGGCGGCGGAAGCGGAGGCATGGCGCGACCGCCTCAGCCCCTATCGCCGGCCTCTGGTGGCCGTTCTGCTGGGTGGCAACAACGGCCGCTATCGCCTTGATGGCGATGCCGGCGCCAGGCTGGCGGCTGATCTCGCGACCATGGCCGAACGGGACAAGGTCGGCGTGGTGGTCACCCCGTCGCGGCGCACCGATCCGGCCGTGACCGACCTGATCCGTTCCGCGCTGGCGCCGAGTGGCGGCTGGGTTTGGGACCTCGCCGGGGCGAATCCCTATTTCGGGATGTTGGCGCTGGCCGACCTCATCGTCGTCACCCAGGATAGCGTATCGATGATCTCCGAGGCGGCCGCGACAACCGCACCGGTGATGGTCGCCCCGTTGCCCGGTTCCTGGCGCCGGCAAGGTCTTTTCCTGAAGCCGCTGATGGACCAGGACCGTGTCCGGCCGTTCGAAGGCCGCTTTTCGACGTGGCCGGTCTCGCCACTGAACGATACACCGGAAGCCGCGGCCGAGATGCGCCGTCGCCTTGGACTCTAGTGCGCGATCGTCCGCGGTTGCACCAACCGCAGACGATCGGGCTCTCAAGCAAACAGAACCAGGGTGTAATAGCGTCAACCTGAAGCTATTACACCCTCTGAAGCTATTACACCCTGGGGCATGATCGTGGCGGCCCGAGCGTCCCTAGCCGAGCGTCCCAAGCCGGGCGTCCCAAGCCGGGCGTCCCAAGCGTGTGAACCATGCGATAACCGAAGACCATGATCGGCGGGGGAAGCGTCTAGCGTGCCTGAATCATCCGATTGCACAAAGAGATAGTCATGTTGCGTATTCAGACCTTCGACGCCCGGGCAGGCGGAAACGTCATCTACAAGGCGTTGGCCCACCCATTGGCGGCAGAGGCGATCGAGCGACTCTATGCGCGGCTGGACGGCCCCGTCGCGCTGTACGATCCCGACGGCATCGCCGACGCCCTGGTTGCGATGTACCCGGCGGCATTCGAGAACCTGTTCGTCCACGATGTCTCGGCCGTGGGCGAAAACCGCGGCGGCCTGACAGCCCAGCCGCTGACGGACATCGGCGCCAGCGGCGCCCGCACCGTCCTGGTCGCGGCCTTCGATGCGGCCCGAACCGTCGCCCGTATCGCCCACATGCTGCCACCCGGCGCAGCGGTGTTGACGCTGGATGACGCGCGCCTGCCGGATGCCCTGCTCACCAACCGGTCCCGATATCTGGACAAGCTGAACTTCGCCACGAATTTCGCCTTTTTCCGCGATTCCGAAGGTCTGCACACGCGCGTCGTCTCGGCCAATTACTGGGCCAGCTACGGTTCGGCGTCGGTGCGATTGTGGCTGCGGCTGTTCGACGCCGACGGCACGATCCTGGCGACCTGGGAACAAGGTCTGCCCGCCGGCCCGGGCGGCTTTTCCATCGACAGCCAGCAGGTGCGGGACCGCTTCGGCCTAGCGTCGTTCAACGGCCAGTTGTTCATCCACGCCATCGGCGTCGCCGGCCATGACGTGGTGAAATACGCACTGGACACCTACGCTTCCAGCAATGGCGCCTCGCTGTCCTGCACGCACGACGCGAATGCCTGGCCGTCCGACCGCTTCGCCGGCCTGCCCGCGCCCCGGCCGGACGAGAAAGTTGTGCTCTGGTTGCAGAACAGCCACGCCGTGCCGATCCCAGCGGGAACGATCGCGCTCGACCGCATGGGTGCCGAACAGCCCGTCACGCTGGACCGGGAGGTCGGACCGTTCGCCACCGTGGCGTTGGACGTCGCGGATTATCTGCCCGGACTGCATTGGCCGGCCCAGGTGGAAATCCGCACCGGCCGGCACGTCGTCCGCCCGCGGTATGAGGTGACGCAGAACGACCGCGTGCGTATCGCGCATGTCAACGTCGAGCGCGACAATCTGCGAAACGACCCCGGTATTCCAACCCTCCCGGCGCAGATCGGACGCGGCTACCTGCTGCCCTTCCCGATCCTGCCCCGCACGCGGTTTCGCACCGTGTTCCAGCCGACACCGATGTCCACGGTGCAAACCAATCTTCCGATCCGTCTGGACGTCTTCGATGCCGCCGGCACCAAGCGGGCGGAGCGATTCCTGGGATGTCTGCCGCGCGACCACGATCTGGCGATGGACCTGGATGGGTTCGACGTGGAACAGGGCCATGCCGAACTGGTCTACGATTTTCGCGACGGCGGTGAGGCAGATGGCTGGCTGCACGCGCTGTTCCGCTACGAAGACCGCATGTCGGGGCACGCCGCCGAATCCAGCTTTGGCGCGCATATTTTCAATACCGCAATGACCTATCGCGACGAACCGCAGTCCTACTCCGGCCCGCCGCCCGGGCTTTCCACCCGCCTGTTCCTCAAACTTGGCGATGCCACCCGGCATAGCTTCGCCGCGCTGATCTACCCGGCCTCGGGGCCGTGGCAGCCACTGTCCGCGACCACGTTGCAACTCCACGATGGCAGCGGTGCTCGGATCGCAGAGGTC
>DATARX010000089.1:0-5054 GCA_036263955.1 Rhodopila sp.
TCTGCCGGAACAGCCGCTCGATTCCGAGATCGCCGGTCCGATCGGCTGCATGGTCACCGAGAACGTCTACAGCGCGGACGGCAGCGTGGTCCTGATCGAAGCGGGTTCCACGGTGGACGGCGAGGTGATGCGCGGTCCCGCCCTCGGGACGAAGCGGATGGCGCTCGCCTTCGACGAGATCATGACGCTGAAAGGCATCCCGATCTATCTCAGCGCGTCCGCCGGCGACACGCTTGGGACCGTCGGCGTCGACGGCTACGTGAACGAGCACCTGTGGCAGAAGATCAAGGGCGCTGTGCTGCTCTCGATGGTCGACATCGCCGGCACTGTCGCCGCCAACGAAAGCGCGCAGGGCGGCACGGTGAACCTGAGCACGGGCGCGAATTACGGCCAGAGCCTGGCCCAGCAGATGCTGGCGCATGACATCGACATCCCGCCGACGCTCTACCGCAACCAGGCGCAGCCGCTGACGGTCATCGTTCGCCAGGACATCCCGATGGACGACGCTTATCGGCTCACCCTCCGGGGGAAAGGACGATGAGCGATATCGTCAGCCGCCAGCTGAACTGGCTTCTGCGGCCCATCCAGCCGTTCCTGGACGATCCGACCGTCACGGATATCCACATCAACGGACCCGATCCCGATGGCGCGACGACGACGCTGTTCGTGAAGCAGGGCGCGAAGCGCAGCCAGCACAAGGTTCCGCTCCCCCTTGTCCAGCTGGAGAACATCGCCGACAACGCGGCGGCCCTGATGCGCCAGGACATCGCCGAGGACGCGCCGTTCTGCGCGACGCGGTTGCCCGGCGGGCAGCGGGTGCAGATCGTGCGTCCCCCGGCGGTGCCGGAAGGACGCTATGCCATGGCAATCCGCCGCCCTTCGGCAAAGGCGGCGACGATCCAGCAGCTCATCGATAACGGGGTGTTCTCCGAGGTTCGTTCGGCTGAGCGGATCCGGGCGCAGCCGCGGCCGATCGTGGGCGAACTGCTGGCGCTGAAAGCGGCGCAGCGCTGGGCGGAGCTGATCGCGCTCGCCATCCGCAACGGCTTCAACGTCGTCTGGGCCGGCATGGTCGGCACCGGCAAGACCTACGACCTGCGCGCCTTCCTGGAGGCGATCCCGATCGACTGGCGCATCGTCACCGTCGAGGACATGGAAGAAATCATCAACATGGCGCACCCGAATGTCGTCAACCTGCTCTATCCGAAGGGCAAGGATCAGGGCGTCTCGAAGCACACCGCCGAGGACTGCATCGAAGCCGCGCTGCGCCTCGACATGGATATGCTGGTCAACCAGGAGCTGCGGGATGCCGCCGCCTGGGCCTATCTGCGGGCGCTGAACTCGGGCCATCCCGGCATGACCTCGTGCCACGCGCCGAGTGCGGAAGGCGCGTTCAAGGCGATCGGCCTGATGGTCCGCCAGCATGAATCCGGCAAGACGCTGAGCAACGACGATCTGCAGGCGACGCTGCGGGAACTGATCCACATCGTTGCGTATTGCGAGACGATCGACGGCCGCCGCCGGGTCACCCAGGTCTATTTCGAGCCGGAACACCAGAAGGGCATGCCAGCCGACGCTGCCAGCCTGCTCGCGGCATAGGAAGGGCGAGGTCATGCGAGCCATCATTGTCTTTTTCGGTCTGTTGCTGCTGATGCGGTACGGCGCTCTGCTGCCGATCGGCTCCACGCGCCCGGGAGGTGCCAATATTGCCACCCTGACCGTCAGCATCCTGATGGCGGGCGTGCCGCTGCTGGGCATCGTCGGCATCTTCCGCATCCTCGCCCGCTTGCCGGGCGGCTTCCATACGCAGAGAAAATCCGAGGACATCCAATTCCGTCGGCGTGACCGGTGAGCTTCCCCGCCCCCCTGGCGCGCTGGGTGCTGGTCGCGTTCGGCGTGATCGCGTTCCTTGCCGCGTTCATCGTGGTGGCCGCGTCGCTGCTGTTTCTGAGGCTGCGTGGCGTCACGAATATGCCGCTGCCGGACGCCTTGTGGTGCTGGGTGCCGTATGCGCTGCGCTGGGGGGCTGATCCGCGTGTACGCCCGGATCTGCTGCTGTCGATCGGCGCCCCGGCCGGCTTCGTCGCGCTGTTGGCGGCCATCGTCGTCGTGGCGGCGTGCAAGAGCCGTCGCCGCCTCCGCCCGGCCCGCAAGGGAGAACGTCCGCCGGCGCCGGTGCGCGCCGCCTCCGACGTGCATGGCAACGCCGACTGGCTGAGCATGTCGGACGCTAAGCGGCTGTTTCCCGGACCGCATCCGGCCTATGGCGGCGTGGTCGTGGGCGAAGCCTATCGCGTCGATCAGGACAGGGTCGCGGCCATTCGCTTCGATCCGGCCGACCCCGCCACCTGGGGCCAGGGCGGCAAGGCGCCATTGCTGATCGATCCGTGCACCGCGGACGCGACGCACGGCCTCGTCTTCGCCGGCTCCGGCGGCTTCAAGACAACCGCCGTCACCGTGCCGACGCTGGCCTGTTGGACAGGGTCCTCCGTCACCTTCGATCCCTCGTGCCAGGTCGGGCCGATGGTGCAGACGATGCTGACGGACATGGGGCTCAAGGTCGCCATGGTCGGCCCCGGCCTCGGCGGCTTCAGCGTGCTGGACTGGATCGACGTTTGCGACCCGCTGGCGGAAACCCACGTCCAGGCCATCATCGAATGGGTCGCCGGCGAAACCCCGGCCAACCAGTCCGGCGAGAACGCCATCTTCAAGGTGCGCGGCAAGGAGCTGCTGACCTGTCTGCTGGCGCATATGCTGTGGGACAGCAAACGGCCGGCGGCGGCGAAGACGTTGCGGGATTTCCGCCAGCTCGTGCGCACGCCTGAAAGGCAGATGCCGCAGCTGCTGGCCGATATCCACGAAGAGTCAGAAAGCGCCCTCGCCCGCGATCTGGCCGGCACGTTGAAAGACGTGTTCAAAGAAACGTTCAGCGGCGTCTATTCCCACGCCAATGCCGATACGCAATGGCTCTCCGTCCAGGCCTATGCCGCCATGCTGTCCGGCGGATCGTTCACCTCCCGCGAGCTGACCGGCGGCCGATTGAGCGTGTTCGTTCAGATCCCCATGGACGCGCTGCGCGGCACGCCGCAGGTGGCGCGCGTGGTGATCGGTGCGCTGATGAACACCGTCTATCGCGCGCAGGGCCAGATTGCCGGGCGGGTCGCAGGTGAAGCCGGCCGGGTGCTGTTCCTGCTCGATGAGGTGAATTTCCTCGGCCGGATGAAGGTACTCGAGGACGCCCGCGATGCCGGCCGCAAATATGGCATCACCCTCGTCATGATGTGGCAGAGCCTGGGCCAGCTGCTCGATACCTGGGGCGAAAAGGGCAAGGCGAGCTGGTTCAATTCTTCCTCGTGGCGCCTGTTCGCCGTGGTCGACGACGACGCGACGGCGAAGGAAATCTCCGCCACCTGCGGCCGGTACACCATCCTCGCGCGTACCGAAGGCCGGTCGACCAGCCTGCAAAGCGGCGTCTCCTCCGGCTCCCGCAACCAGGGCACGAACGAGGGCCTGTCCGAGCAGGGCCGTGAACTGATCCGGCCGGAGGAGGTCCGGACGAAGATGCGCGCCGACGAAGAAATCATCTTTCGTCGCGGTGCGGCGCCGATCCGCTGCGGCCGCCCGATCTACTTCCGTCGGCCGGAGCTCAATGCGCGGATCCACCCTGATCGATTCCGCATCGCTGCCGAATAACCGGCAGCTTCTACCCCCAACAAGGAACCAATCGATGCTCAAGAAGCCTGTCTTTGCCCTCGTCGCCGGCTCGGTTCTGTTGGCCGGATGCGCCAACACTATCCTGTCCGACGAGCGGATCCGGGACAACACCGCAATGACGCTCGGCCAACCGGACTCAGCCGTTGTCATCGCCGACCGGCGCTATGACGGCATGACCAACACGTACTATACCGCCCGGACCCCACACGGGGCCTACAACTGCGTCATCAACGGCGGAACTGTCCTCTCCGCCGGCCTGATCAGCCCGCCGGACTGCCATCCGAAGTGAACGGGGGCAGAATGTCGGACCTTCCCCCCGAGCAGATTTCTCCGGAGAACCTGTCCCGGCCGGCAGCGCGCGCTGCGGCCGATCGGGTTGAAGCAGCCGTATCGGCCGGCATCGTGCACGATACGCCGCGGGTCGAAGCTTACGTGGAAAGTCTCCGCACGGTCGCGTCGCCTCGCGTCACCCAGGCGCAAAGAGAGGCGGCGCGCATTCAGTCGCGCACTTCGGCCAGCAGCATGGCAACCGAGGCTGCGCACCGGCACCAGCAGGTGCAGCGTCCGCCGAGGGCGATCCTGTAGATGCCCGGCAACGGCCAGCACTCGCGCGCGGCCAGCTGCGCGGAGTGCGTTTATTGGTCTGCTGGCGGACGGTGCAGGCGGCATGCTCCCAGCCCGACCACGGAAGAGTTTGAACTGACGCATTGGCCGCCGGTTCGGCCGATCGATCGTTGTGGCAGCGGAGCCACCATAACGAACGGCGACGCCGCCGGGGTGACGATTTGCGAAACCTGCCTTCATTGGCTACAGCCCGGCGACAAGCCGTTGGCGCCCGCCTTCCGCCAAGGACGGTCGGTCGAATGGTGGGCACAAAGCGGCTACTGCACCCGGTTAACTCCCTCGCCGTCTCCGGACGAGGCCTGCCGCCGCACACACTGGCGGGTCACGCACGCGCATGATGGCTGCGGTGATGGGGAGGCTGTACAGATCACGCCATAGAACGGCCATACCAAGCGTTCGGCGCCGGTTCGATACATCCTTCTCGCCTCATCTCCCAGATTGCGGCGATATCTGTTTCGCTGAAGTGCGGCCGCTCTCGGCCACATCGCACGACCGCCCCCGCCCCACGTCGGCCATACGTCGGCCCTCAACCGATCCCGGAAGCGGACGTCCACTGCCGCGCGGCTCGGACGGCTGAGCGTCCATGCACGAACCCGCTCCGCGGGATTGGTGCTGTGGTTGAGTTATAAGCCGGCGCCCCGACCATTTGCCGTTGAGGCAAAGGAAGATTGGGGCGCTGCCCCAAACCCCGCCAGGGGCCGAGCCCCTGGACCTCA
>DATARX010000016.1:0-3433 GCA_036263955.1 Rhodopila sp.
GGCCCAAGGGTTGCAGCACCGGATCTGTCCACGCCCCCGCCGTAACGACCACCCGGTCCGCCCGAATCCGCTTACCGGACATCCGCTTACCGGACATCCGCTCACCGGATATCCGCTCGCTGGATACGTCCACGCCGGCCACCCGCCCCGCCTCGACCACCACCGCGGCATGACCGTCCACGACCACCGCCCCGCGCGCCGCCGCCGCCCGCATGAGCGCCGCCGCCAGCCGCCGCCCGTCCACCCGAGCGCCCCCCTCGATGAACACCCCGCCAAGCCCTGGGCGCAGCGGCGGAAACAGCGCCCGCGCCGCCTTTTCCGACAGCAGGCGCACATCGCCCATCGCCGGCGCCCCACGCTGCCGTGCCGTGCGCTCCAGCCACCCCAGTTCCCCGCTATCGCCGGAGACCAGCATCGCCCCGGCCCGCCGATAGCCCGTATCCGTCTCACCCGCCCCGGCCAACGCCGCCATCAGTTCGGGATAATATTCACCGCCACCGGCATACAACCGGTAGAACACCGGATCTTCCACGCCCGACACCCACGGACAGATGATCCCCGCCCCGGCCGCGGTCGCCCGCCCATCCAGCTTCGCGTCGATAACCGTGACGTTCGCCCCCATCCCGGCGAGATGAAACGCCGTGCTGGCCCCCAGCACCCCGGCCCCGACAACAACGATGCGCATGACAACTCCCTTCGCTGGCATGACCCAGAGCAGGTTCACGGGTATGATCTCAGCCCTCGACGCGAGGACACCCCGGTGTGGCCACCACTTTCGGCGCGGCCGCCGCGATGTCAAGACGCCGCGATGTCAAGACGCGCGGACGTTGGAATACGATCGATAGGAAGCGCGACGATGAACACAGGCGCCACCAGGATATTGCCGCCGGCCCCTGACGTGCTGGCGCCCGACGGATCCGAGGTCCGGATCCTGCTGTCTCTGACCGGCGGCAGCATGGCGCATTTCGAGCTGCCGCCCGGCCAGACCACCCGCGCCGTGCGTCACCGCACAGTCGAGGAAATCTGGTATATCCTGTCGGGCCAGGGCGAGATGTGGCGCTCCATCAACACCAGCCAGGAGGTCATCGCCCTATCCGCCGGCCTCAGCCTGACAATCCCCCTCGGCGTCAGCTTTCAGTTCCGGTCGTTCGGCACCGAACCGCTAACCGTCGTCGCGATCACCATGCCCCCCTGGCCAGGCGAGGACGAGGCCGAGTTCGTACCCGGCCGATGGCAAGAGACCGTTCGATAGCCCTACTCCGCCCCCCATCCGCCATCAATCACCAGGCTCTGCCCGGTCATGAACGCCGAGGCGTCACTGGCCAGGAACACCACCCCGCCCGCCATATCCAGCGGCGTCGCGAACCGCCCCAGCGGCGTCCGCTCCAGCAGCCGCCTGCCGTGCATGTCATGCTCCAGCAGCCCGTGCGTCAGGTCGGTGTCGACCCAACCCGGCGCCAGCGTGTTTACTCGCACCTTCCGCCGCGCCCAATCCAGCGCCAGCGCCTTGGTCAGCATCTCCACGCCCCCCTTGGACGCGCAATACGGTACCGACCGCGGCAGCCCGCCATGCCCGGCGACGGAACTGACATTGATCACCGACCCGCCCTCCCCGATCGCGCCGCCAATGTGCTTGCAGCATAGGAACACGCCGGTCAGGTTGACATCGATGATGTCCTGCCATTCAGCCAGCGACGTCTTCTCGATCCCCTTGAAGATCGCATTGACCCCGGCGTTGTTCACCAGCACGTCGATCCGCCCGCAACGATCCAGCACCGCATCGCGCAGCGCCACCACATCGGTTTCGCGCGAAACATCCGCGGTCACCACCACCGCCCGATCACCGATCGACGCCGCCGTTTCCTCCAGCGTCGCCTGCGTCCGCCCGCTCAGCACAACGGTCGCGCCATGGCGCGCCAGCCCCTCGGCCATCCCGCGTCCGATCCCGCGTCCTGCCCCCGTAACGACACACACCTTGCCGGTCAGATCGAAGTCGCTCACCAGTTCGCCCCGTTGCGGGCAATCCGTTGCGCCAGGCTCCAACGATGCACTTCGGACGGCCCATCGTAGATACGAAATCCCCGCACCTCGTTAAAAATCCGAGCGACCAGGGTTTCGCCGGTGACGCCCTGGCCACCCAGGACTTGGACGCAACGATCCACCACGCGCCAGATCGCCTCCGAACAGAACACCTTCGACATGGATGATTCGGTGCCGCCGCGCTCGCCCTGGTCCAGCAGCCACGCCGTGTGCAGAATCGAAAGCCGGCTCATTCGAATATCCATTTCGTTGTCGGCGAGCATGAACCCAACCCCCTCATGCCCGATCAGCTTCGCGCCGAAAACCTCCCGCTTCAATGCATAGTCCGCCGCGATCTGATGCGCCCGTCTGGCCGCCCCCAGCCACCGCATGCAATGCGTCAACCGGGCCGGCGCCAGGCGCACCTGAGCGTACCGAAACCCCTTGCCCGGCTCCCCGAGAATGTCGCTGGCCGGAATCCGCACATCGGTGAACCGCATCACCGAATGGCCGCCCGCGAACGCGCTGTCCAGACTGTCCATCTGCCGAACGATCTCGATCCCCGGCGTGTCCATGTCGGCCAGGAACATCGTTGCGTTCCCATCCTCATCCTTCGCCATGATGATCGCGAACGCCGCGCCGACCGCCCCGGTGATGAACCACTTGTCGCCGTTGATGACGTAATGGTTGCCGTCCTTCACCGCCGTGGTCTTCAGCGCCGACGGATCCGAACCCGCACCCGGCGCCGGCTCCGTCATGCAGAAACAGGACCGCGTAGCCCCGGCCGCCAACGGCCGCAGCCAGCGCTGCTTCTGCTCCGTCGAGGCAACAGCCTCCAGCAGGTGCATGTTGCCCTCGTCCGGCGCGAAAATATGCATCGCGACCGGACCCAGCAGCGAATATCCGGCTTCCTCGAACACCACCGCCTTGCCGACATGCGACAGCCCCATCCCGCCGTATTCCACCCCGACATGCGGCGCCACCAACCCCTCCGCCGCGGCCAGCGCCACCAGTTCGCGACGGAAGTCCTCGGTCGGCCCGTGATGCGTCTGCCGGCCGTCGCCCTCCAGCGGGATAATCTTTTCGCGGATGAAAACCCGTGTGCGTTGCTGCAATTCCCGCAGCTCGGGCGAAAGCGAGAAATCCATGTGACCCATCCTTGGAAGCGTGGACGGCCGGAGCAGGCCCGGCCATGACGACGTTAGAAGGCACGTCCTTGGGCGATTTCGTGGGTGAATGCCAGGATGCCGGTGCCGATCCCGGTCAGCGGCGCATAACGCGGATCCTGCGTCGCCCCGCTGCGAAAGCGCAGTCCAAGTTGCAGGAAGATAACTGAGAGCTTGTACATCGCCAGCACCCGGTAAAACACAAAGTCCGACATGTCCCGCCCAGACAACCGGGCATAGGCGGCAAC
>DATARX010000023.1:0-1522 GCA_036263955.1 Rhodopila sp.
TGATCGACTGCCCGCTGCCCAGCACATAGACCGGCTTCTGCTTCATCCCGCGCGCCCGATCCGCCTTCACCAGCACGATCGCGCCGCCGCCATCGGTCACCAGGCAGATATCGCGAACGGTGAACGGATCGCTGATCGGCCGCGCATTCAGCACATCCGCGATGGTCAGCGGCTTCTTCTCCCACGCCGCCGGGTTCAGCAGCGCCCATTCCCGCGCGGCCACCGCGACGGCGGCCATTTGCTCACGCGTGGTGCCGTATTCGTGCATGTGGCGGTTGGCCGCCATGGCGTAGGCGGTCGCCGGCAGGAAAGGCTTGTATGGGGTCTCATACGGATTGAACTCCCGCGCGCTGGCCGCGCGACGGCCCACGGTGCGCTGCGTGCTGCCGTATGCGATGATTGCGACGGAGCACAGCTCGGCCTCCAGCGCCGCATGGGCATGTGCGACGTGAACCTCGAAGGACGACCCACCGACGATCGTACTGTCGGTGTAGGCGTTCGGCAGGCCGAGATATTCCACCAGGGACATCGCCGAGGTGCGAGCCTGCGTGGTCGCGCAGAACACCCCGTCCACATCAGCCAGGGTCAAGCCGGCATCGTCCAATGCCCGGTGGATTCCCTGAGCCATGAGGTCGATCGGGCTCATCAGCGCGGCGACCGCGCCGAGATCGGATTCGGCGGCGCCGACGATGGCGACGCTGCCGCGGGTGACGCCAATCATGGTGCGCCCTCCGCTGGGGTGAAGACGGGGTAGGGGTCTTCGTCGCCATCCGGCGTGTGGACGCGGAATTTTACCCGCAGGCCGATCTTCACCGCGGTCGGGGGGATGTCCCCGACGCGGCTCATCATGCGGAAACCTTCATCCACGTCGACCAGACAGACATTGTAAGGCGCTCCCTGTTGCGGATGCACCACGGTGGTTGCGTGGACGGTGCCAAATCCCTTGCTGATCCGCCATTCCAGGTCCGCCGCCCCGGTTTTCGGCGCGATCACGCGAGGGTAGAATACCGCTTGCCCGAGCGACGGGCTGAACTGATATCCCAGTTCGCCGCGCTTCAGATGGGCGATGTAGGCCGCGAGGGGCGATTCCGCCGCGTTCGGCATGCGATGATTCCTCCAGCGTTTCGGCAGTGACGCTAGCAACGCCTCCATCCGCGCACAAACCCACTTCAACCGATACGGAGGCGCTTGCACAGTGCGGGCGTTAAGACCAGATTTCCTCAATGGCCAGTTTCCAACCCCAACCCGATGACGCCGCGCCGGACGGATTCCTGACCGGGCAGTTGCTGATTGCCATGCCCACCATGGCCGATCCGCGCTTTCAGCAAAGCGTGATCTACTTGTGTGCCCACACGCCCGAAGGGGCGATGGGCCTGGTGTTGAACCGCCCGATCGTCAAACCGACCTTCGACGATCTGCTGAAGCAGCTGAGCGTCGAGCCTCTGCCTCCCGTCCGCCAGATCAAGCTCTGCGCCGGCGGTCCGGTCGAGAACGCCCGTGGGTTCGTGCTGCATACCAGCGA
>DATARX010000141.1:0-4134 GCA_036263955.1 Rhodopila sp.
CTGCAGCGGGATCATCTTGTCACCCCGGACCTCGGGCTTGCGGTTCAGGCCGATCATCCGCGGCAGGCTGGGGCCGTAGATGTCGGCGTCGAGCAGGCCCACCCGGTGACCCTGCCGCGCCAGCGACACGGCCAGATTGACCGCGACGGTGGACTTGCCGACGCCACCCTTGCCTGACGCGACAGCAACGATCGCCTTGACGTCCGGCAGCAGCAGCGCCTGCTTGCCGGCGGCGGCGTGCCCTTGGCCCTGGCCGTGACTATGACCTTGAGCGTGACCATGACTTTGCGGGCCGCGACCCGTTGCTGGCGTCGGGGCCGGTTGGGTTTTGTGGGCGGTCAGGATGGCGGTCGCATTCGTTACGCCCTGCTGGCGCATCAGCACGGCCTCGACTTCGCGGCGCACCGGCTCCATCGCCGCGGCGTGGGCCCGGTCGGTCAGCAGCGTTGCCTGCACGAGGCCACCGCGCACCTCGATCCCCTCGACCAGGCCGGCGGTAACGATATCGCGTCCGGACGCCGGATCCTTGATCGCGCGCAAGGCGGTGCGGAGGGCATCGGAAGAAGCGTCGGCCATGGCTGTTGAACCCTTATCTTGCAAACCTGAGACGGCCGGCGGATAAGCACCACGCCGCGTGCGCCTGTCCAGACGGATATGGCGCCTCCTTGCGTTTCCGCCAACGGCTCGCGCGGCGGCTGGTCTATTTGGTTAAGTCGACAGGAGCCATCCCGATATGCCTTGGAATAACGGCGGTCCCGGTCCATGGGGCAATCCGTCCGGCTCCTCGGGTGGAGACGGCGACAAGAAGCCGACCCAGGGCCCCTGGGGCAATTCTGGCGAAAACAAGGGCGCGAATGGCAATGGCGGCGGAGAGCGCCCCGATCCGGACCGCGGCCCGCGCCGGCCGGGCGGCCCGTTCGGTGGCGGTGGCGGTGGCGGTGGCGGTCCGTTCGGTGGTGGTGGCGGTGGCGGCCCGTTCGGCGGCGGCAATCCGCCCGATCTCGACCGGCTGATCGCGCAGGCCCAGGCTTATATCCGTGGCCTGATGGGCGGCGGCTCCGGCCGTGGCCGGGGCGGCGCCGGTCCGCTGGGTGGCTTTGGCAACAACCGTGGCCTGATCCTGCTGTTGCTGGCGGTGGTCGTGATTTGGGTCGGCAGCGGCTTCTATCGGGTCCAGCCAGACGAGCAGGGCGTGGTGTTGCGATTTGGCGCCTATTCCTACTGGACGCCGCCGGGCCTGCATTGGCATTTGCCCTGGCCGATCGAGACAGTGGATCTTCCGACGGTTACCCGGATCAATCGCACCGAGATCGGCTACCGCTCCGCACCCGGCGGCAATGTGGAAGCCGGGCAGGATGCCTCGGGCCGGGACGTCCTGGCCGAGAGCCTGATGCTAACCGGCGATGAGAATATCATCGACATCGATGTGGCGGTGTTCTGGCGTGTCGCCCCGGACCAGGCGCCGGCATTCCTGTTCAACACCGCCAACCCTGAAACCCTGGTCCGCGCCGTCGCCGAAAGCTCCATGCGGGAAGTCATCGGCCGTACCCCGATCCAGCCCGCGCTGGGCCCATTGCGTGGCCAGATCGAGACCGACGTGCTCAAACAGACCCAGGAAATTCTTGATCGCTACAAGGCCGGCGTGGAGATCACCCAGGTGCAGCTGCAGAAAGTCGATCCGCCCGCGGCGGTGATCGAAAGCTTCCGCGACGTCCAACGCGCCAACACGGACGCCGAACGGATGCGCAACGAAGCCGAGTCCTACCGCAACGACATCGTGCCGCGCGCGCGCGGCGACGCGGCCCGGATCGTGGCCGAGGGACAAGGCGCCAAGGCCGCCGCGGTGGCGCAGGCCACCGGCCAGGCGCAGCAGTTCGACAGCGTACTGAAGGCTTACCAGGCGGCCAAGGATGTGACGCTTCGCCGGATGTATCTCGACACCATGAAGGACGTGCTGGCGCATTCCCAGCCGTTGATCGTGGACGACAAGCTGAAAGGCCTGGTGCCGTTCCTGCCGCTGAACGTGCCGCCACCGGCACCGGTGGCAGCGGCCGGCCCGGCAACCTCCGCCGCCGCGGGAGCCGGCCGATGAGCAGGGTCACCATCGCCGGCCTCGCGCTGCTGGTCGTGCTCGGCGTGATCGCCAACGCCAGCCTGTTTACCGTTTCGCAAACCGAACAGGCTCTCGTCGTTCAGTTCGGCAAGGTCGTGCCGCCAAGCCCGATCCAGGATGCCGGACTGCATGTTAAAATGCCGCTTGTACAGAACGTCATCACCTTCGATCGCCGTCTGCTGGCGGTGGAACTTCCGAATGAGGAAGTGATTCTGGGCGACCAGCGCCGCCTGATCATCGATACGTTCACGGTGTTCCGCATCACTGATCCGCTTCGCTTCTATCAGGCGATCGGACCCATTCCGGACAATATCCGAGGCCGGCTGAACTCGGTCGTCACCGGCAGCCTGCGGCGGGTGCTGGGCAACAACAAGCTGCTGGACGTGCTCTCCGCCGATCGCGAACGGATCATGTCCGCGATCCGCGACCAGGTGAACACCGAGATGCGGAATTTCGGCGTCACAATCGTGGACGTGCGGATCCGGCGCGCCGACCTGCCGCGGGAAAACACCGACGCGATCCTGTCGCGGATGCAGTCGGAACGCCAGCGGGTCGCCGCGCAGGCGCGCGCCGAGGGCGCCGAGGCCTCACAGAAAATCAAGGCCGACGCCGAACGCGAGCGGACTGTATTGGTCGCCGAAGCGCGCGCCACCGCCGACAATCTCCGCGGCGAAGGCGAAGCCGAGGCAACGGCCATCTATGCGAAGGCGTTCAGCCAGGATCCCGGGTTCTTCTCCATTTGGCGCACGCTGCAGGGTTATCGCGACATCTTCGATGCCGGTTCCGCGCGGCTGGTGGTTTCTCCAGACAACGACTACCTGAAGTATCTTCAGGCGTCGCCACCAGCCCCCTCGCCGCCCCCCCCCGCGCCGGGACAAACACGATAGGGGCAATCACGATAGGGGGCCGGGCAAGAACGACCCGTGTCCTTCCGCCGAAGAAGTTGCTAGCCTTGCGTCCAGATCTTATGCGGCTCATTCGCCAGGAAACTTGATCATGCGCCTGTTACGCTCCTCCGTCGCCCGCGCTGCGTTGCTGGGGGTGTCTTTTGCCTTGATAACGCCGGCAATTCCGCTGGTTCAGCCGGCCATCGCTCGCTCCGCGCCCGATAGCTTCGCCGATCTGGCGGCCAGGCTGCTGCCGGCCGTCGTCAACGTGTCGTCCACGCAGACGCTGACCGCGAAAAACGGTGGCGGCGGCCCCGATCTCGGTCCGGATATGCCGGTGTTCCCGCCCGGCTCCCCGTTTGAGCAGTTCTTCAAAGACTTCCTCAATCGTAACCGCCCCGGCCAGGGCCAGGGCGGCGACCAACCGGCGCCGCGGCGGGCGCAAAGCCTTGGGTCCGGGTTCATCATCGATCCGGCAGGCTATGTGGTCACTAACAATCACGTGATCGAAGGCGCTGACTCGGTCTCCGTCACGCTGCAGGATGGCACATCCTTGAAGGCGGACATCGTGGGCCGCGACGAAAGCGGCGATCTCGCGCTGCTGAAAGTGAAGTCCGACAAGCCGCTGCCGACGGTCGACTTCGGCGACTCATCGGCGTCTCGAGTGGGTGACTGGGTGCTCGCGATTGGCAATCCGTTCGGTCTGGGCGGGACGGTCACCGCGGGCATCGTCTCGGCCCGTGGCCGCGACATCCATCAGGGCCAGTACGACGACTTCATCCAGACCGACGCGGCCATCAATCGCGGCAATTCGGGTGGTCCGCTGTTCAACATGGATGGACAGGTGATCGGCATCAACACGGCGATCTTCTCCCCGTCGGGCGGGTCGATCGGCATCGGCTTCTCCATTCCATCCAACATGGCGAAGAACATCGTCGCGCAGCTGAAGCAGTACGGGCATCCGCGACGCGGCTGGCTGGGGGTGAAGATCCAGCAGGTCACGCCAGACATCGCGGACAGCCTGCGCCTGCCCCGGCCCGAGGGCGCGCTCGTCGGCAGGGTCAATCCGGGTGCTCCCGCCGAGCAGGCCGGTATTCGGGGCGGCGACGTGATCCTCAAGTTCGACGGGCAGGA
>DATARX010000156.1:0-5782 GCA_036263955.1 Rhodopila sp.
CGTTTGCCGGAGCTGCCAGACCGGATCCCGGTCGCTATGAGCGGCTGATGTCAACGGGCGATCTTCGGTTCCACGAACAACTCAGGACTCCACGGGTCGGGTCACGCCGGTGGCGCTTGGCGTATCATGAACACACGTGCAAAGCGCGTCGGCAAGATACCGTAAACGGCCGCGACGTCTCAGCCGGGGTCAGGAACCTAACCTAGTTCATCCGTCACGACATTGAAACCAACCAGCGTGCTCGGACCGAAAATCGTCGACAGCGCCACATCAGTGGCATCACGGCCCCGAGCCATCAGGATCCGGCCGATGCGGGGCGTATTGTGGCGCGCATCGAACGTGTGCCAATGGCCACCAAGATAAACCTCGAACCAGGCGCTGAAGTCCATCGGCGCATCGACCGGTGGAATACCGATGTCGCCCAGATAACCGGTGCAGTACCGCGCCGGGATATTCATGCAGCGGCACAGTGTAATCGCGAGATGCGCGAAGTCGCGGCACACGCCACGACCTTCGGTATGGCCGGCGTACGCCGTGCGCATGGGGTCGGCATGGTGGTAGCCGAACTCGATCCGGTTATGTACATAATCGCAGATCGCCTGCACCCGTGGCCATCCCTCCGGCGTATGGCTGAACAGCGACCAGGCAAGCGGGGTTAGCCGGTCCGTCTCGCAGTACCGGCTGCCGAGCAGAAAGATCAGCACATCGTCCGGCAGGTCCTGAATGGCATGTTGCCGCGCTTCCGGAACGACGGCATCCTGTGTGCCGGGATCGCTGACTGTGAACTGCGTCGAAATGCGCAGCAGGCCCGCCGGCGCGACAATCCGATGGCAGATATTGCCATAGCCGTCGCGGTATGCGCTCGCGCCGGTCGGCGGATCGAACCGGATTTGATGCACCCCGATCACATCGGGCATCCGCGATGGGTGGATGCTCAAGACCAGGAGCATCGGCGTCGGCTGGGGGCACTGATAGGTGATGTCAAAGCCGGCACTGATCTGCACGAATTTCTATCTCCAGCGGAAAAATGATAGGTCTATGGCGAGAATTCACAAAGACAACGCACGACACGCCGCGTGAAATGCACAATTCTCATGCGGTGAGGGCGCTTGCTGCACACGTTTCCGAGAGCGATGCTCATAATTGTCGCACCGGCCCGGACGCGGCGGAGTGCTTTCGGCGACGACTTTGCACGATCGGTGATTGCGCGGAACGTGGATCAGCGACACGAAAAGCAACCGACCCGCCTGGCAGACGTCTAGGGCAATATCAGCCTGACGCGAATTGCGAAGCGACCGCAGGCTGAGGCCCTTGCTCGCCAAATATGAGCGAGAGCGTTTCCTCTCAGGGTGGCAACGCTCGGGGCAATCGCATGCATACGGTCCGCCTTGCGGACAGAAGGCAGGAGACGACAATGGCAGATAACATCGCCGATATCGCCCGGCGTCACGGTTTCAGCCCCGATGCCGCGCGGGCGGTCGCCGAAGCGCTGCGGCGCGGCGGCGGCCGCATGGCGCAGTTCGATCACCCGGAACTTGGCGGCATGGGGCAATGGGCGGCGGGCGGCATGCTTATGATCGGCGACATGTTCAACAACAGCCTGAAAGCCAGGGTGGATGCGCTGTGCCGGGATCTCGCCGCCGCGCCCGGTCCGGTCCCTGCCGCGGCAGAGCAGCAGCCCGGCCAGGCCAGCCACTGGTGGCCTGACGGACTGGGCACGCCGTCCGCGACGGGCGCGCAGAATGATATGCGCTATGCCTGCTTCCCCGATCAGCGCCGCCTGGCGGTGATGCGCGATGGACGGCTCCGCGTCTACGACACCGGGAATCATCGGATCACCGGCTTCGCCCAGCAGCAAAGCGGCAGCCAAAGCTTCAGTTTCACCAGCCAGGACGGGCCGGTGCGGCTGGAGGATCTCACCGAGGTCTGAATGGCGGATCGCTCGTTTGTCAGCCGTAGGGAAACGTGACCGCCGGTGTTGTTCGCGTTGGGATTTCCGGCTGGACCTACGCGCCCTGGCGCGGGGTGTTCTACCCGAAGAGGCTGAAACGCAACGACGAACTGGGCTATGCGGCCAGCCACGTCCAGGCGATCGAGATCAACGGCACCTTCTACGGCATGCAGCGCCCCGAAGCCTTTGAAAGCTGGGCCAATCAGGTGCCGGCGGAGTTCATGTTCGCGGTCAAGGCGCCGCGCTACATCACCCATATCCTGCGCCTGCGCGATCCACTGGTGCCGCTGGCGAACTTCATCGCCTCCGGCCTGCTGCGTCTCGGTGTCCACCTCGGGCCGATCCTCTGGCAGTTTCCCGCCAATTTTCGCTTCGAGCCAAAACGGATCGAGCCGTTTCTGCGCCTGCTGCCGCATGATACCGGTGCGGCCGCCGCCCTGGGGCGCAAGCACGACGATAAATTGCGCGGTCCGGCATGGCTGGAGGTCGGCATCCGCCGTCCCATGCGCCACGCCTTTGAAATCCGCCACGAAAGCTTCCGCTGCCAGGAATTCATCGACCTGCTTCGCGCCTACGACGTCGCGCTGGTCTGCGCGGATTCCGTGGAATGGCCGCGCCTGATGGATGTTACATCCGACCACGTCTACTGTCGCCTGCACGGATCGGAGGAACTCTACGCCAGCGGCTACGACCATGCGGCGCTGGACGCATGGGTTCGGCGCATCAAGGCCTGGGCACGTGGGGATGAGCCGGAGGACGCCGAACGGGTCGGCGGCAAGGCCCGTCCCCGGCGTCGGGACGTGTTCGTATTCTTCGATAATGACACGAAGGTGCGCGCGCCCGCGAATGCGATGGAATTGATCCGGCGCCTCCGCCCGTGACCGGCGGGTCCCGGTCCGGTAGGCTTTGCAACAGACTCGAGAGGAAGAACGCCATGGAAGCTGCCGCCCGACCCGCCGCCACCATCCTGCTGTTGCGCGATGGGCCGCAGGGCATCGAAGTGTTCATGGTGGTGCGCCACCAGGCCATCGATTTTGCCGGCGGCGCGCTGGTGTTCCCAGGTGGCCGGGTGGAGGAAGCCGATCAGGAACTCGCGGCGCGGCCCGGTGATTGCCCTAATCCCGATGGTCTGGCCACCGATGCGCTGGCTTTCCGGGTCGCCGCGATCCGGGAAACCTTCGAGGAATGTGGCGTGCTGCTGGCGCGACCGCGCGGGTCGGACGCACTGATCGACGCCGCAACGCTGAAACGTCTGGAGGATCAGCACCGCGCGGCGTTGAATGCGGGCTCGATTGGCTTCGACGCGGTTCTGGGATCGGAGGGACTTCTGCCGGCCCCGGATTTGCTGGTGCATTTCGCCCACTGGATCACGCCGGCGTCGCTGGCGAAGCGGTATGACACCCATTTCTTCCTGGCCGAGGCGCCCGCCGCGCATCTGGCCGTGCACGACGGATGGGAAGCGGTGGAATCCCTCTGGATCACCCCCGCCCAGGCTCTGGCAGAGACCGCTTCCGGCAAATACAAGCTGGTCTTCGCCACCGCCAAGAACCTGGAAAAGCTCGGCCGGTCGAACACCGTTCGGGAAGCGATGGCGACCGCGCGCCGGTCGACGGTGGTGACTGTGCAGCCAAGGGGAACTAAACTTGAGAGCGGCCAGCGGCTGATGCGGATCCCCGAGGAGGCTGGCTACGGCGGCGCCGAATTCATCGTCGACTATATGCCGGCGTCGGGTTGAAGCTGATTTGTGGGAAGTTGATTTTCTTGGAAAGTCTGGCCCGGTGTGAGCCTGTTGGCATCAACTTGGGCTATCAAGTAGATCATTCCGCCCAAGTAGCCCATTCCGTCCCGTGGCCCGGATAAACACCGGGCCACGGGGCAAATACGACCTGTCAGGCGACCATCCTTACAGGAGCGCGCGCTTCGAAGGCTTCGGCAAAGCGGGTGCATACTTCGCGTGCGTCGGTTTCATCGACCTCATCCACACGGAAATACAATTGGTCAGTCAGGCGCTCATAGAGGCCCTCGCCGTTACGGGAAAAGAACCGCGTGCCCGACACCGGCTGCCACACGTCTTTCATAAATCGTCCCTCCTGATCGTCGCCCCTATGGCCAAGGCAATTGATGCGTAGAGAGGCTATCCGCGCGATCCAAGCGTTTCGGACAAAGATGTCAATTTGTCAATATGGGGACGCGCAAATCAAACCTGTCCGCCCGGCCCGAGTCGCAGTAATACAAATGTAATCGCGTTTTCGTGAACAAAGATCTTGTGTGCACCGCAACATGAAGCGCCGCCTCAACAACTTCGTGACGGTCCCGGCTTTTACCTATATCAGGGGGAACAGGCATGAATGCCCATGCCGACAGGACTTTGGGGATATCGGATTTACTCAATACAGGTAGTAATAATGGCCGTATCTTGAGTTGGAGCGCTTGAGAACGAGATAATTCTTACGACTGCTGGCGTGTTTACGAGACGCCCACCGGGCGTCCCCTTAATCTTGAGAAAATTCCCCGGATTTTCCGCCCGCCTTGTGCGTCACCCGCAGCCCCTCGATCCGCATCGAGCGGTCGACTGCCTTGCACATATCATAAACCGTGAGCGCCGCCACGCTCGCCGCGGTCAGCGCCTCCATCTCCACCCCGGTCTGCCCGGTCGTGCGCACCGTCGCGGTGATGTCCACCGCGTTGGCCGCGGCATCGGTCTCAAGATCCAGCTTCACCGAGGTGATCGGCAGCGGATGGCACAGCGGGATCAGATCGGAGGTCCGCTTAGCGCCCATGATGCCGGCCAGGCGGGCCACGCCAAGCACGTCGCCCTTCTTGGCGGAGCCCTGCTGGATCATCGCGAGCGTATCCGCCGCCATCACCACCCGCGCCCGGGCGGTCGCGGTTCGGCTGGTCGCCGCCTTGTCCGAGACATCGACCATCACCGCGTTGCCGGCCGGGTCGAAATGGGTAAACCCGCTCATCAGGGCCCGTCTCCCAGAAGGTCCCGTACCGCCTGGGCCACGTCGGCCTGACGCATCAGGCTCTCCCCGACCAGATAGCAATTCGGCCCCACCGCGGCCAGGCGGCGCAGATCGCCGGTGTTCCGGATGCCGCTCTCGGCGATCAGGAACCGGTCGGGCGGCACCAACGGCGCCAGTTCCTCCGTCACCGCAAGATCGGTCACTAACGTCTTGAGATTGCGATTATTAATTCCGATAAGCGATGTCTCAAGCAGCAACGCCCGGTCGAGCTCTTCACGTTCATGCACCTCGACCAGCACATCCAGGTCCAGGCTCATGGCGACCTGCTCCATCTCCCGCGCCTGGCCATCGGTCAGTGCCGCCATGATCAGCAGAATGCAGTCCGCCCCCATGGCCCGGCTTTCATAGACCTGCCACGGGTCAAGCATGAAATCCTTCCGCAGCACCGGCAGGCTTACCGCGGCCCGAGCGGCCTTCAGATGCTCGGGGTCACCCTGGAAATGCGATTTTTCGGTCAACACCGACAAACAGGCCGCACCACCCGCCTCGTATGCGCGGGCCAGCGCGGGGGGATCGAAGTCTGGCCGGATCAGCCCGCCCGACGGCGAGGCCTTCTTTATCTCGGTGATCAGGCCATACCGCCCGGCGGCCGAAGCCTGCTTCAGGGCAAAGCCAAACCCCCTCGGCGCATCGTGCCGTGCCGCGATCTCCTGTCGCAGCGCGTCGATCCCGCGCTTCGCCTTGCGGGCGGCAACTTCGGCCCGGACATCGGTGCAGATACGGGCGAGCACATCCGGCATCGATCCAACATCGTTCGCCATAGGCCTCTCTCAAGTCAGGATATATTTACGGCACTTATCCG
>DATARX010000233.1:0-5394 GCA_036263955.1 Rhodopila sp.
CCGGCATTGAGAAATCCGGAGGATTTCTGTTCCAGTTCGATGAAACCGAGCGACCCGTTGTTGAAGACGATGACTTTGACTGGAAGTTTTAGCTGGGAGAGGCTCAGCAGGTCGCCCATCAGCATGGTGAATCCGCCGTCGCCGGACAGCGAGATCACCTGGCGTTGCGGAAAGGCCGCCTGGGCGCCGATGGCCTGGGCCATCGCGTTGGCCATCGAGCCGTGCCAGAACGAGCCGATCATGCGGCGGCGGCCGTTCATGTGCAGGTAGCGCGCCGCCCAGACGGTGGGCAGCCCGACATCGCAGGTGAAGATGGCGTCGTCGCTGGCGTGTTCGCTGGCCACGCGGGCGATGTGCTGGGGGTGCAACGTTCCGCCGGCACGACCGGTCGCGAGATCGTCGAGACCTTTGCGGGCCTCCGTGTAGTTTTTCAGTGACGCGTCGAGATGCCCACGCCCGGTTTTCGTGGTCAGGCGCGGCAGCAGCGCGCGCAGCGTTGGGCCGACCTGACCGACAAGACCGAGTTCGACCGGCGCGCGGCGGCCGATCGCTTCCGCCCTGATGTCGACCTGGGCGATGCGGGCGTTCTGCGGGAAGAATTGCCGGTAAGGAAAATCGGTGCCCAGCATCAGCAGTGCGTCGCAGGCTTCCATCGCATGGTAGCCGGAGGCGAAGCCGATCAGACCGGTCATTCCGACACTGTAGGGATTTTCCCACTCCACGTGCTCCTTGCCGCGCATGGCGTGCACGATGGGCGCCTTGACGGTTTCGGCGAGTTGCATGAGTTCTTTATGGGCACCTTCGCAGCCGCCGCCGCAGAACAGCGTGACGCGATCGGATTTGTTCAGGAGATCGGCGAGGCGGTCGAGCGCCATGTCGGGTGGTGTGACAATCGCTTGCGCGGGGGCGAGGCCGAGCGGCATGGGCGCGGGTGTGTTGGCAACGGGCTTGAGCGCGACATCGCCGGGGATGACGATAACGCAGACGCAACGCTCATACATCGCACGGCGGACAGCGATTTCCAGGGCGCGAGGCATCTGCTCCGGCGTCGAAACGAGTTCGCAGTAGCTGGAGCATTCGCGGAACAGTTGTTCGGGGTGGGTTTCCTGGAAATAGCCTGAGCCCATCTCGGCCGATGGGATCTGCGCGGCGATGGCGACGACCGGCAGGCGGGAACGGTGGCAGTCGAACAGGCCGTTGATGAGGTGCAGGTTGCCCGGGCCGCAGCTTCCGGCGCAGACGGCGAGGCGCCCGCTGACATGCGCGTCCGCGCCGGCGGCGAAGGCGGCAACTTCTTCGTGGCGGACGTGGAGCCACTGGATGCCGCCATGGCGTCGCAGCGCGTCGGTGAATCCGTTCAGGCTGTCGCCCACGATTCCATAGATGCGTTCAACACCGGCGGCGGCGAGGGTTTCGACCATCTGATCGGCGACAATGCGTGGCATTGGTATGCTCCGTAACTGGAAGTGGCGCTTCAAGTCTGGCGGATGCAGGCAGTCCCTCGACGGAACTGGAGATGGGCCGGGGCGATCAAAGCATGCGGGCGCCGGGCGGTAGACAGGCTTTCGGGATTCGTGGCGCCTCGTTCGGTCACGATCGAGTGGGTCTTATACCAGTCCGCCATGATGCTGACTCTCCCCGTGGATGGTCCAGGCATGGAAAGTCGTGGGTGGCCGGCCCAAGGCCGGCCATGACACGGTGGTCGTTGCCCGCCTCAATGCGTCAATCTTTTCGCGGATTGGTATTATGCCAGGCGCCGTGGATGCCCACTCTATGAGGCCGTCGTGGCCGGGCCCGCGCTGGGCGTGTCCCCGCGATCTGCGCTTCGTCCGCCGATGTGCGGATGGTCGGGTCGCCCGAAGCAGGCGCCCGGCCATGGCTCTACCGCAGGCGTTAAGATCACCGACTTGGTCGAGATGACATTTTCGTTTCGATTAGGCGGGAATACCAAGCAGTTTTGCGGCGGTGCCGCCGAGGATCGCGATCCGCTGGTCGTCGGTCAGACCTGGGGTGTTGAGGACGAGATCGACCTCGGTGCTGGTCCAGGGGAACAGATAGTCGGTGCCGATCATGATCTGGCCGGGACCGGTTTCCGCGATCAGGTGGCGCAACGCTTCCGGGGTAAAGACGATCGTGTCGAAATAGAGTTGGCCGTCGCGGAGGTAGGCCGTTGGGCTCTTCTTCGGCAACGGGCCGACTTTGTCGGGGAAGCAGCGGATCACCGCATCGGAGCGGTTGGCATAGGACGGCAGGAAGCCGCCGCCGTGCGCGGCACAAATCTTCAGCCCGGGAAAACGATCGAGTGTGCCTTCGAAGATCAGATGCGACAAGGCGATTGTGGTTTCCAGCGGGTTGCCGATGGTGTTGGTCAGCAGGCCGCTGCCAGCCAACCGGCCGCTGGGTTCAAGCTCACGCGTGCCGAGCGGATGCATGAAGACCAGGACACCGAGTTCCTCGCACTTGGCCCAGAAGGGATGGAATCTGGGATTGGCCAGTTCCTCGCCGGCGACGCTGCCGCCAACGCCGACGCCGCGGAAGCCAAGCGCTTTGACAGCGTATTCGACTTGTTGCGCGGCGAGATCGGGATATTGTAGGGATGCCGTAGCGAACGCAACGAAGCGTTCCGGGTTGGCGGCGCAGAATTCCACCAACGTTTCGTTCTGGAGCTTGATGAGTTCGGCTACGGCGTCGCGTTCGGCACGATACCAGTATGGGTTGATGCTGAGTGCTTCCACGTCGATGCCTTGCGCATCCATCGCGGCGATGCGGGTGCTGGTGTCGTCCATGAGCAGGCCGGGCGCTTCGAGCGGATGCTTGATCAGCGCGGCGGCCTTCGGAACGATGCAATGGGCGTGGACGTCGATGGTTTTGACGCGTTTGCCGTTGACCGCGACGTCTCGCCGGCGCGGCCCGGCTTGCGTGCCCGGCGGCTGGGTCGCGCCGGTCATTCCGCAGCCGATAAAGGCGATGCTGGCGAGCGCGCCGTTGAGCAGATCCCCTGGTATGGGCATGTTCGTCCCCCTTTTGCGTTTGTTGGCCCGTTTGGCGGTTGTGTCGGAGAACGCTGGATCGCGGTCTCGCGCGGTGCATTAAACCCTGCCCGCGCGGCGGCGTCAGCCCCCCAAGCCGGATCGGGACGGTGTTTCCCTTGCGCGCAGGATCATGGTGCCGGCAAGTCTGGGAACCAGCGGCCGATCACCTGATCTTCAGTGAACGCAATCCGGGTGATGTCCTCGCCCGGCTGTTCCTCGTAATCCGCAAGGGCGTCCAGGACCCGTTCCTGCGCCCCAGGAAGTTCCTGCTGGATGACAGTCGGGATGGTTCGCCGGAGGCTCGGTGCATCCGTGAGAACGCGCTGGATGCCGTGCCGCTGCTCGCGGATGGTTTCGCGCCAGGCGGCACGCGGTTCCGTGGCCGGGGAGGCAGTCAATTTCAACAAGTGGATGAGAACGGTGGATATCCTGCTGGCCAATTCACGCGACTGGTTTTTGCCCAACGCTTCGATCTCCTCGGCCACGTTTTCCCAGTCGATCGGCAGGTTGGAAGCGGTGCTCGCCGCATCACGAAGGGCGCGGGCCTGATCTTCGGCCCACAGCACCAGATCGGTATCGTATCCATGATCCGCCACTCCGTCGCCTCCATTGTCTGCTCAGAGCACGATACGCGGACTTATCGCCGGGCTGGATAGTTTCCGGGGACTTCATTCCCGGTCGGGCGTCCACCTTTGCGGCCGGCGCCAGCTTACCGACCTTTAGCACGCAGAAAGACGATCGCGTAAGCCTCAGACCCCCAGATACGCTTCCCGGACGCGCGGATCGGCGGCGAGCGCGGCACTTTCGCCGGACAGCACGATCTGGCCGCGATCCAGGACGAAGCCCTCTGACGCCAGGTCCAGGGCGACGGAGACGTCCTGCTCCACCAATAGGATGCCGGTGCCGGCGGCGGCGACGTCGGCCAGGGTGACGGCCAGTTCCTCCACCACGCGGGGTGCCAAGCCGAGCGACAGTTCGTCGATCAGCAGCAGTTTGGGTTCGGACATCAGGCCGCGGGCGATCGCGCACATCTGTTGCTCGCCGCCGGACATGGTCGCGGCGTCCTGGCGGCGGCGTTCTTTCAGGCGGGGGAACAGGGCGTAGGCGCGCTCCAGCCCGCGCGCGGCCTGCCTACGATGCAGGTAGGCGCCCATCAGCAGGTTGTCCTGCACGCTCATGGAGGCGAAGAGCCGCCTGCCCTCGGGCACATGGGCGATGCCGTGCGCCAGGATCTGGTCGGGGCGCTGGCCGGTCAGGGTTTCGCCTTGGAAGCGCACCGTCCCGGCGCGGGTCGGCACCAGGCCGGACAGGGTGCGCAGCAGCGTCGTCTTGCCGGCCCCGTTGGAGCCGACGAGGCAGGCGATGCCTGGCCGTTCCATGCGCAACGTGACGTCCCACAGCACCTGGACGCTGCCGTAGCCCGCCTGCAGGCCTTCAACCGCGAGGAAGCTCATTGTTTCGCCGCCCGTTCGGCGTAACGGCGGCCGAGATAGGCTTCCACCACGGCCGGGTCGGCCAGCACCGCGTCGGGGGCGCCGTCGGCGATGAGCTGGCCGTGATGCAGGACGACGACACGGTGGCACAGGCCGGCGACGACGCGCATCAGGTGCTCGACCAGCAGGATGGCCACGCCCTCGGCGGCGATGCCGCGGATCAGATCCAGCGCGCGATCGACTTCGGAGGCGTTGAGGCCGGCGTTCACCTCGTCCAGCAACAGCATGCGCGGCCGGGCGGCGAGGCCCTTGGCGACTTCCAGGCGCTTGCGTTGCGCCAGGGTCAGGGCGGCGGCGGGGCGGTTGGCATCGGCGGCGAGGCCGACGCGGATCAAAACCGCCTCGGCGGCGGCGCGGGCCTGGGGCAATGTGGCGGCGGCGCCGGAGAACAAGGCGCCGGCGGCGACGTTGTCCAGCGCGGACATTTCGGGGAAGGGCTGGACGATCTGATAGCTGCGGGCGAGGCCCAGGCGGGCAATGCGGTGTGGCGGCAGGCCGGCGATGGGGCGGCCGTCGAAGACAATCCGACCGGTCGAGGGCACGGCGCCGGAGACGGCGTTGATGAACGTGGTCTTGCCGGCGCCGTTGGGGCCGATCAGGCCGAGGATCTCGCCGGGTGCGACGGAGACGGACACGTCCGACAGCACCGCCAGCTTGCTGAAGCGGACCGTAAGATTGCGGACGTCGAGAAGGCTGGTCATGCGGGCCGGCGACGGAAGCGGCCGAGGAGGCCTTGGGGCAGGAAGATCGCCAGGGCCACGACGAGGATGCCGAGGACGGCCTGGTGCAATGAAACCAGGTTGGCCCAGACGGTCTGCTCCAGCGCCAGGAACAATGTGGCGCCGAGGACAGGTCCGGCGACGGTGCCG
>DATARX010000273.1:0-2821 GCA_036263955.1 Rhodopila sp.
CGGCTGCTTTCCCGCCACGATCACGTTGATCCGGTCCCAACTCCGCAAGCAGTGATCCGTCACCCACAGCAGGGTATTCGCGTCCGGCGGCAAATAAACCCGCACGATATCCGCCTTCTTGTTCACCACATGGTCGATGAATCCGGGATCCTGATGGCTGAACCCGTTATGATCCTGCCGCCACACATGCGACGTAAGAAGATAGTTCAGCGACGCGATCGGCCGCCGCCAGGAAATCGCCCGCGAACTTTTCAGCCACTTGGCATGCTGGTTCACCATCGAATCGACGATGTGAATGAATGCCTCGTAGCACGACAGCAGCCCGTGCCGGCCGGTCAGCAGATAGCCCTCCAGCCACCCCTGGCAGGTATGCTCGCTGAGGATCTCCATCACCCGCCCATCCGGTGCCAGGTGATCGTCCTCTGGAATGGTCTCCGCATCCCACGCCCGGTTGGTTACCTCCAGCACGTCGTTCAACCGGTTGGAGTTATTCTCATCCGGCGAAAACACCCGGAAATTGCGGGTATCCGCATTCGCCTTCATCACATCGCGCAGGAATGCGCCCATCACCCGGGTCGACTCCCCGTCCGCCGACCCCGGCTTCGGCACCGCCACCGCATAGTCACAAAAATCCGGCATCCGCAGCGGCCGCATCAGCAGCCCGCCATTGGCATGCGGATTGGCGCTCATGCGCTTGTCGCCGACCGGCGCCAGGCTGGTGATCGCCGCCACCGGCCGCCCGTCCGCGTCGAATAATTCGTCCGGCCGGTAGCTCCCCATCCAGTCGCTGAGCAATCCAAGCCGGTCCGGCTTGTCCATGCTGAACGGCACCTGGTGCGCCCGCCAGAATCCCTCGGTCTTCAGCCCATCCACCGTCTTCGGCCCGGTCCACCCCTTGGGGCTGCGCAGGATGATCATCGGCCACCGCGGCGGCTGCTTCATCGTGCCCGCCCGAGCCTCCTGCTGAATCGCGCGAATGGAGTCGAACGCCCGGTCCATCGCCGCCGCCATCGCCTGGTGCATCCGATCCGGCTCATGCCCTGCAACCTCGATCGGCTCATATCCATAGCCGCTCATCAACGCGTGCAGATCCGCCGCCGGAATGCGCGCAAGCACCGTCGGATTGGCGATCTTGTAGCCATTCAGGTGCAAGATCGGCAGCACCGCCCCATCCGTCGCCGCATTCAAAAACTTGTTGCTATGCCACGACGTCGCCAGCGGCCCGGTCTCCGCCTCGCCATCCCCCACCACGCAGGCCGCGATCAGATCCGGATTGTCCAGCACCGCCCCATACGCATGCGACAGCGAATACCCCAGCTCCCCGCCCTCATGGATCGACCCCGGCGTATCCGGCGCCGCATGGCTCGGTATCCCGCCCGGGAACGAGAACTGCCGGAACAGGTGTTTCATTCCTTCCCCATCGCGCGAGACATCCGGATAGATCTCGCTGTAGGTCCCCTCCAGCCAGGTGCTCGCCACCACCCCCGGCGCGCCATGGCCCGGCCCGGCGATGAAGATCAGGTTGAGATCGCGCTGCGTGATGATCCGATTCAGGTGCAGGTAGAGGAAATTCAGCCCCGGCGTCGTGCCCCAGTGGCCCAGCAGCCGCGGCTTGACGTCCTCCATCCGTAACGGTTCCCGCAGCAGCGGATTGTCCAGCAGATACACCTGCCCAACCGACAGGTAATTCGCCGCCCGCCACCACGCATTCATCCGCGCCAGCATATCCGCGCCCAAAGGGGTCTGCGTCGCTGCCGCCAGGGTCTGCTGATCCGCCATCAAAGCGCTCCTCATTGGGCCATCATCGCCAGGCCATTATTGTCACTGCCCCGTCATGGCCGCGCGCCGGCCATGTATTGTCACTGCCCCGTCATGGCCGCGCGCCGGCCATGTATTGTCATTGCCCGTCATGGCCGCGCGCCGGCCATGCAACCCAGGGCCGCCCAACCAAAGGGCGCCAGATCAACCCGAGCGTGATTGTCGAAGCCGGCACCGCCGGCGACGTGAACAACGCTCCGAAACAAAGATGTGGGCGGCCGGTTCCGCGCCGACCGTGAACACACGAAGACAAGTCATCCGCCGAAGCGCCGGACCACCGATCGCCGCAACCCCAGTCCACCCGGACCGGGCCGCCGTGTCGTTGCGCTGGATCAATCCGGCCCCTTGTTGCGTCCCGCGCGCGATCATCGAATACTGCCCACGTCATCGAATACCGGCGGTGCGGCGCCACCGGCGGCCAGGCGCGTTCACCGCGCGTCTCAAACCACGGCCCAAGACCAAACATGGAGGAAGCACAATGTCATTCTACCGCGGCATGACCTGCGAAAACGTGACCATCAATGGCCACCAGGGAACCCCGATCACCGCCTACGTCGCCAAACCATCCGGCCCCGGCCCGTTTCCCGGCGTCGTGCTGATCCACCACCTGCCGGGCTGGAGCGAGTTCTACATCGAAACCACTCGCCGGCTCGCGCATCACGGCTACCTCGCGATCTGCGCCAATCTCTACCAGCGCGAAGGCGGCGGCAGCGACGCCAACCCCGACGACGTCGCCGCCAAGGTGCGCGCCGAGGGCGGCATCCCTGACGCCCAGATGGTCGGCGACACCGCGGCCGCCGTGCAGTGGATGCGCGCGCAGCCCAATCACAACGGCAAGGTCGGCCTGTTCGGCTCCTGCTCCGGCGGCCGCCACGCCTTCATCTATGCCTGCCAGCGCAAGGACGTCGACGCCTGCGTCGAACTCTGGGGCGGCCGCGTCGTGATGGCGCCGGACGAACTCAACCCCAAGACCCCCGTCGCCCCGATCGACATGACCAAGGAC
>DATARX010000280.1:0-21799 GCA_036263955.1 Rhodopila sp.
TCACCTCGGGCGACAACGGCAGGCCGGTCGAGATGGCGAACAGCCGGGCACGGTTGGCGATATCGGCATTGCTGATCACATCGCCGTTGACGACCGCGGCGATGCGGCTGGGGTCGGCCAGCGGCTGTTCCGCCGGCGTGGTTTGCCCCGCTGTGGTTTGCCCCGCTGTGGTTTTCCCTGGGACGGTTCTCCCTGGGGCGGTTTGGCTTTTTGCGTCGGCGGGGGATGCGGTCGGCTTGGCCGGGGCGTCCGCGGCGAAGCCCAGTGCCGGCAACGCCACCAGTGCGGCGCATGCGCTGGTGAGGACCCAGGGGAAGCGGCCCGAGGGGAAGCGGCCCCGGGTGAAGCGGCCCCAGGGAAGGCAGCCCGAGGGACGCGTACCCGGGGAATCGAAGCCGGGGCGGTGGCCACGGCGAAGGGTCGGCATGTCAGGCACTCCCAATCTCATAGGGCGCGATAGCCGAATTGGCCGATCGTCTTGAACGTCAAAAGGAACAGCACGGTTGTCGATCCGCTGTCGCCATCGATGGTCGTATAGCGGCGGTATAGTCTTAAATCAAAGATGAAGCATTCATCTTCGTAGATCCCGTCCGCCGCGATCGAGACCATCTGGTTGGTCTGGAGGTCGCGGATCATATTGGCGTTGACCCTGTACGCGCCCCATTTCGAGGCGACGCCGAGGGAGATTTCATTGCGCGGGAAGTAGTAGGCGTTGCCGGGCGGCGGGGGCGCCGGCTGATCGTAATAGGTGTAGGGATCGAAGTTGGTGTAGATGTAACCACCCGAGACGCGGAAGCGATCCACCCCCACGGAGGTGACCGCCTCGGCGTAATGCGTCGCAAGCGACGACTTGTCGAGACGGGTGCGGTAGGTCAGGTCGAGCCACTTTGTCGGCGCGAACGTGCCGCGGGCGACGATGTCGGACACCTCGTCGTGCAGGCCGGACGCCTCGGGGAACAGATTGTCCTTGTTGGTGCGATAGGCCTGGCCGACCAGTCCGTCGAACGTTACGCCACCCAGGTACCAGGCGCCGTGCAGGCCGACATTCATGCGCTCGCCGCCGTCCAGGCGGTCGGTGCCGGTGAAACGATTGAAGCCGAACAGGTTGGCGTCGGTGAACTCGAAGTCCAGGCTGTCCTCGTTCGGATACTTGCGCAACTGGCTGTCGCCGGACTGCGGCGCCACGATCATCTGGACGATCGGCTCGATCAGTTGCGAACCCCAGGCGCCGCCGTCGCGGGCGAACGGCCAGCGGACTTCCAGCATGGCCTGCGGCAGGGCGCGGGCGGCGTTGACGTTGCTGTACGGACCGTAGTTCGGCAATTCGTTGAATTCCGTGGCGTCATAGGCCTCGGCGTCGCCATGCAGGGTGAACTTCCATTTGTCGCCCAGCAGGCCCATGAAGGGCACCTCATACTCGGTCGTCAATGCGGCGCGACGGGTGCTGGTGCCGGTGGTACGGACCAGGTTGAATTCGTTGGTGGAGATGGAAAACCGGCCGCCCAGCGAATCCGGCGTGCCGGTATAAAAATACTCGAAGCGCGGCAGCACGACGGGCAGGGTTGCGGTGTTGATGACGTTGTTCAGGCCCTGGTAAAACTTCGAGTCGAGACGGGCGTAGGAGCCATCGCCAAACCCCTCGACATAGAACTGGCTCGTCAGGACGTTCTGATCGCCGGTCAGTCCCTCGACCAGGTGATAGTCGCGAACATAGTTGGTCGAGCTGGCGCGATTGATGTTGAAGCCGTAGCGCCACGTGTCGTCGTAGTTGAACTGCGCCGTCGATGTGAGCGAACCCTGGGGCTCGTTGTTAAGATACCCAAGCGATGTATTGGTCAGCAGCGAGCCGTCGTTGAAGCGCCTGCGGTATTCGACGTCGAGCTGTGGCCCGGCTTGCGTGGTGATCATCGGCAGGAACGTGGCGTCGGACTGGTCGTCGATCACCATGTAGTACGGCTGGCCGTAGAAGAAGCCGATGTTGGACGAGGTGCCGATGACCGGCGGCAGCAGGCCGGATTCCCGCTTCACCGACGGATCGGCATTCCAGAAATACGGAAACCAGGCGACCGGCAGGCCATACATTTCCAGCGTCGCGTCCTGGAACTCGATCTTCTTGTGCTCCAGGTCCTGCACCGCCGATGCGGCGCGGATCTGCCATAGCGGCGGCCGGGTCGGATCCTTGGCGCACAGGTTGCAGGTCGTGTAGACGACCTTCGACATTTCGTTGATCTGTCCGCCGGTGCGCTGGGCGCCGTTGGCGGCGAGCCTGCCGTTTTGCTGCAACAGCGCGCGCATATCCTTCAGGATGCCGTCGTTCATGTTGTTCTGCATCTCGGCGTAGTCGGCGAACAACACCTCCCCGTCCGGTTCCATCAGCACGACATGCCCGGTGGCGGCGGCGACACCGGTATTGCGGTCGAAGGTGATCTTGTCGGCCCGCATCACGTGGCCGTTCTGCCAGGCCTCCACGTGCCCGGTCGCGGTAACGAGGGACTTGTCCTTGTCGTAATCCACCTGGTCGGCGGAAAACGTGACCGGTTCGTTGCTGTTGGGCTGAGGCCCCGCCGTGGGGCGGGTGAGCGTGCTGATCTGCGCCAACGCCGGCGTGGCGCAACCGGCGAACAGTACCACCAGTACCACTTTGCCGATCAGTACCACTTTGCCGATCTCATGGGTGGCGGCGTGCCGGGTTCCCCCGCGTACGCCACGCCCAGGCCCTTTCGCCGCTCGGGCGGATGGCTTCGTCATGCGGCTTCGGCCCTGTTGCGACACGCAAACCACCTCATCCATCATCAGCCGTCTTCCGTGTGGAGCAACAAGGCGACGGCCAGCATAAGGCCCGCCGCCGCGGGTGCCCAGGCCGCCAATATCACCGGGAGTGCGCCGGATTGCCCGATCTCCTCGGCGATTTTCGATACCACGAACAGCGCGAATCCGGCAGCCACGCCGCTGCCGATCATCTTCGCCACGCCGCCGCGGCGGGCCGGCCGCATGGAGAAGCCGGCCGATACCAGCGTCATCGTCGCCGCCAGCAGGGGCAGCGCCAGCAGGGCCTGGAAGTGCAGGCGGTGGCGGATCGATGAGAATCCCGACCGGTCGAGCAGCGCGATGAAGCTGGGCAGCGCCCAGAACGACAGCGTGTCGGGGGAGGCGAAGCTCTCCTGGACGCGGCTCACGGTCAGGTCGGTCGGCAGGTTCATAAGCTCCGGTGGCTGCGGCAACTGATCAGGGCGAATCGTGCGGGCGTTTTCCAGCACCCAGCTTCCCCGCGTCAGGGTGGCACTGGTTGCCTCGATTCGCGACAACAGCCTGTCGGCGCTGTCCAGGCGGAACACGCTGACCTGCTCGCCGACCATCTGCTTGCCGTGCATCACCACCTGCTGCGCGTGGATGATGGCGACGCCTTGGAGCGATGTCTGATGGTCCGCCTGGCGCAGCCACAACTGTCCGCCGTTGAGCGCCAGCGGGCCGCCGCCGCTGCGCAGGTAGGCGTTGTCCATGGCCTCGGCGCGCCCAAGCATGACCGAGGAGACCGGACTGATCAGCGTGGTGGCGACGACGCCGAACAGGAAGGCGCACAGTGTCGGCGCGGCGAGGAACTCCCATGCCGAGATCCCGGCGGCGCGCGCGACGATCAGTTCGGATGACCGGGTGAGGCGCCAGAAGCACAGGATGCCACCCAGCAGGACGGCGAACGGCAGGATCTGCATGGCGACGTAGGGCAGCCGCAGCGCGGCGATCTGGCTGACCGTGCCGAAGCTGACCTCCGGATGGCTGGCGGAGCGGCGCAGCAGCTCGATGAAATCGAACATCGAGACCAGGCCCGACAGCGCCAGCAGCATCCCGCTGACCGCGAGCGCGAACTGGCGGACGATATACAGCGAGAGGGTGAAGGCGGCGGTCATCCGCTTAGGCTTCGACCGGCCGGCGGCGGGTCAGGCGCAGCGTGGGCACGAACAACAGCCAGGCGCATACGATGCTCGGCACGATCGCGTGGATCCACATCAGGCCCAGCAGGCTGCTGTCGCGGGCGGCGAGGGTGGCGAACGCCAGGCCCATGGCGAGCAGCCCGACCATCACGCCGACCGTCACCAGTGGCCGGACGACGCCACCGTGGCGCCTGAAGATGCCGCCGAGCGCCGAGAACAGCCCGACCATGGCGTAGGACAACGTGGTCAACGGTTCGGTGAGCCGGCGATGGCCCTCGGCTTTCCATTTGGCGCGGTCACGCTCGAACGCCGGGTGCGGATCCAGCAGGGCACCGAGCGGCATTTCCGACATGTCGATCGGGCGCACGGCGCCTTCCTTGGTGGCGTCGTTCAGGTCGAGTTCGTTTTGCTTGAAGGTCAGCACGTCGAGCCGGCCGGATTGATGGTCGATCTCCTGCCGGCTGCCGTCCAGCAGCAGGACCAGCGGCCCGTGGGGGCCGTCGAGCAGCCGGCCACGCTCTGCCAGGATGGTGGCGTGGGCGGTGGGATCGCGTGCGTCGTCCACCAGGATGCCCTGCAAGGTGCCATCCTGGTCGCGGGACCGGACGTAGACGGTGAGCTTGTCGGAAAGCGGCGTGAACACGCCGTCCTGCAACAGGAAGGCGGCCAGGCGGTTGCGGATCTCCCACTGGAATGTCTTGAAGTCCGACGTCGCGGCTGGGACCGCCCAAAGGCTCAGGGCATAGCCCGCCGCGGTCGCCAGCAGCGCCGCGGCAATCGCAGGGCGGGCCAGCGCCCACGGCGACAGGCCGGCGGCGCGCATCACCGTCAACTCCCGGTCCGTGGCCATGCGCTGGTAGGTAAACTGGATCACGACATAGGTGGTGATCGGCAGGATGACCGCGATGAAGCTGGGAATCAGCAGCGATGTCAGATGGATGAACACGAAAAACGACAGGCCGCGGTTGACCACGAGGTCCACGAACCGAAGTGACTGGGTGAGCCAGATCAGCGCGGTCAGGCCGCCGGTCGCCAGAATCAGCGCGAACAGCACCTGACGGAAGATATAAATATCCAGCCGGGAGATCATGTTGCCGAAGCGCATGCCGCTTTCTGCGGCAGGCCACGGCCTGATGCAACCGGACAATTATTCATTAATTGAGGGGCCCGGCCGCGGTTCGGCGCGCCGACCGACGGTGCTTACGCTTTGTTCCATTCAGATACGCGCGGATCGGGTCCGGCTGGCGCATGCACGGTTTATCGGTCGGCGCGTCCGGTCTATGGAATGGCTTGCTACGCTGGGCGGACGCGTATCGCGCATCAGAGCGCGATCCGTCGTGTTGTGCTTGAAGGATCCGATCCGCACGGCGAATCGTGGTCGCGTTGCGACTGACGCTCGATTGCGATCGGATGCGCGGGTCGATCGGTGGCAGAATGCCGCTCACAAAAAGGAGAATTTCGCTTGATGCCGGCTTTGACACGGAACGCGCGCGTCGGGCAGGCGCCAGGCGAGACGGCCGACGACGGGATGGCCCCCAATGGGGCGCCAAACAATGGGGCGCCAAGCAATGGGGCCGGCGACCGTGGGTGGCTGGTCGCCGCCGCGACCGGCGGGACTCTGTTGCTGCCCGTTGCCCTGTTGTATTCGCGGGCGATCGGGGACGCGTTGCTCAGTGTAATCGCGGTTCTGTTCCTGGTGCAGATGGGCGGGGCGCGGGGCGCCGGCCGCGACCGGTGGGGCTGGCTGCGGACGCCGTGGAGTCGCCTGGCGTTGCTGTTCTGGGGCTGGATGGTGGTGTGCACCCTGGTGTCCGGAAGGCAGCAGACGATAATCCAGGCGGTCCTGTTGTTGCGTTTCTTCGTGTTCGCTGCGGCGCTGGAAAACTGGGTTCTGGCCGATCCGCGGACGCGCCAGCGGTTGTGGTACGTCATCGTGGCGGTCGCGCTGTGGATTTTTATCGAGGCTTGGCAGCAATATTTGTTCGGGGTGAATCTGTTCGGCTACCGGCGCTGGATGGATGGCGCGTTGACCGGCCCGTTCCCTGGGCCGACGGCGGGTCCGATCTTTCTGGCGGTGTTCTTCCCGGCGTTCCTGCCGCTATGCTTCCTGTTGCTGAGGCGAGAGAGCCGGATCGGGCGCCTGTGCGGTATCGCCGTGCCGATCCTGGCGGCGGCGACGATGATCCTGATCGGCCAGCGGATGCCGACGATGCTGATGGCGCTGGGATTATGCGCCAGTGGCCTGCTGTTTCGCCAGTTTCGCCTGCCGGTTGTGCTGACCGCGGTGATCAGCGCCGGGGTGCTGTCGCTGCTGCCGGTGGTGTCTCCGCCGACCTTCGCCAAGCTGGTGGTGCATTTCAGCGACCAGATGGAGCATTTCTGGGGAACCCCGTACGGCCTGATCTTTGGCCGGGCGGTCACGATGATTCAGGCCCATCCGTGGATTGGGCTGGGCTGGGATGGGTTTCGCGACAACTGCATGAACCCCGTGTACCTGGGTGGGGTGGCGTGGCTGCCGGTGAGCGATCCCGCCAGTATCATGGGCTGCAATATCCACCCGCATAACTATTGGTTGCAGGTCGCAACGAGTGCCGGGCTTGTGGGTGGGGGTCTGTTTGCCGCTCTCGTTGCGTCCTGGCTTTGGCGGATCGGCGGCGGGGCGGGTGCGCTGGCGAATGACCGGCGTGCCGGGGTGCTGGTCATCGTGTTCGTGTCGATGTGGCCGATCGCGTCCTCGACGTCGCTGTTTACCGTGCCGAATGCGGGATGGGTATTCCTGATGGTGGGCTGGGGACTGGCGGAGGCGCGGTGGTTCCGCGGACGGTCGGGCGCGCCTGCTGGTTGAGGGAAATGCGCGCTCGACCGAAATGTTTGTCTCGGGGAAGGGGCGGCCGGCCGTGCTGTTGCGATGTCCGATTTATGCGCAGAGCACGCAGAGTTTTTGAGATCGCCGAGAAGGATGGCCGTTTCCTGCTTCATGCTGGGTTCTGACGCTGGATACTGACGTTAAATACTGACGCTGGGGCTGATGTTGGGGTTTCAGGCTGCGGTTCGACGCTGGGGGTTTGCCCCAACCGAACCGCGTGGCGGCGCGAAGAGCCAAAGCCTCCGTCCTCGACCGTGAAGGAAGAAAACTCTGCGTTCTCAATGGCTCGGCGATCTCTGCGCAAAATCGCAGGGGTGCCGCGCATCGCGCCGGTCGCTTTCGCCCCCGATCACTTTCGCCCCCGGTCGCTTTCGCCCCCAGTCACTTTCGCCCCCCGGTCGCTTTCGCCCCCCGGTCGCTTTCGCCCCCGGTCACTTCAGCCGGGCGCCTCTGGTGTCAGCGGCCGGGCATGCCCGCCGTTTGGTGATCGGGCGTACTCCGCACCCGTGTTTGGCGGGCAGCATAACCGAGCAGGCCGGGGAATGCGTGGATGAGGGGCATCAGGGCGGCTTGGCTGATGCCGCCCATGCCGACACGATGCAACACGCCGGCCAGGCGCATCTGCGGGGCGAGGTGGCGGACCAGGTTATTCTGATACAGCGGGGCATCAATGTCCTCGAGCCAGGCTGTCGCGGCCTGCTGGCCACTGTGCAGCGCGATGGCCATGCCGTCGCCGGTCAGTGACGGGATAACGGCTGCCTGGTCGCCGAGGCGGAAGAGATCACCGGCCGGGGCCTGGTAGCCATACGGGATGCCGGCCACCGCCAGTGGCCTTGGGAGCAGCGGGCGGGAACCGGCCAGCATCGTGGCGAAACGCGGCGCGTGCTGTTCGATCGCGGCGATCAGGCCGGTCCAGCCGCCGCCATAGGCTTGGAACGCAGCGCGGCGAACCGCGACGCACAGCACGGCCTGGCCGTTTTCGACGCACTGCATGCCGGCATAGCCGCCCGGAAACAGGGTCAGTTCCGTCGCGCCGGTGAGAACCCGGGCCGGTTCGCAGGCCAGCGCGAGATACATCTTCATGCCGATGGCGTCTCGTCGCGTGTGCGCGCGTGGCGAATCCCGCAGGTCGTGCTTTCCGGTCGCCAGGAAGACGGTTTCGGCTGTGATGCCGGTTCCCGTGTCCGTGCCCGTGCCCGTGTCCGTGCCGATGCCCGCTCCCGTACCGATGCCGATGCCGATGCCGATGTCGGTGCCGGTGCCGGTGCCGGTGTCGGTGTCGGTGTCGGTTTGGATGCGGGTGTCGGTGTCGGTTTGGATGCGCCAAAGCCGGCCCTCGCGGGTCAGCCGGCGGACGGTTTGGCCGGTTCGCACGATCGCGCCGGTGGCTTCGGCCGTTCGCAGCAGCGCCGTATCAAGCGCGCGGCGGGACAGGCCCAGCGCCGGGAAGGGCAGGGCGGCTTCGGCGATCCGGTTGCCTCGGATCAGGCGGACGCGATGAATCGGGGCGGCGCCGAGGCTTTCGGGATCGACGCCAAGCGCCTGGGCGCGATGGATCGCGTCGATGCTGAGGAAGTCGCCGCAGACCTTGTCCGTGGGACCCGCGGACCGTTCCAGCAGCACCGGCCGGTGACCCGCTCTGGCCAGGGTGATGGCGGCGGCGGTGCCGGCGGGACCGCCGCCGATGATCAGCGGGTCCCGACGCACAGGCGGAACGGGATGTACCAGGCGACGAACGCCTGCTGTTCGGTCAGCCCGGCCTCCCGCAGCAGTGCCTGCCACTCGGGCCGGACGAAGCTGCGGGCGATGGAGATCTGGCCGTCGGTGCGCACGAAATGATGCCAGAAAGCGAGGCGGGCGAGGATCGGGAAGCCGTAATAGGCGATGGCGTGACGGTGCACGTCGCCGATGAACCAGCCCTGGCCGGCATTTTGTTGCAACCAGCGCAGGAAGCCGACCACCTGCTCGTTGGTGAGATGATGGGTGAACTGCGAGGTGATGATGAAGTCGAATTTTTCCGGCGGCTGGTAGGCGAAGGCGTCGCCGTTGATGAATTGGATGCGGGCGGCGGGGTCGGTGGCTTCCTCGGCCGCCCGGGTCGCCCAGGGGTTGAGGTCGATGCCGGTCAGCCGGGCATTTGGAAAGCGGCGGCGGATCCTCCGCAGCGCATCGCCGTAACCACAGGCCACATCCAGCAGGGAGAAATCGCCGCCGGCGCGCTTCGTTAGCCAGGACAGCATCGGACGGTGGGTCATGGTGACGATGTTGACCCGCGACAGGTCGCGCAGGCACCGGCGGTAGTCGGCGAAGTCGACGCAGTCCGTGTCCATCTGTTCGGGCTGGTCGCTGCGCTGGGCCAATGCGCGCCAGGATGCGCTCATGGCCGCTGGAAGGCGAAGGTTTCCACGCTCAGCCCGGGACCGAACGCCATCGCCATCCCGGACCCGCTGGCGTCCCGGTCGCCCAGGATCCGGTTCAGCACGAACATCAGGGTGGCGGAGGACATGTTGCCATACTCCCGCAGGATATCGCGGGAGTAACGCAGCGCGTCGGGAGGCAGATGCAGGCCTTGCTGGACGCAGTCGAGGATTGATCGGCCGCCGGCGTGGACGGCCCATAGGTCGGGCGGGTCGGGCGGCAGCAGGGCGGGGCCGTTTTCCGGCAGCCAGCGGCGAATGCGGCCGGGAACCTGGCCGGAGAGGTGCATTTCAAACCCGGTATCGCCGATGTGCCAGGTGATCAGGTCCTGGCTGCGCGGAATGACGGCGGCCTGGAAGCGCCCGAGCGCGAGGCCGGTGGGGTCGGCGGTGACGAGGGCGGCGGCGGCGCCGTCGGCGAACAGCAGGAAGCTCAGCATCTTCGGAACGTTCTGGAAATCCTCCTGCAGATGCAGGCTGGAGAGTTCCAGGTTGACCACCAGCGCGCGCGCGGCCGGATCGGCGCGGACGATCTGGTCAGCCAGTTTCAGCGCGTTGACGGCGGCGAAGCAACCCATGAAGCCAACGATGGTGCGCTGGGTGCTGTCCGGCAGGCCGGCCGCGCGCATGATCTGGAAATCGAGGCCAGGGGCGGTGAAGCCCGTGCAACTGGCGACGATCAGATGGGTGACGCCGTCCGGCTCCAGCCGCCTGACGGCCTGCATGGCGAGGGCGAGGGCGTGCGGCTCATACAATGCCATGCGGGCGGCGGTGGAGGGGAAGGCGCCGCGGCGGTAGAAGCCGGTGGCGTCAAGAATGGTGTCGCGCGGTTGCGGGCCCGGCTCGAAGATGGCGTAGCGGTGTTCGATGTCGGCCATTCTCGCCATGCGGTCGAACAGCAGGCGCTTATGCCAGTCGGTCAGCGTTTCGCGGCCGAATTCGACGAAAGCAGCGTGAATGTCATGCGGAGGGACCGCCGTGGCGATGCGGTTGAGCCAGGCCTGGGTCACGGGCAGTCCTCGTGGTTTCCTTACGATGTGGGGCGGGGACGAGGTTTCGCCAGGGTGCTACCCATAGCCAGGGTGTTGCCCATGGCCACGATGCTACCCATAGCCAGGGTGCGGGCGATGACCATGATGTTTCCCATAGCCGGGGTGCGGGCCATAACCAGGATGCTGGATCGGGGAACGACTACTGTCCGGTCACCGCACTCGGGTCGATCGAAAGCCCCATCGCCATGTAGCCGGCGCGGTTCGGATGCAACTTGTCGCCGGGTCCGCCAACCGAGGAATTTGGCTGGTATTCCGCCTTCAGCTCCCCGGTTTTCGCATCGATGGTGACGGCGTCGAAATCGATCACGTCGTCGAAGATGCCGGCGCTGCGGATAAACTGGTTGTAGGCCTGCCGTTTGTCGTTGATCGCCGGCGCCCCGTAGCCGCCGTTGGTGCTGTCCAGCGCGGAGGTGAGGGTGGCCATGGACACCCGCACGCCAGGGATTTTCGCCCGCAGTTGCTTGACCACGGCGCGCACGCCGTTTTCGACGTCCTCCGGCTTGGCGCCGGCGTTGCCGAAATCGTTGATGCCCTCCAGCCAGATAACGGCCTTGACGCCGGACAGGCTGATCACGTCGCGGTCCAGCCGTTGCGTCGCCGCCGGGCCGCCGGCGAACGGGTTGGCTTTGTAGTCGGCCGGACCGATGACCATGTTGCCGCCGATGCCGGCGTTCACCACGGAAAACCGGTCGCCATACAGCGCGTGGACATGGCGGGCGAACACGTCGGGCCAGCGGTCGTCGCCGTTGATGGTGGAGGCGGTGCCGTCGGTGATCGAATCGCCGAACGCCACGATCGCCTTGGTCGCGGCGGGGGCGGTCATGTCCAGCGCGTCGAGGAAATACCAGGATGTCGAGGAGTAGGGGAACGCCTTCTCGGTCTCATCCGCGGCTTTGTCGCCGCTGCCGGGTGGGCTGATGTAGGAGGTGGTCAGGGCCTTGGCGTGCCAGGTCATCGGGCCGGTGTCGCCGCTGACATGGAAGGAGACGGCAAGGCGGCGGCCGACCAGCATCTTGTCGTTGGGGTCCTTGATGAAGGGCAGCCTGACGGGGTCGCTGACGGCGGAGCCGCCCGGCCCGACAGTGATCCTGGTCTTGGCCTTGAACGAAACCGTGCGGTTGGTGCCGGGGACCAGGGCGGCGCCGCTCTGCTGCAGGCCGATTTCCACGGAATCGAAGGTGACGGGTTTGCTGCCGAAGGCGTTGGACAGGCGGATGCGGGTCTGCTTGCCCCAGATGTCCGGGCGGACGATCAGCCGGAACGTCTGGTCGGAGGCGCCCTTCGCCGGGTCTGGGAAGGCGAAGCGAAGCTCCGGCTGCGCGGTTGGATTGCCGACCGGGTAGGGGCCTTGCACGGAGGCGGCCCAGGCGACGACAAAGTTGGGCGGAGCGGCGACCGCGGCGGGCGCCCCGGGTGCGCCGAGAAACACGGGTGCGACGAGAATAAGCGCGGCCAGCAAGCGGCAGGTCGTGACGGGCATGCGGATGATTCCCCCTCGTTCGGCTTGGACACCGATACGGGGAAACCGTGGCATTGGCGACCGGCGCGGGCAAGGGCCCGTGGGGTCGTTCGCCCCGCGTTAGGATGACACCTCTGTTACCCTTGCTGCCCCCGCCACCTGCTGCAATCTTTCCTGCAGGACCATCGCCCGGAGGAACCGCCATGTCCGATCCATTGCCGACCGCCACGCGTGTCGCCGACCCCGGCATTCGCGCGCTGTATCGGCTGGAGAACCGCTGGCAGGCGTGGCTGGATGTGGAGGTCGCCCTGGCGCAGGCACAGGCTGGGCTGGGGATTATCCCAGCCGAGGCGGCCGATGCGATCGCCGCGGCGGCGCGGCTGGCCAACATGGACCGCGCCCGCATCGACGAGGGGTTCGCGCGCACTGGCCATACGATCGTCCCGCTGGTGTGGGAACTCAGCCGGGTCGTGGGGGAACCGCACGGCGGCTGGGTGCATTGGGGCGCCACGACGCAAAACATCACCCAAACCGGCGACCTGCTGGTGCTGCGCCAGGCGCATGCGGTGTTTCTGCGCCAGATCGGCGAAATCCTGTCGGCCATGGCGGACCTGGCAGAGCGTGCCGCGGCGATGCCGATCGCCGGGCGGACCCATGGCCAGCACGCGGTGCCGGCGACGTTTGGCTACAAGGTCGCGGTCTGGATCGACGAATTGATCCGCCACACCGAACGGTTCCGGCAGGCCGCGCCGCGCCTGTTCGTGGCGATGCTCGGCGGCGGGGCCGGCACGTTCGCGTCGCTCGGCAGGAATGGGCCACCGGTGCAGCGGGAGATCGGGCGCAGGCTGGGGTTCGGCTCGATGGCCGTGCCGTCGCGCGCGATCGGCGACCATCTGGCGGAAAATGTCCTGCTGCTGGGCCTGCTGGCCGCGACGTGCGGCAAGATCGCGCGGGAGATCTATACGCTGATGAAGACGGAGTTCGGCGAAGTCGAGGAACCGGTCCCGCCCGGCACGGTCGGCAGTTCCACCATGCCGCAGAAGCGCAACCCGAAGCTCTGCCAGGACATCATCGCCGCTGCCGCCGAAATCCGCTCCCAGGTGCCGCTGGCGCTGGAGGCGATGACGACGGAGCACGAGGCCGATCGCACGACGAGCCTGATGATGGACACGGCGGAATCGCGCGCCTGCGTTGCCACCGGCGACATGCTGGCACGCGTGGGAGAGATCATGCGTGGGCTGCGGCTGGATCCGGTCCGGATGCGGGCCAACCTGGACCTCGGCGGCGGGTTGATCATGGCGGAGGCGGTGATGCTGGACCTCGGCGCGGCGATCGGGCGGCAGCATGCGCATGACGCGGTGTATGACGCGGCGCAGGCGGCGTTCGTGCAGGGGACACCGTTCGGAGATCTGTTGGCGGCCGATCCGCGGGTCACCGCACATATGACGCCGGCGCAGATCAGCGGGCTGCTCGACCCGACCGCCTATACGGGGTTATGTGCGGATATGGCGCGTGAAGGGGCGGTTCGCGCTCGCGCGGCGGTGACGGAGTTGGCGAGATGACAGAACTGGATGTCGACCACCTGCGGTCCTGGATCGGCAAGCAGGAAACCCTGCACGATCAGGTCACGCGTTTTCCGATCGCGGCGCTGTCCGCGACCTTGGATCGGGACGATCCCGCGCCGGCGGCGGGCGATCCGCTGCCGCCTTTGTGGCACTGGTTGTATTTCCTGCCGACCGCTCGGCAATCCGTCCTGGGACCGGATGGCCATCCCGCGCGCGGCGGGTTTTTGCCGCCGGTGCCGCTGCCGCGGCGGATGTGGGCCGGTGGGCGCTTCGTGTTTCATCAGCCATTGCGGGTGGATGAGGGGATGACCCGGGTGTCCACGGTGCAGGACGTTACGGTGAAGCATGGCCGGAATGGCGCGCTGTGCTTCGTTCTGGTCAAACATGAGATCTCCGGCCGGAACGGTCTCGCGCTGGTCGAGGAGCACGACATCGTCTATCGCGACATGCCGGGACCCAATGAGGCACCGGCGGCACCGCGCGCGGTGCGAACGGATGACGTCTGGCAGCGGGACATTCATCCAACTGACCCGCTGCTGTTTCGTTACTCGGCGCTGACGTTCAACAGCCATCGGATCCATTACGATCGCCGCTATGTCACCGAGACGGAGGGGTACCCTGGGCTGATCGTGCATGGGCCATTGATCGCCACCCTGCTGATCGACCTGCTGCGACGGAGCACGCCGCGGCCGGTCGCGACGTTCCGCTTCCGCGCGGTCAGTCCGCTGTTCGATATCGCGCCGTTCTCGGTGCATGGCGCACCGGACGACAAAGGCGGCGTGGCGCTGTGGGCGCGCAACCCGACCGGGCATCTGGCGATGGAGGCCGAGGCGACGTTCTGATTGGTTATCGGATGCTGCGAACCGGGGCGCGGGGGAGGCCTGGACAGGGTCATTGAAATCGTGATGACACTTAAGGGTGTTTCGGATGTTTCGTCCCTGCCACCGCTGTTGGAACAGGGCCATGCCAGACCACGCCAAACCACGCATCCGGATCGGAGTCGGCGGATGGACGTATGAGCCGTGGCGCGGCTTGTTCTATCCCGACGGGCTACCGCACAAGCGGGAACTGGAATTCGCCAGCCGCAAGCTGACGTCGATCGAGATCAACGGAACCTATTACGGATCGCAGAAGCCGGCGAGCTTCGCCAAATGGCATGATGAAACGCCGGACGATTTCGTGTTTTCGGTCAAGGGGCCTCGGTTCACCACGAACCGACGCGTTTTGTCGCAGGCCGGTGAGTCGATCGAGCGGTTCTTCGGCAGTGGCGTGATGCACCTGGGGGACAAGCTTGGCGCGGTGAACTGGCAGTTCATGCCGACGAAGCAATTCGATCCCGAGGATTTCGGCGCGTTCCTCAAGCGGTTGCCGAAGAGCGTGGAGGGCAGGGCGGTCCGCCATGCGGTCGAGGTACGGCACGGGAGTTTTCGGACACCGGCGTTCGTCGACCTCGCCCGCGCGCATGGCGTGGCGATCGTGGTGGCGGGGGACGCGGCGTATCCGCAGATCGCCGACCCGACGGCGCCGTTTGTGTATGCGCGCATCATGGGGACGACGGAAGGCGAATCGGCGGGCTATTCTGACCGGGAACTCGATCGATGGGCGTTGCGCGCGCGGCAATGGGCGTCAGGCGGGCTGGCCGAGGGGTTGGAGACGGTGGGCAAGACATCCCCGAAAACCACCGGACGAGACGTTTTTCTTTACGTCATCAGCGGGTTCAAGGCGCGCAACCCGGCGGCTGCCGTGGCGCTGATCGAGCGGGTGAGCGCAACGTGATTCTGCCAATATCCGATCGCTGGACGCATCAGTCGCATCGCGACCACGATTCGCCGCGTGAATCGGATACCTCAAGCGCTTGCCTGATGGGCGAAACCAGAGCGTGATCGCCTGAGGCTGACACAGCCATCACGCGATCAAACAAACAGTTGGACCATGAACGAACGCCGAAAGACGGGTCAACCTCAAACGATCGTGGTCTAATGCGCGCCGGCGCCGCCGCCGCTGCTCTTCCGCATGCCCATTGTCGTTACCATCGCCAGCAACAGGCCGATGCCCATCAGGCCAAATGCATCGCTGTAGGCCAGGAAGAAGGACTGCGCCCGCACGGCGCGGCCGATCTCCACCACCGCCGCATGCCAGGCGGCCGCGGCATCGCTGGCGCCGTTGGCCATGAAATAGGCTTGCAGCGACGCGATCCGTTGGCGGGTGGCCTCGTTCAGCAGCGATACCTGGCTGGTAATGATGTTGGAATGAAACTGCTCCCGCTTGGTGACGAACGTTTCCAGCACCGCGATCCCGATGGATCCGCCGAGGTTGCGCATCATGTTGAACATCGCCGAGGCGGAACCCGCGTTTGACCGTTCGATCCCGCCCGTGGCCATCGCAGACAGCGGCGTCATCACCAGGGCCTGGCCACAGGCTCGGACGAGGTTCGGGATCAGCAACTGGTCACCGCTGTACTGCGGCGAAATCGCCAGGTTCAGGAAGCTGCTCAGCGCGAACAGGCCGAAGCCGACGCCGGCCAGCAGCCGTGTGTCGACACGCCGCATCAGGTACGGAACGAACGGGATCAGCACCAGTTGCGGCAATCCCGTCCACGCCAGTACCATCCCCACCTGCTCGGAATTATATCCTTGCATCTGCGACAAGTAGACCGGGAGTAGATACACCGATCCGTACAGCGCCATGCCCATCAGGACATTGGCGATGCTGCCCAGGCCGAAGTTCCGACGCAGCAGCAGGCGCAGGTTCAGCAGCGGGTTGCGGCTGGTCAGTTCGATCCACAAGAACAGCGCGAAGGAAATCGCGGCTGTCACCGACAGGCGCAGGATAAAGGCGGAGCCGAACCAGTCGTCCTTGTTGCCTTCCTCCAGCACCGTCTGCAGCGAGGCCAGGGCGATCGCCAGGGTGGCGATGCCAGCCCAGTCGCCGTTGCGCAGCAGCCCGAGTTGCATCGGCGCCGGCCGCAAGGTCGGCCACAGCGTCGCCAGCATGATCGCGCCGGGCACCATGTTGACGTAGAAGATGTATTGCCAGCCATAGGTTTCGGTCAGGTAGCCGCCGATGGTCGGGCCGATCGCCGGGGCGAAGGTCGCCGACAGCGCGAACAGCGCCAGCCCGATCGGCTGCTTGGACCGCGGCAGCGTCGTCAGCGTGATGGTGAACGCCAGCGGGATCAGCACGCCGCCGAAAAAACCCTGCATGGCGCGCAGCACGATCATCTGGCTGAGGTTCTGCGCGAAGGCACAGGCGACCGACATCACCAGGAACAGCATCGTGTTGCCGAGCAGATAGCGGCGCAGGGAGAAGACGGGGGCGAGAAAGCCGGTCAGCGGGATCACGACAATTTCGGCGACCAGATAGGCGGTCGAGATCCAGCCGCCGTCATCGATGCCGGCGCCGATCGCGCCCTGGATATTGGGCAGCGAGGCGTTGGTGATCTGGATATTCAGCACTGCGATGAAGGCGCCGATCATGGCGCCGCCCACCGCAAGCCAGGTCCGCATGTCGGCTTGCGGTTCGGTGTCGGCGGGCAGGCTGGGATTGCTCATGGATTTAGCGGGCGGTGCGGGTGTCGATCGAGGGCTCGACCGACATGCCCGGCCGCAGCAGGCCGGCCGGGGTGCCGGCGGCGTGGTCGAGCACGATCTTCACCGGCAGACGCTGCACGATCTTGGTGAAGTTGCCGGTTGCGTTGTCCGGCGGCAGCAGCGCGAACTGCAGGCCGGTGGCCGGCGCGATGCTGTCGACATGGCCGTGGATCCGCAGGTCGGGGAAGGTATCGACGGAGATGTCGACTGACTGGCCGGGACGCACGTCGGTCAACTGCGTCTCCTTGTAGTTCGCAACGATATAAACCGCGTTCAGCGGCACCAGCGCCATGAGCTGTGTGCCCGCCTGGACGTATTGGCCGACGCGCAACGTGCGGGCGCCGACCGTGCCGTCGACCGGGGCGGTGAGTTCGGTATAGCCGAGGTTCAGGCGCGCCTGCTGTTCGGCGGCGCGGTAATGCTCCAGTTGCGCGGCCGCCTTGGCGCGGGCCGCCTGCAGCACGTCGACCTGCTGCCGGGCAGCGGCGAGCGCGGCGCGGGCCTGGGCGAGGCCGGCGGTCCGCTGGATCAGTTGCGACTGGCTTTGCTGGTCCGACTGGGCGGAGCCGGCGCCGGAGCGGGACAGGAGTTGATAACGGGCATGCTCCTGCTGGGCGAACCGCAGGGCGGCGTCGGCGGCGGTCACCTGCTGGCTGGCTTCCTCGATGGTCGAGTCCTGCAGCGTCAGGCGGGCGTCGATCGAGCGCATCTCGGCTTCCGCGGTTTCGCGGTCCGCCATCGCCTGGTGCAGCGCGGTCTGGTAATCCCGGTCGTCGATTCGGGCGAGCAACTGGCCCGCCTTGACCGGCTGGTTGTCGGCGACCAGCACCTGGCTGATGTAACCGGATACGCGGGGCGCGATCAGCGTGTTGTCCGCCTGGACATAGGCATCATCGGTGTCGACCATGAAGCGGCCGACGCGCCAGTATTCGGTGCCGTAGTGCGCGGCGACGGCCAGTCCCGCGACCGCCAGCGCACCCAGGGCCGTCCGTTTCAGCAGGCCGTTCCGACCCGACCGGGCCGCGGTCCGGATGCCATCGGGCCTGCCATCCATTGCCCGTGTCGCCGTCGTCGCCTGATCCATCGAAGTCCGTCCTATCCCGGCACGCCGAGCCGCGGGCATATTTCGCTACACGGTGTAGCGGCTGGTGCAAATGTGAACAAAAAGCAGGGAAACAACCCCCGCGGCGGGAGATAGGAGACATGCCGCAAGGGAATGTCTTATCGTTGCAACTGGCCCTACGTTAGCGGTGGAAGGATTGACCATGCCGTCAATGGCCGTTGCCAGGCCGCCAGGACGTCCGCGCTGCGATGCGAGCCGCAAGGCGGTGCTGCTGGCTGCCTATGACCTGCTTGCCGAGGGCGGCTTGAGCCGGTTCACGATTGAAGCGGTCGCCGCCCGGTCCGGCGTCGCGCGAACCACGATCTATCGCTGGTGGCAAAGCAAGGGGGCCCTGGCGATGGAGGGTTTCCTGGAGGCCACGGCCGCCGAACTCGCGATTCCGCCATCCGGCTCCGTCGTCACCGACATGCAAGCGAGCTTGCGGTCCTTTGCCCGGCTGTTGCGCGGCAAAGCGGGTCGGATCATCCGCTGCATCATCGCGGAGGGACAGAGCGATCCCGAAACCATCAACGCCTTCGTCACCGGCTTCGTGACGCCGCGGCGCGTCGAGATACGCTCGGTCCTGGAGCGCGGGATCGCGCGCGGCGAATTGCGGGCCGACCTGGATGTGGAGATGGTTCTGTACAGCCTGTTTGGGCCGTTGCACGTCCGAGCCCTGCTGAATGAAGGGCTGGATGATGCGTGGGTCGACCGGCTGTCGGGATTCGTGTTGGCGGGGTGCCTGGCGCGCGGGGACTGAAACGACCGGCCGATGACCCGGGCGGTCGGCACCGGGTCTCTCCTTATCGTGAGCGTTGGTCTATAAGGGACGCCGAGTGAAACACCGGTAGGTCCAGTCCATGTCCCAAGAACCGACGCCCAAAGCAAGAGGGCGCCATTTTTTCGCCAACCCCGGCCCGACGAACATCCCCGACAGCGTGCTGCGGGCGATGGACCGTGGCAGCATCGACTTCAATGATCCGGAGTTCGTGCCGGTTTACCAGGCCGCGTTCGCCGGGGTGAAGCGGGTGCTGCGGACGGACCAGCATCTGTTCATGTACAATGCGTCCGGCCATGGCGCGTGGGAAGCGAGTCTGACCAACCTGCTGTCGCCCGGCGATACGATCCTGGTGCTGGAGTCGGGCTACTTCTCGGAAGAGTGGGCGGCGATGGCGCGCGGTCATGGGCTGGAGGTGCGGGTAGTGCCGGCGGACTGGCGGCGCGGGGTCGACATCGCCGATGTGCGCCGGGCGCTGGCGGCCGACACCGCGCATGCGATCAAGGCGGTGTGCGTGGTGCATAACGAGACGGCGACCGGCATGATGACGCCGCTGCCGGCGGTGCGGGCGGCGATCGATGCGGTGGATCATCCGGCGTTGTTCCTGGTGGATACGATTTCCTCCCTGGGCTCGTTGGAGTTCCGCATGGATGCGTGGGGCGTGGATTGCGTCGTGGGCGGCAGCCAGAAGGGGCTGATGCTGCCGACGGGCATGAGCTTCACCGGCGTGTCCGGCAAGGCGCTGGCGGCGCATGCGCAGGCGAAGCTGCATCGTTTCTACTTCGACTGGACGATGATGGCGGACCGCGCGCAGAAAAGTTTCATCGGCACTATTCCTGTGAATATTCTCTACGGGCTGCGCGAGTCGATCCGGCTGCTGGAGGAAGAGGGGCTGGACGCGGTCGTGACCCGTCACGCGCGGCTGGCGGAGGCGACGCGGCGCGCGGTTCAGGTGTGGGCCGGGAATGACGGGCCGACGCTGTTCTGCATGTCCCCGGAGCGGTATTCGAACTCGGTGACCGCGGTGCTGATGCCGGAGGGATTCGCCGGCGATGCCTTGCGCAAGACGGTGCGTGAGCGGTTCAATGTGTCGCTTGGCGGGGGGCTTGGGAAGCTGAGCGGAAAGATTTTCCGGATCGGGCATCTGGGCGATCTGAACGAGCCGATGCTGCTGGGGACGCTGGCGTCGATCGAGATGGGGATGCGAATTGAAGGCGTGCCGCATGGGCGCGGCGGGGTGGAGGCGGCGATGGGGTTTCTGGCCGGGGGGTAGGCCGGAGACGCTCGCCGCAGCACACGCTACGAGATCGAACTGAAATTCGATGCGGAGGTGAATTTCTCATCCCTGCCGCGATTGCTGGCCTCGGGGCGGATATTCAACATATACCGAATTGAGAACTAACGCTTTGGCCAATGAAAGCCAGGCGAGGACCGCCCTTCGTTTACCGGATGGAACGGCCCTCGTGCAGGCTCAGGCGATCAGTAGTAGTGCCAATGGCGGCCCTTTTTGTCCCAGGAACGGTGCTTATAGTGGTGATGGTTCCAAGTGTAGTCGACGCGCTGAACGCTGCTCGCCTGAACGGCAGCGTCGCTACCAAGCAAGTGAGTCGCCGGGGAGGCGGAGGCAAACGTTGCCGTGCCGGCGATCAAGCCAAACATGGTCAATGTCCCTAGAATTATTTTATGCATGTCAAATCTGCTCCAAACTGTATCGGACTTCATATATGTACTCATGACGCCAGGGATTCGTCCAGCACGATCAGCCAAACCGCAATCGGCGCCTGCGGTTCAGGCCCCCGCCCGTTACGTCGTCTCGACCGGTTGGATCGCGTTGAACCATGATATCGATCCGATCCGCGGTCCGTCCGCGGATTAATTGCCTTCTGTCATATACCGACAAAATAACATTCACACGCCGATAGATACGCGCATTGGCGGGCGATTCCGGCGCAATCTGCCCTAAGCTAAATAAGCGGCATCCGACGGTACCTGCGGAGAACACGCCAGCCACCAGGGACCGTTCAGCAGTTTTCGGCGGTAAACACCCGCGTGGGCGCCACGAATTCCTGCTGCGCCGCGACCGTCAGGATTTCCCGCGACCCGGCTTCCGCCGTCTGGCGCAGCAGGCCGAACACCGAGGATCCGGCTGCCTCCAGCGCCGCCACCGCGCGGCCGGTCCGCAAATGGTGGAACAAAAACAACGCCGCGATCGCGTCGCCCGCACCGTTGACCGTGATCCCCAGGCGGGGCGTGCGCAGCAGGTGGAAGGTCCCGTCCGCGAACGTCATCATGTCGATAAATCCTGGTGGCGTGCTGTCGGTTTCCAGGCTGGTCAGCAGCACGCAGGCCGGCCCATCGGCGTGCAGCATCGAACGCAGGCGCAGCACCGCCTGTTTGGCGCCGTGCAGGGTGGAGCAGTCCAAACCGGTCAAACGCTCGATCTCGAACCGGTTCGGGGTGGCGATGTCGGCGGCAGGCAGGGCGTGGCCGCGCAGGAAGTCTTCTATTCCAGGCCGCACATAGACCCCGGTATCGGTGTCGCCGATCACCGGGTCGCAGCAATACAATGCCGTCGGATTGGCACGGCGCACCGAGGCAACCGCGTGCAGGATGGCATCGCCGATATCGGCGCCGCCGACGTAGCCGGTGAGCACCGCGTCGCAGTGATGCAGTGCGCCCCGGGCAGCGATTCCGTCCACCAGGTCGCGCACCGACTGCCCGGAATAGACCGCGCCTTTCCAGTCCCCGTAGCCGGTGTGATTGGAAAACTGCACGGTGTTGATCGCCCAGACCTCGGCCCCGAGGCGCTGCAGCGGGAAGACGGCGCTGGCGTTGCCGACATGGCCGAATGCCACCCAGGACTGGATCGACAGGATATTCATATGCAAGCCCCTGGTTTCATTCCGCGCTCCCGACCTATATCCACCTGCCCAACCTCGTCAGTCAGGATTAGCCCGCATGCCGACTCCGCTGCTTTTTCAGCCGATCAGCTTCCGCTCGGTGACCGCCCGGAACCGAATCGTGGTGTCGCCGATGTGCCA
>DATARX010000299.1:0-4608 GCA_036263955.1 Rhodopila sp.
GCATCGATCCCGACGGCGTTGAACAGCAATCCGACGCCCAGGCTGACCAGGATCGAGGGAATGATCAGGCTGGCGACGGTCAGCGTGAACAGCGCGCCGGATCCCCGGAAGCGGCGGCGGAAAGCCATGCCGGCGGCGAGCGACACCACGACCGTTACGGCCATGACCATCGCCCCCAGCATCAGCGAGCGCATCAGCGAGCCGGCGAAATCGCCCACCGCCTGCGCCTCGAACAGGCGGGCGAACCAGTGCAGCGAGAATCCGTTCATCGGGAAGGTCAGCCCGCCATCGGGACCCTGAAACGACAGCACCAGGATGGTCAGTGTCGGTCCGTACAGGAACAGGATGAACAGCCCGAGCACGCCCAGCAGCGCGCCGCGGCGGAACGTGGCCGTCATCAGAGTTCCTTCCGGATATCGACGATGCGCAGGATGGCGGCGATCATGATCAGCACCACCGCCAGCAGCACCACGGCGTTGGCGCAGGCGGCCGGATATTGCAGCGATGAGATCTGGTTGGAGATCATCAGTCCCACCGAGGCGCTCTGTCCGCCGCTCATGAGCCTGACGGTGATGAAATCGCCCATCACCATGGTGACGACGAAGATCGAGCCGATGGCGATGCCGGACTTGGACAGCGGCAGCACCACCGTGGTGATGGACCGCCACCAGCCGGCGCCGCCGTCCAGTGCCGCCTCCAGCAGCCGGCGATCGATCCGCATCATGGTGTTGAAGATCGGCGTGATCATGAACAGCACGTAGAGATGGGTGTAGGCCAGCACCACGGCGAAGTCGGAGAACAGCAGGAATTCCAGCGGCTGGTGGATCAGGCCCAGTTTCAGCAGCGTGGTGTTCAGCAGGCCCTCCCGCCCCAAGAACGGGATCCAGGAGATCATGCGGATGATGTTAGACGTGAGGAACGGAACGGTGCAGACCAGGAACAGAACCATCTGCGTCGTGCGACTGCGAATTTCGAAGGCCAACACATAGGCGATGGTAAAGCCCAGCACGGCGGTCACCGCCCAGACGATGACCGTGTAGCGGATCGTATTGAGATAGGTATCCCAGGTGATCGCGGAGCCCAGCGCGTCGGTATAGTTGGTGAACTCGAACGCCGGAATGATCTGGACACTGTCGTAGTCGAAGAAACTAACGACAACCAGCGCGCCCATCGGCAGCAGCAGGAAAACGATCAGGATCAGGGCGAGCGGGGCGGCTTGCAGAAACGGAACCAATTTAAGCCGCGCCATCCAATCACCTCGCTTCGTCATGTCCGCTCGGTATCTCCGGCGCGGGAACAAAGTCGCAAGGCGGGGGCGTCATGGTCAAGCCGATATCTGATGCGGATCGATCGACGACGCGCGCCAGGCGGGCCACCGTCGTCGCCGCCGCGTCGGCCGGAATGTTAGTGAACGACAGCAGCAGGCCCTGGCCGCGATCATGCGCCATCGTGTGTGACGACAGTGTAGACGGCGCCAGTCCAACAGCGGCGGCTCGTTTTGCCAACGCCGTATCGTCCGCGGCGCCTGGGAAGCGCGCCAGCAGATGCATGCCCCCGGCTGCCATCTCGACGACGACGCGTGGGCCGAAGGTGGTTTCCAGGGCGGCGGCCAGAGCCTTTCGCCGTTCGGCATACAACATCCGCATGCGCCGGATGTGCCGGGCGAAATGGCCTCTCTGCATGAATGCGGCGATGATTTTCTGCTCCAGCGCCGGCTGGCCCAGCGTCAGCAGGCGGGCGGCGCGCATGAAGGCCGTGGCAAGCTCCGGCGGCACGACCAGGTAGCCGAGGCGAAGCGCCGGGAACAGCACCTTGCTGAAGGTGCCTGCGTACAGCACGCGGTGTCCACGATCGAGACTCTTCAGGGAGGGCAGCGGGCGGCCGATATAGCGGAACTCGCTGTCATAGTCGTCCTCCAGGACCCACGAGCCGTTGTCCGTCGCCCAGGCCAGGAGTTCGAGCCGGCGAGGCAATGAAAGCGCGACGCCCGTCGGGCATTGATGCGTCGGGGTCACCACTGCCAGCTTCGCTTTCGGCGCCGCGACCACGCCGGACGCGACACGCAAGCCATCCGGGTCCACCCGGATCGGCACGACGCGCGCGCCGGCGGTTTCGAGCGCCTCACGGGTCATCGCGTAGCCGGGATCCTCGATCCAGACCGGATCGCCGTGGCGCAGCAGCACGCTGCGCACCAGGGACAATGCGCCCTGATAGCCGGCGGTGACCAGGACCTGAGCGGCCGAACAGCGGATGCCGCGCGCGACGCCCAGATAGGTCGCGATGGCCTGGCGCAGTTCCGGCAGCCCGGACGGATCGGTTGCCGCCAGATCCGCCGGTTGCGCGGCGCGGGCCGCTTGTACCGTAAGATTGGACCAAAGCTTGCGGGGAAATTCATCCAATGCGGGCAGACCCATTTGGAACGGCAACGGTCCCGGCTGCGTTGCGGCGGCCTCCGGGGCGAACATGAAGGGCGTGTGCTCCATCGCTTCGGTTCGGCTTGTTCCCGACACCACGGTGCCGGCCGCCCCACGCGTCATGATCGCGCCTTCGCCTGCCAGCAGCGCATAGGCCGCATCCACCGTCCCGCGCGCGACCGCCAGTTGCGCCGCCAGGGCCCGAGCCGAGGGCAGTTTGGCACCGGCGGCGATGTGGCCGGCGACGATCGCCGATCGCACACGAGCGGCGATCTGCAGGAACAGCGGTTCGGTTTCCGCCGGGTCGAGAGTGATGTTCAGCGTCATGGCCTACTCAGTTCGCCCGTTCTTGGCCCTTAACGCTATGCCACTATCGGCACTTATTAGGCGAGCCTCAAACGCAGGAGTTTGCCATGTCCCATGCCCCGAGAGCGTCTTTCGCTGAGGTCGCGCCCGACGCCTATCGCGCCGTTGCCGGCGTGGAGGCTTATATCAGAGGTTGCGGACTGGAGAAGACGCTGCTCGAACTGGTGAAGATGCGCGCTTCCCAGATCAACGGCTGCGCCTACTGCCTCGACATGCACAGCAAGGATGCCCTCAAGAACGGCGAGGCCGAACAACGGCTGTATCTGCTGAATTCCTGGCGCGAGACGACCTTTTACTCCGAACGCGAACGGGCGGCGCTGGCCTGGACCGAGCATCTGACGCTGGTATCGACCCAGGGGGCGCCGCAGGACGCCTATGATCGCCTGGCGGCGGTGTTCTCGGAGGTAGAGATCGCCAATCTGACGCTGCTGATCGGGCTCATCAACCTGTGGAACCGCCTGGCGATCGCCGGTGGGTTCCCCCTGACATGAACATCGAGATCCGCCCGGCGCGGACCCAGGCGGAGCTCGCGGCGTGTTACCCGGTCATGTGCGCGCGACGGCCGCACCTGACCGGAGCCGCCGATCTGGTCGAGCGTGCCCTGCGCCGGTTCGACCAGGGCTACCCTCTGCTGGCGGGGTGGTCCGGTGGTTCGGTTGTCGGGGCTGTTGCCGTCCTCACTCCGTTTCAGCACGACATTGGATTGATTGATGCGGCGCATTCTTTATCTGTCGTGCAGTCCAAAAGGCGGCGCGTCGATTTGCCAGACCTTCGCGCAGGCGGTTCTGGCCAGGTTGCGCCAACGCCATCCCGCCGCCGAAGTCGAACACCGTGATCTCGCCGCCGCGCCGCCGCCCTTTGTCGACGCCGAGTTTTGCGCCGCGATCATGGTTCCGGACACGTCTGCCCGCGCGTTCGCTGCGTCGGAAGCCTTGATCGGGCAACTGGAGCGTGCGGACGCCGTCGTCATTGCGACGCCGATGCACAATTATTCGGTGCCGGCCGTATTGAAAGCCTGGATCGACCAGGTGGTTCGCATCCATCGCAGCTTCGCCAGCATACCGTCGGGCAAAGTCGGCACGCTACGCGACCGTCCGGTGTTCGTGGTCGTCGCCTCGGGCGGCTGGTTCACCGGACCGTCGCCCAGCGGTGCGCCGGCGCAGCCGGATTTTCTGACGCCCTATCTTCGCGCGATCTTCAACACCATCGGCCTGACGGACTTCCACGTTCTGGCGCTGGAAGGCGTGACACGAGGCCCGGAGATGCGGGATCAGGCGTTTGCTCGCGCGCAGGCGGCTCTCAACCGAATTTTGCCCGAGACCGCCGCCGATTGTTGAACGGGCATACGCGGCGTTTCCGTTATGGCGAGATGACGCTCGGCCATAACGGTGACCGCAGGCCCAGGCGCCTTTAGGCCGCGATGAACTCGTTCCATTTCTGGATCATATATCGGTCCTCGTTCATCACCGAGTTCCAGCAGGCGACGTGGCCCATGCGTTCGGTGAAGGAGCCGCCGTCGCGGATGGCGCCAGCTTTTTCCATGACTTTGCCTTCGGGGCTGAGGATGTCGGCCACCGCCGGCTTGCCCTCGATCCAGTAGCCCCATTCGTCGGCGGACATGTTCTCCTTCGCCGTTTCCAGCACCGCGCTGTAATAGCCCTGACGGTTCAAATAGGCGCCGACCCAGCCGGACAGATACCAGTTGATGTATTCATAGGCCGCGTCCAGCTCCAACCCGGTCAGATGCTTCGCCATGCCGAGCCCGCCCGCCCATGCGCGATAGCCCTCGGCCAAAGGCTGGTATTTGCAGGCGATGCCCTTGGAGCGG
>DATARX010000310.1:0-4589 GCA_036263955.1 Rhodopila sp.
CCTGGCCGATCTGGAGGAACTGGAGGCGATGGTGTCGGCCACGCTGGCGTTCGGCCGGGATTCCCGCACGACGGAGCCGGTGTCGCCGCTGGACCTCGCGGAACTGCTGCGGACGATCCTGGATGAAACCGGGGACGCCCACCCGGATCTTCTGGACAAGCTGCAGTATGACGGGCCAGCCCACCTGACGGTGCGGGCGCGCTCTCTGTCATTGAAGCGGGTGCTCGTGAACCTGGTCACCAATGCCGTCAATTACGGGGGTTCGGCGCTGGTACGGCTATCGAATGCCGACCAGCACATGGTGATTGTGGAGGTCGAGGATGATGGCCCCGGAATCCCGACCGCGGAGCTGGATCGGGTGTTTGAGCCGTTTCATCGCGGGGAACCGAGCCGCAACCGGGAGACCGGTGGGGTGGGTCTGGGTCTCCCGATCGCTCGGAATATCATGCGGGCGCATGGCGGCGATGTTGTGATCGTCAACCGTCCCACCGGCGGCGTGAAGGCGACGGTGACGCTGCCGGTTTGACCGGTGCCGTCCGGGCTGGGGCAGCGGTTGGCATCAGGTATTCTTCGGCATGCGGCCGCCCGCCAGCCCCGGGCGATACCAGCCGCCCGGAACGCCCCGCCCGGATCGCCAAAGCGCCGGCGACCGGGGCGGCTGGTATCAGGCGACCTCCGCCGCCAGTCTATTGAGGTAGTAGGCCGGGTCGCCGAACAGCCGTTCGATCACCATGCAGCGGCGGAAGTAGTGGCCGACCGCGTATTCCTCGGTCATGCCGATGCCGCCGTGCATTTGCACAGCGCTTTGTGACACGTAGCGGCCGGCCTGGGCGATGCCGACCTTTGCCAGCGCAATGTCATGGGCGCGGGCGGCGTCGTCCGGATTGTCGATCGACATGGTGGCCAGCATTGCCATGCCGCGGCCTTGCTCCTGCGCCATGAACATGTCGGCGAGGCGATGTTGAACTACCTGATACGATCCGATCGGGTTGCCGAACTGCACGCGGGTTTTGCTGTATTCCAGCGTCATTTCGTTCATCGCTTCCATCGCGCCGACCGTTTCGCCGGCGGTGGCGGCGATGCCGGCTTCGACGACGCGCTGGATGATGGGCAGGCCATTGCCGACCTCGCCTAGGACATCGGCGTCGGAAACCGGAACGTTCGCCAGGGCGATGTCCGCCGCGCGCGTATCGTCACGACCGATATAGCCGCGCCGGGCGACCCCGGCCGCGCTGGCGTCAACCAGGAACAGGGTGATGCCGTCCGAGTCATGGCGGTCGCCGCCGGTGCGGGCGCTGACGACGATCTTGTCCGCTGCCTCGCCGTGCGAAACGACGGTCTTTGATCCGTCGAGCACCCAGCCGGAACCGTTCCGCGTGGCGGTTGTCACGACATCCGTCAGGTCGTAACGCGCCTGGCGTTCGCTGTGCGCAAAGGCCATTTTCAGACTGCCTTCGGCGATCGCCGGCAGGATAGCGGCCTTCTGGTCCAGGTTGCCGGCGACGTTCAGCGCGGTTCCGGCGAGCACGACGGTGGACAAATAGGGTTCCAGAACCAGGGCGCGGCCGAATGCCTGCATCACCAGCATGACATCCTCGGCGCCGCCGCCGAAGCCGCCGTACTCCTCGGCGAAGGGAACGCCAAGCAGCCCCTGTTCGGCGAATTGCAACCAGATCGCCGGGGAATAGCCCTCAGGCAGCGCCATGTAGGTCTTGCGCTGCGCGAAACCATAGGTGTCGCCCAGCATGCGGGTGACGCTTTCGACCAGCAGGCGCTGGTCCTCGGATGGTTCGAAGTCCATTACAGCCCCAATACTGCTTTGGTCAGGATGTTCTTCTGGATTTCATTGGTGCCGCCGTAAATGGAGGCGGCGCGCAGCATCAGATAGCTGCCGGTGCCGGCGCTGGCGGCTTCCAGCAGGTCGTCGGGTTCGTTAAGCGCCTCCAGTTCCCGCGCCCAGATCGGCGTGGCCATCGGGCCGGCGACATCGACCGCAAGTTCTGTCGTCGCCTGCAGCAATTCGGTGCCCTTCACCTTCAGCACGGACGACAGCGGATCCGGCTTGCCGCCGCCTTTCGCCTTGTCGTAGGCCGAAACGACCCGGTACTGCGTGATCTCCAGCGCCTTCATATCGACCTGCAACTGCGCAACGCGCTGGCGGAATGTCTGGTCCTGGATCAATGGCTGGCCACCGAAGTTGACGTCGCGCGCCATCGCAACCGCGGCGTTGACCCGTTCGCGGGATTTGCCCAGGCGAGCGATGCCGGTGCGTTCGTTGCCCAGCAGGTATTTCGCGACGTCCCAGCCTTTGTTCTCGGCATGGATGCGCATGTCCACGGGGACTTTCACGTCGTCGAAGAAGACTTCGTTCAGATGGTGGCTGCCGTCGATCGAAATGATCGGGCGCACGGTGACGCCGGGCGTTTTCATGTCGACCAGCAGGAAGGAAATGCCCTCCTGCCGCTTCCGCGCATTGGGATCGGTGCGGACGAGAACGAAGCACCAGTCGGCGTGGTGGGCGGTGGAGGTCCAGATCTTCTGCCCGTTCACCACGTAATGATCGCCATCCAGCTTTGCCGCGGTCTTCAGGGAGGCCAGGTCCGATCCGGCGCCCGGTTCGGAAAAGCCCTGGCACCACCAGTCGTCGAGGTTGGCGGCGCGGGGCAGGAAGCGCTTTTTCTGCGCCTCGGTGCCGAACTGGATCAGCACCGGGCCGAGCATGGTGATGTTGAAGGAGAGCAATTCGGGGGCAGGGGCCATCAGATTTTCTTCCAGGAAGATCATCTTCTGGATCGCGGTCCAGCCCGGGCCGCCCCATTCCGTCGGCCAGGAAAACGCCGCCCAGCCCTTGGCATTGAGAATCCGTTGCCAGCGCACGGTATCCTCCTTGCGCGGGGGGTGGCCGAGTTTCATGCGGTCCCGGGTGTCGGCAGGGAGGTTTTCACGGATGAATGTGCGGACTTCCTCGCGGAAGGCGCGTTCTTCCGGGGTGAAGCGAAGATCCATTGGATGAGTCCCTCCTACTAACCGGTAAGTGTAGGCGGGCTGGGCAGGGGGCGCAATTGGGGCGGCCATTTCGGCGCTATTTGGGGCGTGGGAGCGGTCCGTCCCGATGCAGCCCGTGCCAGGCCAGAACGCTGTCCGCCAGGAACGCGAGGAGCGCGCAGGCACTGCAGCCGAGGGCAAGGCCAAACAGGATGAACAGCCAGGAGGCGATGGCGGCGTCCCGCACGCTGCCGAGGAACAGGACGAACGCCGCGGCGCAGGTGGATGCCCCGCCGATCGCGCCGAGAACGATCGCGGCGTCCAGCACCAAGGTGCGGCGGTAGAGCCGAACCAGATGGATACGCAGTCGCTCGGGATCCTGGTCTTCGGCGCCGCCCTTCAGCATTTCCTCGATATGCTCGCGGTGATCGGAAACCCGGCTCAGGCGCGTATTGAACACGTTCAACAGCGTGCCGATGCCCGACAGCAGGAATACCGGGGTCAGTGCCACCTGAATGAGGTGCGCGACACTGTCCACGGCGTCTACCGAGCCGATGCCGGGGATCGGCCCTGCCATCAGAACGAGACCGGCGACGCTCGCTGACGCTGACGCGCGACAGCAGCGAACCTCGTCCCGTTATCCACCGGAACTGGTAACCGGCGTGATCGAACACCTGGATGCGGCTGGGACCGACATCGTTCCGGTTTGCCCCGGGTTGGCCGGGTCCGGAAAGGTCATTGTCGGGCGGCCGTTCACCGGGTCTCCCAATACCGTAATGGACTGGGCGCCGGCCAGCGCGGTGCTTCCGCCGCAGCTGACCGAGAGTGTCACCGCCGGTTTGTCGCCGCCGCAGCCAGCCAGCGCAAATGGGAGGAAAAGCCAGCCGAATCGCCAAAGGCGCATCAAGGTCTCCATATTTTCGCCCGGGTGCCCGGTTGTCGGGCGCCCAAAGGGCGAGCCGCGCACATTGCACGCAATATCACCGCCCGCGAAGCATCCGAATCATTTCGCGGTACTGCCGCTCCCGCCTGTCCTGGTTAATCACGAGAACGGCCCAAACCGCGGCCGGGATCCATCCCACCAGAGTGAGTTGCAGGCCGAGACAAAACGCCGCCTGAAACACGCGCCGGTGAAGCAGGAGGGCGAGCCAGGGGAGCAACACAGCGAGAGCGATCATCGACAATCCTTGGAGGCGCGCGGTTTATCGCGGGCGAGGTTTACCACAGCCGGACACAGGAACTTCGTCCCGATCGCCCGCCGTTCATTCAAACCGAAACACCCAACTGGGGCGTATCCTTGGGGATCAATGGGCGATTCGCCTTTGCGAGGATACGGACTACTCTTCCACCCGAAGATCGCGCAGCTCAAGCTTCGGGTAAGCTTATGAGCCCAGACGGTTTCAACATCGCCTAAGTGACTCTGCGCATTCGTGCTACAGTCACAGATCATGAATCCCACGTCCGAAACCTCGACCGAAGTCGAATTCGGCCGCTTCCGGGTTTTGCCACGCCGGCGCGAACTTCTCGTCGACGGTCGGCCGATCCATCTTGGGGGGCGCGCGTTCGATGTGCTGATGGTGCTGATCGAAGCGTCAGGGGAGGCT